>NZ_MBLN01000014.1:0-315109 GCF_001854645.1 Pseudofrankia sp. EUN1h | reverse complement strand
CAGCTCCTGCAGGACCTGGGCCGTGAGCCCACCCCGGAGGAGATCGSCAAGGAGATGGACCTGACCCCGGACAAGGTCCGGGAGATCCAGAAGGTGTCGCAGGAGCCGGTGTCGCTGGAGACGCCGATCGGTGAGGAGGAGGACTCCCACCTCGGTGACTTCATCGAGGACACCGATGCCGTGGTGCCGGTGGATGCGGCGAGTTTCCTGTTGTTGCAGGAGCAGCTGGATTCGGTGTTGCACACGTTGTCGGATCGGGAGAAGAAGGTCATCCAGCTGCGGTTCGGGTTGACGGATGGGCATCCTCGGACGTTGGAGGAGGTCGGTCGGGAGTTCGGGGTGACGCGGGAGCGGATCCGGCAGATCGAGTCGAAGACTCTCTCGAAGCTGCGGCATCCGTCGCGTTCCCAGAAGCTGCGCGACTACCTCGAATAGACCGGCACCAGGGCGCCCGCCGCGGGCGGGCGCGACGCCTGAGGCAGACGCGGCGAGGGAAGGGCGCGGGGCGGTCGTGGGCGCGGCGTTGGAGACGGTACGGCGGGTGCTGGCCGCCTTCGAGGCGGACGACGCGGCGGCGCTCGCCGAGCTGCTCGACGACGAGCTGGTCCTCGAGGCCCCCGGCGGCGTGGTCGCGCGCGGCCGGGACGCGGCGACGGCCTACGTCGACGCCTTCCTCGGGGCCTTCGCCGACCTCGCGGCCGAGACCCACCTCCTGGTCGAGCAGGACGACATGGTCGTCGAGGAGTACACCCTCACGGCCACGCACGTGGGGGCCTACGTGAGCCCGTGGGGTGCGCGGGCCGAGCCGACCGGCGCCCGGGTCAGCCTGCGGATCGCCGAGGTCTACCGGGTCCGCGCCGGCCGGGTCGTCGAGAACCGCCTCTACTTCGACGAGTACGCCCTGCTCACCCGGCTGCGCGCCGCCCGCCCCTGACCCCGCCCACCTGGCTTTGGCCTGCCTGCCTGGCCCGGCCTAGTCGCGCGGCCAGGCGAGGGAGGCGGCGGGCAGGGTCCTGGGACGGTCGGGAGCCGTTCGCTGGTCGGGTGGCGCCGACCCGTTCTGGACCGCCGCCGCGACCGCTGCGGCGGCGGGCGGGCCGGGCGGCACGGTGGGCGGGCCGCCTAGCAGCGTCTGGAAGACCGCGCGCAGGTGGTCGTCGGGGCGGGTGACCAGCTCGGCCCACTCGGCGCCACGCCGGCCGGTCCTGGTCAGCCGGGCACGGTCGCGCAGCAGGCCGACGAGCACGTCGGCCAGCGCCCGCGGGGACTCGTCCACGGGGGTCACGCCGGTGACGCCCTCCTGGTAGGCGTCGCGCGAGCCGCCGTGCGCCGGGCCGACGACGGCGCAGCCGGCGAGCTGCGCCTCCAACAGCGTGAGGCCGTACCCCTCGCCGCACGGGCGCGTCCCGCCGGTCCTCGTCCTGGTGCACAGCGCGTACAGGTCGGCGGTCGCGTACAGCCGGGCCAGGGTCTCGTCCTCGGGGGACTCGTGCAGCTCGGCGTCCGGCGTCGCCGACATCAGCTCGAGCAGCGCGCCCGGCGCGGGGCCCCGCCCCGCGACCACGAGGCGCACCGGGCCGAGCTCGGCGCGCGTCACCTCCAGAGCGGCCAGCAGCGTCGGCAGCCCCTTGTCGGCCCAGGCGGCGAGCGGGAAGACGCTCAGCACCGTCGGTACCGGGGGATGTGGCCGGCGCCGGCCACCCTCCGCCAGCAGCGCGGCGCGCCAGCGCGCCGGCACCCCGGGCGGCAGCAGCCGGGCGAGCCGCGTGCCGGCGAGCGCTCCCGCGCAGAACGAGCTGACCGTCACCGGATAGATCAGCGGGTGACGCGCGAGCAGCGCCCGGTCGGTAGGCGGTATCCGCCAGATGTCGGCCCCGTAGCAGAGCACCGGGACCCGGCGCGCCCCGCCGAGCGATGCCGCCCCGGCGGCGGTCTTGATCAGGGACGGGTGGCCGGCGACGAGCGCGTCGAGGTGGCCGAACCGGCGCGCGGCCCCGGCCGCCCGACGTGCGACGTCCACCCGCGCCGCCAGCTGGGCGCCGGTGCCCGGCTGCGGGCCGACGCCCGCGCCGAACGGCGTCCTCGCGAGCAGGTCGGCGCGCCGGGCCAGCAGGCCACGGCGCTCCGGTTCGGCGGGCCGCGCCGCCGTCTCGGGCCGGTCGATGCTGTCGGCGAGGCCCGCCGAAGGCAGGTCCAGCCTGGTCAGCGTGGCGCCGCCGGCGAGCAGCGCCTCCTCGACGGCGGCGACGTAGCGGTCGACTCCCGGTCCGGCCTGCGCGGTGAGAAGCAGGACGCGGGGCGTCTCGGGGGTCCCTCCTGATCCCGGGGGCAACGATGATCCCGGCGACACTGGCCGGAGACTGTGCGGCACGGGCAAGGATCCTTTGTCCGACGCGGCAGAGAACAATACGTCATCTCGTGATCGCCGATTGTAGTTCCGGTGCGGGCGTGACGGGCGGATCCGCTCCGTGTCGGGACGCCGCGTGGACCGGAGAGGGGGCATGCTGTTCACGTAAAGTGATGTTTCAATAACCTAAGGTGCTCCCATGGTGGGAGCGGCGGACGGCGACCCGGTGGACGAGTACCCGGCCGGTGTCCCCGCCGGCAGCGCGGCCCGGGCTCGGGCCCGGGAACAGGCCCAGGGAGCCCAGGACCAGGCTCGGGAAGCCCAGAACCAGGCTCAGGACCGGGACGAGGCATGGCGCGGGGCCGGGTTGGTGGCCGGCGGCCGCGAGGAGCGCCAGGTCGCCGACGGCCCCGCCGGCCAGGTGCCGCGCCAGGCCGGCCCGCCCGACGGCCGCGCGGACGACGGCCGCCCAGACGGTGGCCGCTCAGACGGTGGCCGCGGCTCGGCGGCGCCGCCGAGTGCCCCGCCGCCGGGCCAGCCGCCGCGGCCGCGGCTTGGACGAGTGGGCGCCGCGGCCGTGCGCGCGGTGGGAGAGCTCCTCATCACCCTGGGTCTGCTCGTCGCGCTGTTCCTGGCCTACCAGTTGTGGATCACCGACCTGTTCCAGGCGAGGTCGCAGAGCAGGCTGCACGACCGGCTCACCGCGTCCTGGCACGGGCCGGCCACCAAACCGCCCGCGAAGCCGTCGCAGCCACCGCCCGCGACGCGGCCGAAACCGGCCGTCGGTCAGGGCTTCGCGGTGCTGCACATTCCGCGCCTCGGCGACGACTACGCGCCCGTCGTCGTCGAGGGAGTCGGCGAGGCCCAGCTGGAGGAAGGGCCCGGGCATTATCCCGGAACGGCGATGCCAGGGGAAACGGGCAACTTTGTTGTATCAGGTCACCGGACCACCTATGGGAAACCGTTCAACCGGTTGGATGAGCTGCGCACCGGCGATCCGGTGGTAGTGGAGGTCTCTGACCGTTACTACGTCTATCGAATGACCAGGTCGGAGGTTGTCGCACCCGACCGGATCGACGTGACCGCCCCGGTCCCGGAACACCCCGGGGCCACACCCACGGCGGCCGTTCTGACGATGACGACCTGTCACCCCAAGTACTCGGCAAAAAGCAGGCTCATCGTCTTCGCCTCGCTCGACAGAACCGTTATGAAGGCGCCGGGCGCCGGGGTGCCGTTCGCTTCAGGGGAGGCCTGACTCGTGTACGGCTGGATCTACCGCCATCTGCCGGGGCCGATTCCGGTGCGGGTGCTGCTGGCACTGCTGCTGGCGGCCGGCGTCGTGACGCTGCTGCTCTTCGTGGTCTTCCCGGCGATCGAGCCCTGGGTACCCCTCAACGATGTCACCATAAGGCGCTGAGAGGCGACAAGCGGTGAATATTCCGGGAGTGTCGTCGCCTCACGTGATCGTCAGGCGACGTGGGTCTCCTGGCTTGGGTCGACATACCCGGATCGACGGGCCTTACGGGCACCCCTGATACCGGAGCCCGCGCGTGGCCGACGAAGGGCGAAAGAGGCAACGTCGTGGCACTCGGCAGAGGTGGCCTGCGGTTTTGCCATGCTCACCAGCGAGAATCCGGGACCGAGGCGTCCCCGCGGGCGTGATGGCGCGCAGTCGGTCCCACAAGTGCCCATCCAGAATTCGCCGGGATTCGGATAACCTCCCGAGCCATGCGCGGTGTGGTCGGACGGCACGGCACGGCATGAACCGCCCGAACTCGGGAGGGCTTGCCTACGTCGCGCCAGCCGGTCCGCCAGTGGCCCCGGGACAGGGGCCAGCACGCTGTGCGGCCGAATGCGACAACCGTGGTGAAGGCGGCCGCGGTGCCGGGGCACGGCGTTCGTCGCAGGCGTCCGGAAAGGCCGTGGGAGGCGGCATTGCGGGCGCTCAGGCAAGTAGGCATCACCAATGGGGGACCGATGCAGGGGCGAAGCCGGACTCCGGTGCCACGTGACATTCCCGTGGCCCGATCATGACGGCGGCCGGGACCGCAGCGCGGACCGCGGCCGGGACGGATGGAGGCCTGGCCACGGCTCGACCGCGGCCAGCCGAACAGACCGAGGACACAGCGGCCACGACGGGCGCGGGCGGCGGTGCGACGCGGGGGGAGCCCCGGGCCGGGACGGTGGGGAGGCCCGGTAAGCGACCGGTCGACGACCTGGCGGCGCCCGCTCCGGTGGCGGCCGAGCCGGCCGCCGGAGCCCAGCCCGCCGCGGCGGCGGTGGCGGCCGCGCGGGACGTGGGCGCTGGGATGCGAGATCTCGCGGCTGCCGTGCAGGAGCTGGCGGTGGGCGGGGACAGCCCCACGACGCCGATGGCCCGGAGGATGCCGGGTGTCCCGCCGACCCCGGTGGGCCGCGCGCTGGTGAGCCCGGTCGGGGCGAACGCCAGCGGGTTGGTCGCCTCGGGGCTCGCGGCCAGGTTCCCCGTGCTTCCCCGGACGGCGCTCGCGGGCTGGCGCCGCGTGGTCCACCGCCGCGGCGCCGGTCCGCGCGGCGGACGGCCAACCGCCGGCCTCGGCGCTGGCGACCGCCAGGCAGCGGGTGCCGGTACGGGACCCGGTGTCGGTACGGGAGCGGGCGGCGGCGGTGTCACGGCATTCGCGGTGCCGTCCAGCCGGCCGGTGGCCCTGGCGAGCCCGGTCTCGCCCGGTCCGACCGGGCCGCTGATCGCGCTGGTCGTGGGCCTGCTCGTCACCGTCCTGGTCGGCCTCGCGCTGCTGGCGAGCCGCGGCGCGTTCGGGGGCGGCTGGACGGGCCGCGCCGGGTTCCTCACCTCGGTGCTGGTGGCCACCTCGCTGTGCCTGCTGACGACGCGGGTGAAGCCGGTGCTGCGCCGGTTCCGCGGCCGTGACGAGCTGACGGGCCTGGTCGGCCGGCGGGCCTTCCTCGACGCCGCGACCCGGGTCGTCGGCGGTGGCGAGCACCGGGTGCGGGAGGCCGCCCCGGCGGCGCTCGTCCTCGTCGACATCGACCGGTTCCGGGAGATCAACGGTGTTCTCGGCCACGAGAGCGGCGACCGGCTGCTCGCCGTCGTCGCCCACCGGCTGCGCGTCCTGATCCATCCCTCGGACCTGGCCGCGCGGATCGGCGGCGACGAGTTCGCCGTGCTGCTGCGCGACGCCGGACCCGGACGGGCGGAACTTCTCGCCAGCCGGCTGCGCGACGCGCTGCGCACCCCCGTGCTGCTCGCCGACATACCGGTGCAGACCGAGGTCAGCGTCGGGATCGCCTACGCCCCGGCGCACGGCCGCAGCGCCGCCGAGCTGCTGCGTCACGCCGAGGCGGCGATGTACGAGGCGAAGCTGACCCGCGTCGGCCAGCGCACCTACCAGCGCGGCCGGCACGCGCCCACGTCGCCCGGCCGGGCGAGGCTGCGGCTGCGCGCCGAGCTGCGTGGCGCCCTCGAGCAGAACCAGATCGAGCTGCGCTACCAGCCGAAGGCAGACCCGCGCACCGGCCGGGTCACCGGGCTGGAGGCGCTGGTGCGCTGGCAGCACCCGCGCGAGGGCCTGCGCGGCCCCGCCGTCTTCCTGCCCGAGATGGAGCAGGCCGGCCTGATGCCGCAGCTCACCCGCCGGGTGCTGGACCTCGCCCTCGCCGACTGCGCCTCCTGGCACGCGGCCGGCGCGGCGCTGTCGGTCTCCGTGAACGTCCCGCCGTCGATGATCGGGGACGCGGGCTTCGTCGAGCTGGTCAGCGACGCGCTGCGCCGCCACGAGCTCGCGCCGCGCGCCCTCGTCGTCGAGGTCACCGAGGAGGCGGTCATCACCGCCAGAGAGCAGGCCGGGCGCACGCTCGCCGACCTGCGCGGGCTCGGCGTGCGCGTCAGCCTCGACGACTACGGCACCGGCTTCTGTTCGCTCGCCTACCTGCGGGAGCTGCCGGCCGACGAGGTCAAGCTGGACCAGATGTTCCTGCGGGACATGCACCGGGACCCGTCCGCCGCCGAGATCGTCCGCTCGACCGTGTCGCTGGCGCACGCCCTGGACCTGCGGATCGTCGCCGAAGGCGTGGAGACGAAGGCCGCATGGCTGGCCCTGGCAAGCTGGCGCTGCGACGAGGTGCAGGGATACTTCATCTCGCCCCCGCTGGCCGGCGGCCGGGTCGTCGCGTGGCTCGGGGACTGGGCACAGCGGGTATCCCGGCAGAGCCAGACCGCCGGCGCGTCCCCCAGCCGGGACAGCCAGGGGTCCGGCCAGGCATCGGCACCGGCACCGGGGCTGGCCGCCGCTGGCCAGGACGACACGCGCGAGCAGCCGTCGGCGCACGCGCGGTCCGAGGCGCGGATCCCGCCCCGGGGCCTGGCCGTGGCCTGGGCGACCGGCCTCGCGGTGTCGCCGCTGGTCCCGGTCCAGTCGACGACCAGGAACGGCCAGCTCGGCCTGCCCCGCCCGGTCCCCGCCATGTACGCCGCCCCGCCGCCCGGCCGCCCCGCCGCCGGCCTGGCACCGAGGCGGCCGGCCCCCCCTGGCCGGTGATCGCCACGAACGTGTCGTCGCGCTCGCGATCTGGCCGAATCCGCGACGACGGCAACACGTAGGTGGTGATCAACCGGTCTCGTTCCACCAGCGAACCGGGACGGGGTGGCCAGGCATCGTCGGCCCTGGTGGCCGCGCCGATGCCTGGCCACGGTGGCGATGCGAGTAGTCCAGGGGTTGAAGTCGGCCGACTCGGCTCTGGGCTGGGCGCCCTGGTGTCGCGGAGACGACGGCAGTCGGCCCGTCGAACATCTGGAGACGTCATCGAGCATCGGTGACGCTCTCTCTATGCCGACGAATCTTCTGGCCGGGCCGGTGGGCCTGGCGGCGGGCGAGGCGCCCGCGGCTGACAGCCCTACCTGGGGCATCAGCGGACCGGCCTTCGGGGCCGGCTACCTGCTCGCGCTGGGGCTGGTCGCCACCGTGGTCATGCTGGTTCGATGGCGGCTGCGCGCCCCGGCAGACGGTTCGCCCACCTGGTCGGCCGGCGGCGCGAACGCGGGCCTCGCGCCCGAGGAGCTCGCCTTCCTCGCCGGCGGCACCCGGCGCGCCGTGGAGGCCACCGTCGTCGCGCTGCGGGAGCAGGGGCTCGTGGCCTCAGGGACGAGGGYGGGCCAACTCGTACCGGCTGGCGCTCCCATGCCGGGCGCGCTGACCCCGTTCCAGCGGGCGGTCCGGGATGGGACCGGCGCGGCGTTCGGCCCGCGGATGTCGATGCTGGCCTCGGTGGTCGCGCGCGGCCCGGCGGCCGGCGAGCTGCGCCGCCGGCTCGTCGGCCTCGGACTGGTCGCCACCCCCGCCCGGGCGCGGATGCACCGCCAGCTCGCCTGGTGGCCGACGGCGTTCCTCCTCGTGGGCTTCACCCGGCTGGTCGCCGGCACCGCCCGCCACCACCCGGTCGGCTTCCTCGTCGTGGAGCTGATCTTCACCGTCGTCATCGCCGTCGTCGCCGTGCTGCGCACGAGGTTCGAGGTCCTCACCAGCCGCGGCCGCGGCGTCCTCGCCGCCGCCCGCCGTGGCTCGACGCCACTGCGCACCGGCAGCCTCCCCGGCCAGCGCGCGTACGCATACGCCCTCTTTGGCGCCGCCGCCATCTGGGCGGCCGACCGCGACCTCGCCCAGCAGCTCGGCTTCCCACAGCCGTCCGCCAGCGGCGGCGGCAGCAGCGGTGACGGCGGCGGCTGCGGCGGCGGGGGCGGCTGTGGCGGCGGGGGCGGCTGTGGAGGCGGTGGATGCGGTGGCGGCTGCGGAGGCTGACCGAGTCCCACCGAGTCCCACCGCGTGGTCGGCGAGGTCGGTCCGTCCCGCCGCGGGCATGATCGCCGTTTCCGCTCTCGGGTGGTCGTAACCGCCGTCGTTCCGCGACCGCCCGAGGGCGGAAACAGCGACCTGTCGCGTCAACGGGATCACCGTGGCGACCGTGGTGTTGGTCGGCGCGGTATTGGTCGGATTATCTGGCTGGGGTGGCGTAGAGCTTCTCGAGCTCGCGCTTCAGGAGCTTGCCGGTGGCGTTGTAGGGGAGCTCGGTGGCGAAGCGGACGTGGGCCGGGACCTTGAAGCGGGCGAGCGCGGCGGCGACCCAGGCCTGGACGTCCTCGGCGGTGACATCGGCGCCTTCGCGGCGCACGACGACCGCCATCACCTCCTGGCCGAGCTCGCGGTGCTCGACGCCGATGACGGCGGCGTCGGCCAGGGCGGGGTGCTCGACGAGCCGGTTCTCGATCTCGATCGGGTAGATGTTCTCGCCGCCGCGGATGATCATGTCGCGGAGGCGGCTCTCCATGTAGAGCAGGCCGCCGTCGACGCGGCCGAAGTCGCCGGTGCGGTACCAGCCGTCGGTGCCGAGGACGGCGGCCGTCGCCTCCTCGTTCTCCCAGTAGCCGAGGAAGACGCTCGGGCAGCGGACGCAGATCTCGCCGACCTCGCCGTCGGGCAGCTCGGCGCCGTCCGGGCCGACGACCTTGATCTCGGAGGTCGGCGTCGCCACCCCGAGTGAGCTGGGCGCGTCGCGCAGCCTGCGCCCGCCCGTGGTCGCGCCGATGCCGGCGGTCTCCGTCATGCCGTAGCCGCCGCCGAGGGTGCGGCCGGGCAGTACGCGCTCGATCAGCCGGACGACCTCGGGCGGGAGGGCCGCGCCGCCGCCGCCGAGGCCGCGCAGGCTGGACAGGTCGTAGTCGCCCAGGCGCGGGTGCTCGAGCAGGCGCAGGAACTGGGTCGGCACGCCGGACCAGTTGGTGACGCCGTGACGCGTGGTCAGGTCGAGGTGGACGGTCGGGTCCCATTTCCCGGGCGGGGCGAAGACCAGGGTCATGCCGTTGTACGGGGCGTGGCTGAGCAGCGGGCCGATGCCGGAGATGTGGAAGAACGGGCCGGCGAGGATCGACACCGGCGGTGGGGGCGCGGCGGGTGCCGGCGCGGGGGAGCCCTGGGACGCGGGGGACGCCTGGGCCAGCTGGTCGAGCAGCCCGGCGGCGGCGCCGCGCAGGGCGGCGTCGGGACTGAAGTTGACCAGCGCTCGGTGGGGGAGCAGAGCGCCCTTCGGGCGGCCGGTGGTGCCGCTGGTGAACAGGATCGTGACCGGGTCGTCCTCGTCCAGGTCGGGGCACAGCGCGAGCAGGGCCGCGGCCGCCACACCGGCGCCACCGCCAGCGGCGCCGTCGGCATCGGCGCCGCCGGCGTCGCTGCCGACGGCGTGGATGGGCGGGGGGAGCGTGGCGAACAGCTCGGCGAAGGTGAGGACGGGCTGGCCCGCGGCCTCGGGGATCCCGTCGAGGCGGGCGAGGCGGCGCTCGTCGCCGAAGACCACGGTCGGCGTGGTCAGCCGCAGGCCGTGCGCCAGCTCCGGGCCCGTCCACCAGCCGTTGAACCCGACGGCGATCGCGCCCAGGGAGAGCGCGGCCCACATGCTGACGGCGTACTCGGCGCAGTTCGCGGCGACGAAGCCAACCCGGTCGCCCTTCCTCACCCCGAACTTGTCGCGCAGCACGCCCGCGACCCGCACGGCGCGCGCGGCGGTCTCGGCGAACGTCAGCGTGGTCGCGGCGCCGGACGCATCGACGAAGACGAGGTAGGGCCGGTCGGGAAAACGCTGGCAGGCGGACGCCAGTATCGCGGGCAGATGCGGCGGGCGACGGGCGAAGACGGTCATCTCGACGCCGCGCACCTGTTCCCGCGCCAGCTCGAAGGGCGCGTCGGGGCCCATCAGCCGGTCCCGCAGCGGCGGGGGCAGGAGGTCACCGTCGGGCCACCGGAGCATCGCGCTCTCCCATCCTCGACCATCTTCGACCAGCGATCACGCCTGACCAGCGATTACTCCCGGTCAAAGATCGCAGTATGTATACATGATACGATTCTGGGGTATTGTGGTCCAGCGCACATCGATCGGGCAAGTGTTGGGCCGGGAGACCGGGGCTGTCGCGGGTGAGCGGGTGAACTGCCGGCACGCCGAGGGCGACGAGCGCCGCTCGACCGGGATGGTCACATAGAGTCACCGCCCGTGTTCTCCACGCATCGTCTCGATATCGGGGCCGAGACTGGGCCCAGTGACCCGCGCGTGCTGCTGCTGGCCCCGTCGGTGGGGCTGGGCGGCGGCGTCGAGCGTTACCTGGCCGCTGTCGAGGAGCGGCTGCGCGCGGGCGGCGCCCTGGTCCACCGGGTCGACCTGCACAGCCCGGCGCGCCCGCACGACCCATGGGCCAGGCAGCGCTTCGCCGCCTCGGCCCTGCGCGTCGCGGCGCGGCTGGCACCGCTGGACGCTGTCCTCACTGGCGGGCCCGGCCTCATCCCGGTCGCGGCGGCCGCCGTCGTGGTCGGGCGGGCCAGGCGCGGCCCGGTGATGGTGTGCGACGCCGACGGTATCCGGGCGCGGTGGTTCGGCCGCGCGCTGTTGGCCCACCGCCGGGCGCTGTTCCCGTTGACGACCGGCTCGTACAGCGCCGGCGCGCTGGCAAGCCTCGGCGCCGTCCCGGTGCTGCGGCCGGGCGTCACGTCGGCCTGGCGGTCGGCTCTCCTGGCCGCGGGTGCCCGAACGAGCCGGGACAGCGCCGCGCCGCGCACGCCGACCCTGCTGACGGTCCTGCCGTTCGCCGTGGACAGCACGGACGCCGATGCCGCCGATGCCGCCGATGCGGCTGGCGGCGCTGGGGGCGCCCATGGGGCCGGCGACGGCCTGCCGACGCTGCTTGCCGCGCTGCGCGTGGTGCGCCAGGCGGTCGGGACGGTCCGGCTGGTGGTCGCGGTGCGGGGGCGCGCACCGGAAGCGGCTCGGGCGGCGGTCGCGGCGGCGGGCGACGCCGAACTCCTCGAGTCACCGGACGATTCGCGGCTGGCCGCCCTGTACGCGGGGGCTGACCTGTTCGTGCTGTGCACGGGTGCCCGACCGGGCCGCGGCGGCGCGGACCACGCCCGGGTGCTAACCGAGGCGCAGCTGGCTGGCTGCCCGGTCGTCGGCCCGGTGCGCGGCGACGCCCGCGACGCCTACGTCGACGGGGCGACGGGCGTCACGCCGGGTGACGAGTCGCCGGCGGCGCTCGCCGCGGTGCTGACCGACCTGCTGGCCGACCGGGCGAGGCTCGCGCGGATGCGCCGGCGCGCCGCGGAGTGGGCCAGGATGGCCACCGAGCCGGCGGAGCACACCAGGGCGGTTTTCGCCGCGGTCCTTGGCACCCTCCCAGCAGCTCCGGCTCCGTTCCCGGCCGCGGCGGGGGTCCCGTCGGACGGGCCCGAACGGTGGGCCATGGCGCCCGCGTCAGCCCATTCCGCGGCCATGTCGCCTGTGCCGGCGTCCGGTGGGGTGGCGCGGCCACCGACGCACCGCGCGGCGACTCGGGTGTGGCCCGAGCCCGCCGGAGCGGAGCCCAGGCGCGTCTTCTGGTCCACGGTTCCGCCCGCCCGCGTGGCCCACGAGGTTGAGGCGGACCCGGACTACGCCGAGCTGAGCCGCGGCTGGAGCGAGGACATCGAGGTCGACGACCTCCGGATCCGTTGACGGTCCGGATCGGTTGACGGCCGGATCCGCCCGGGATCGATCACAGTGGGTTACGGGTTCCCGGGGACACTCGGCGCCGCTTACCGGCATCGAGTAGGTAGAGCATTACAGTGAGTCACGAAGTTTGGTCCTGGGCTCGGCCCATCCCGTCCTGCTTCCCCGCCGGAGGAACACATGGTCGGTGCCGGATCCGCGGCCTGCGTCGTCACCCTGGCCGCGACGCCGCTCGTCATCGCCTGCATGCGGCGCCTGTCGGTGCTGGACGTCGCGGGTGAGCGCTCGCTGCACACGGTGCCAACGCCGCGGGGCGGTGGGGCGGCGGTCGTGCTCGGGATGTTCGCCGGCGTGCTGGCCACGGTTCTCACCAGCGGCCGGGCGAGTGCGCCCGACCTGCTGCCGATGACGCTGGCGATCACGCTGTTCGGCCTGATCGGCCTTGCCGAGGACGTGGCCAGCGACATCGGTGGGATCTCGCCACTTCGCCGGCTCGCGCTGCAGGGGGTCGGCGCGGCGGCGGTCACGGCGACGACCGTGCTGTCCGTCACCCTCGTCGGCGACGGGCCGGGGACGGCGCTGCTCGTCGCGGCCGCCGTCGTGGGGCCGCTGTGGGTGACGGGGTTCGTCAACGCCTTCAACTTCATGGACGGGGTCAACGGCATCTCGGCCGCCCAGGCGACGGTCGCCGGGGTTGGCTACGCGCTGGTCGGCACGGTGCACCACAACCCGCCCCTGGTCGCCGGCGGCGTGGTGGTCGCGGGTGCGGCGATCGGCTTCGCGCCGTTCAACCTGCCCCGTGCGCTGGTCTTCCTCGGTGACGTCGGCAGCTACGCGCTCGGCGGGGCGATCGCGGCACTGGCGCTGCAGGCGGCGCTGTCCGGGGTCGGCGTCGAAGCGGTCGTGGCGCCGGTCGTGCTCTACCTGGCCGACACGGCGACGACGCTGGCGCGCCGGATCCGCGGCGGCGAGCGGTGGTACCTGCCGCACCGCGAGCACGCCTACCAGCGGCTGGCCACCGGCGGCTGGTCGCACACGGCCGTCACCGGCTACACCTGCCTGCTCGCGTCGATCTGCGCCGCGTTGGGCGTGGCGACCGCCGCGGGGGCGGCAGCGCCGGCACGGATCTGCGCGGATCTCGCGATCGGCTTCGTCGTCGTCCGCTACCTCGGGGCACCCCGCCGGGTCGCGGATCGCCGGGCCGCCACGACGGCGGTGGCGCCGGTGGCGCCGGTGGCCATCCCGGCCCAGCGGGTGGCCGTCGAGGCCGCCGGCGCGGTCCGCCCACCGGTCGAGGTCGCCGCCGTCCGCGAGCACCCGTAGACGAGACCTGGGCCGCTGCCGCTGCCGGGCGGGCCGCTGCCGGGCGGGCCGCTGCCGGGCGGGCTGCTGTCGGGCGGGCTGCTGTCGTAGAGGGCGCGCCTGTCCGGGCGCGACACGGGTGGCTCACGTGCTGTGTGTGGTTGGTGCGTCACACTTCGCGCATGAAGGGTGTCGGAAGGCTGGATGCCGTCGCGATGGTCTCGTCGATGAGGTCGCGGTGAACGCCGCCGACGCGCTCGGCGGTGCTCAGCCGCCCGCAGCGTCGTCCGTCGACCTCGCCCTGTTCGGCATCGCGATCGCCGCGCGCGGGCGGCCCGGCCGGACCGGGGCCGAGGAGGCGGCGTGGACGATGCTGCACCTGGGCGACGCCGTGGACGAGCCAGGCCGGGCCAGGTCCGTGGACCTGCTCGCGGCGCTGCGCCGCGACGGCGTGCCCGCGCGGCTGCGGCTGGTGGGGCCGATCCCGCCCGCGCAGCGCGGTCGGCTGCTGACCCGCGCGACGGTGAGCGGTGTCGTCGGCGCGCTCGACCTGCCGGGCGAGCGCGCGCCGCACGAGGTGGCCCGGTTGCTGGTGGAGGCCGCGCTGCTGGTCGTGCCGGCGGCCGCTGGCGGCGAGGGACGTGCTGGCGGCGAGGGACGTGCTGGCGGCGAGGGACGTGCCGGCGCAGAGAGCGGTGTCGGTGACGCGCCCGACCTGGTACCGGTGGTGCTGGCCGGATGTGCGGCCGGCACGCCGGTGCTCGCGACCGACCTGCCGGCGCTGCGCGCGGTCGCCGCCGTGCTCCCGGGCGTGACCCTGCTGGCTCCAGACAGGCCGGCGATGACCTGGGCGCGTGCCGCGGCAGGGTCACTGTCCGTGCCACCCACCCCGGACGAACGGTGGGCGGCGCTGCGCCGGCTGCGTCGGTCGCCGTTCTGCGCGCAGCGCCCCACCCTCGCGGGCGAGCCCGGCTGACCTTCTGCGGGCGGTGGCCGGCGGTCCCTGGTGGGTGGGGCCGGGCTCACAGTCGGCTCGACTGCCGCGGCGGGCAAGACCGGTGCGTCCGGCCCGTACCGTTTGCCCTACCTAGGCTGTATACTTAGCAAAGCTAAGTAACTTGATGGCGATGCGACCGTCACCGGGCCCGCTGCGCTGACGCCGGCGAAGCGGGGAATGCCAGGATGGGCAACGATGCCACCGGCCAGTGCCCGGCCGCGACCGCGGCCAGGGCGTGGGCCGGATGGCGCGCGGTGCGCTCGGTTCATGGAAGGTTCATGGAACGCAGCGTGGTCGGCGCGACAGCGTGGTTCCGCGTGACATGGAGGAGACGACGGACATGGACAGCTTCGGCAGCACCGGACAGCTCGTGGTGGGGGAGCGCACCTACACGATCAGACGGCTGGACGCGGTGCCCGGTGCTGACCGCCTGCCCTACAGCCTGCGGGTGTTGCTGGAGAACCTGCTGCGCACCGAGGACGGCGCGAACATCACCGCCGACCATGTACGGGCACTGGCGAGCTGGGACCCGAGCGCCGAGCCGAGCCAGGAGATCCAGTTCACCCCCGCCCGGGTGATCATGCAGGACTTCACCGGCGTGCCGTGTGTCGTCGACCTGGCCGCCATGCGCGAGGCGATGGTGGCCCTCGGCGGCGACCCCGCGAAGATCAACCCGCTGGCCCCGGCGGAGCTGGTCATCGACCACTCGATCATCGCCGACCACTTCGGCCGCCCCGACGCGTTCGACCTGAACGCGTCGCTGGAGTTCAACCGGAACCGGGAGCGCTACCAGTTCCTGCGCTGGGGCCAGGCCGCGTTCGACAACTTCACCGTCGTGCCGCCGAACACCGGCATCGTCCACCAGGTCAACCTGGAGCACCTCGCCCGGGTCGTCTTCACCAAGGAGACGCCCGAGGGCACGCTGGCCTACCCGGACACCCTCGTCGGCACCGACAGCCACACCACCATGATCAACGGTCTGGGTGTGCTGGGCTGGGGCGTCGGCGGCATCGAGGCCGAGGCCGCCATGCTCGGCCAGCCGGTCAGCATGCTCATCCCGACCGTCGTCGGCTTCAAGCTGACCGGCGAGCTGCCCGCCGGCACCACCGCCACCGACATGGTGCTGGTCATCACCGAGAAGCTGCGCAAGCACGGCGTCGTCGGCCGGTTCGTCGAGTTCTACGGCGAGGGCGTGACGTCGGTGCCGCTGGCCAACCGGGCCACGATCGGCAACATGAGCCCCGAGTACGGCTCCACCTGCGCGATCTTCCCGGTCGACCAGGAGACGCTGAACTACCTGAAGCTCTCGGGCCGCCCGGCCGAGCTCATCGCGCTCGTCGAGGCGTACGCCAAGGAGCAGGGCCTCTGGCACGACCCGTCGCACGAGGCCAGCTACACGACCACGCTCGAGCTGGACCTCTCGACGGTCGAGCCGTCGCTCGCCGGCCCGAAGCGCCCGCAGGACCGGGTGCCGCTGGCCACCGCGAAGCCGAAGTTCCGCGCGGCGCTCGCCGACTACGCGAAGACCGTCGCGCTCGCCCCCGGCGGCGCCGACGAGGCCGACGACGAGTCGTTCCCGGCCTCCGACGTCCCGTCCGCGATCGGCGACAAGCCGGGCGACGCCCCCGCCTCGTCGAACGGGATCAGCGGCGACCTCGACGGCCGGCCGTCGAACCCGACCGCGGTGACCCTGGCCGACGGCACGTCGTTCACGATCGACCACGGCGCGGTCGCGATCGCGGCGATCACGTCCTGCACCAACACCTCGAACCCGCAGGTCATGATCGGCGCTGCGCTGCTCGCCCGCAACGCCGTCGAGAAGGGCCTGACCCGCAAGCCGTGGGTCAAGACGACGCTCGCCCCTGGGTCCAAGGTCGTCATGGACTACTACGAGCGGGCCGGGCTCGTGCCGTACCTGGACAAGGTCGGCTTCAACCTGGTCGGCTACGGCTGCACCACCTGCATCGGCAACTCCGGCCCGTTGCAGGACGAGATCAGCGCCGGGATCAACGAGGGCGACCTCGCGGTCGTGTCGGTCCTGTCCGGCAACCGGAACTTCGAGGGCCGGATCAACCCGGACATCAAGATGAACTACCTGGCGTCCCCGCCGCTGGTCGTCGCCTACGCGCTGGCCGGCACGATGGACGTCGACCTGAACAACGACCCGCTGGGCACCGACCCCGAGGGCAACCCGGTCTACCTGCGCGACATCTGGCCGACCGAGGCCGAGGTCGCCGCGGTCGTCGCCGAGGCGATCACGTCGGACATGTTCGAGCGGGACTACGCCGACCTGTCCGGCGACGAGCGGTGGCAGTCTCTACCGGTCGGCGACGGCGGTGAGGTTTCCCAGACGTTCGGCTGGGCGCCCGACTCCACCTACGTCCGCCACCCTCCGTATTTCGAGGGCATGGACCGGAACCCGTCCCCGCGGACCGACATCGTCGGCGCCCGGGTGCTCGCGGTGCTGGGTGACTCGGTCACCACCGACCACATCTCGCCCGCCGGCAACATCAAGAAGGACTCGCCCGCCGGTCGTTACCTGACCGAGCACGGCGTCGCCGCCGGCGACTTCAACTCCTACGGCTCGCGCCGCGGCAACCACGAGGTCATGATCCGCGGCACGTTCGCCAACATCCGGCTGCGCAACCTGCTCGCCCCCGGCACCGAGGGCGGCGTCACCCGCCACCTGCCGGACGGCGAGCAGCTGGCGATCTACGACGCGGCGCAGAAGTACGCCGCCGAGGGCGTGCCGCTGGTCGTGCTGGCCGGCAAGGAGTACGGCTCCGGCTCGTCGCGTGACTGGGCGGCCAAGGGCACCGCGCTGCTGGGCGTCCGGGTCGTCATCGCCGAGAGCTACGAGCGGATCCACCGCTCGAACCTCATCGGCATGGGCGTGCTGCCGCTGCAGTTCCAGCCCGGCGACTCGGCCGCGTCCCTGGGCCTGACCGGCGAGGAGGTCTTCACCGTCACCGGCCTCGCCGAGATCAGCGAGAAGACCACGACCCTGACCGTCCAGGCCGGCGACAAGTCCTTCGAGGCCGTCGTCCGCATCGACACCCCCGGCGAGGCGGACTACTACCGCCACGGCGGCATCCTCCCCTACGTCCTGCGCTCGTTGATCTGACGATCCAGCCACGCACGGCCGTCCGACGGGGGCCCGGGAGCCACTCCCGGGCCTCTGTCCTTGTCGGGAACGGCTCGGCGGATCATCGGGCAGACGGCGTGCCGGGGCGGGCGGCCCCGGTGGCCGGGCCCCGCCGACATGGAGGGTGGTTGGGCCTGTGGGCAGCGACGAGGCCGGCTCCGGCCGATGGCTTGTCGAGCACTACTTCGAGATGTGGAACTCCGGCGACACGTCGATCGCCAGCGAGATCATCGCCGTGGACTGGGTGGACCACGCGCATCCTGAGGTGCGGGGGCCGGAGGAGGTGGCGCGCGCCATCGAGCAGATCCGTGCCGCCCGACCGGACCTGTGCTTCACCATCGACTCCGTTCTCGGGGACCGCGACCTGGTCGCGGCCGTCGGCGCCGCCCGCGGGACGCGCCTGATCTGGCTGTTCCGGGTCGAGAAGGGTCAGCTGACCGAGTTGCGGACCTACCGCGACACCAGCTCCTGACAGTCCGCGCCGTCAGCGTGATCGACAACGGCGTCCAGGTCCGCGCAGAGACGATCGGCGTCCATGGGGGGCTCGTTCGCGAACATGGCTAACACCTGCGTCGTCGGTACGAACGTCCGGCGCGGAAGGGGGATCAGCTCGGCGATCGGGCTGCCGTCTCGCGTGACGACAAAGGTCTCGCCCCGCTCGACGGCGCGCAGGATCCCGCCGGAGTCGTTGCGAAGCTCCCGCGGCGTGATCTCGTGTGGAACGAACTCAACCACAGTCACGCGTTACCCCGAGTGCCACAAGGTGCTACGCCACGACCATGCTCTATTGGCGGGTCGGCCCCTGACGGGTTAGACGCTGATGGCTCGAACAGTACCACCTTCGCGGATCGGGCATCGGGATGGTGAGCCTGGGAGTACCGCTCCCGGGCTCCTTCCTTTCTGGCGAGCAAGTCACGCCGGGACGAGGGCGTAGGCGCGGGCCGGGGAACCGGTGCCGCCGACGATCGGGAGCGGGGCGACGACCAGCAGTGCGCCGGTGGTGGGGAGCTTGTCGAGGTTCTGGAGCTGGGTGAGGCCGAACTTGTTGGCGCCCAGCAGGTGGTAGTGAACCGGGAAGACCGGGTCCAGGGTGCCGGCGCAACCGGCGTCGATGCCGACGGTCTCGACACCGAAGCCGGAGATCGGTGATCTCGCCAGCCACTCGGCGCCGGCGGCCGAGACGCCGGGCGTGTGCGGGCCGCTGTCGTCAGCGTTGAGGAACGCGGCCGCGTCCGTCGAGTACCTCGACCAGCCGGTCCGGAACAGCAGCCAGGCGCCATCGGGCAGCGGGCCGTTCGCGGCCACCCAGGCATCCAGATGTGCGGGCTCCAGCAGGAAGTCAGGATTCGCGGCCGCCTCGGCGGTGAAGTCGAGGACGACCGCTGGGCCGACGAGGCGCGCCGGCGGGATCTGGTCGACCGAGAGGCCGTCCCGGCCCGACGCCCAGTGCACCGGAGCGTCCAGGTGCGTGCCGGTGTGCTCGCCGGTGTGGATGTTGTTCCAGCCCCAGAACGGACCGGCCTCGTCGAAGTCGCTGATCTTTTCCAGCGACAGCGGGATCGTGTTCGCGAACGGCGCCGGCAGCCTCAGGATCGGTGTCTCGGGCGAGAGCGGGGCGGTCAGGTCGACGATCGTGACCTCACCGGAGGTGAGGGCCGTGAGCAGGGACTCGATGGCGGTCATAGCCGAACCTCTCTCCGGCGCGACTGCGCCGAACACCCCGTCGGGCCGGGGCGGTGTTGGTGATGGGGGAGACGACCTGGTCGCCTTGTCTTTCTAGTGGCCGAAGGCTTCCTGTAGCCACCACGAGGCCATCGGGACGATCTTGGCGTCGATCACGAGTGGGACGCTCGGGTCCGCGAGCCATCCTTTGACCGCGTCGAGGTCGCCGATCGAGCGGACCGTGACGCCCGCGCAGCCGTGGCCGCGGGCGATCGCCGCGATGTCGGTGTCCGGGAAGGTGACGTTGTCGAGCGGGGCGCCGTCGGTGAAGTGGTGCACCTCCGCGCCGTACGCCGAGTCGTTGTAGACGATCACGACCAGCGACAGCTTCAGCCGGACGGCGGTGTCGAGCTCGGAGATCCCCATCATGAAGCCGCCGTCACCGGTGCCGACGACCGGCAGCCGGTCCGGCTGGGCGATCGCGGCGCCGATCCCGGTGGCCAGGCCCAGCCCGATCGACTGGAACGCCTGGGTGAAGCAGAAGCCGTTCTCGTCCGGCACGTCCAGATACATCGACGGCCAGCCCATGAAGTTCCCCGAGTCGATCGAGACGACTCGTTCCTCCGGCAGCAGCCGGTTCAGCTCGATCGACAGCGTGCGGGGATCGATGAGCGTGCCGGTCGAGAGGTCGTCGAACGGCACCTGATCCCAGCGATGCTCGGCGGCGATCCGCTTGGCCAGCGCCGGGGCACGATAGCCAGGCTGTGAGGGCGAGCGGCCCTTGCGGAGAATGTCGATGATTCCGGCCACCTGGTTCGCGGTCTCCTGGACACCACCCCAGAGCCCCAGGTGGACGGGGCGGCTGCGCCCCAGCCGCGCCGGGTCGCTGTCGACCTGGACGACGGTGGCCTCCGGATCGATCAGCTTGCCGTGCCGCGTGGTCCACATGTTCAGGGCGCAGCCGAACCCGACGAGCACGTCCGCGGCACCGATCAGCTCGGCCGCGAGCGGCGAGGCGAAGCCGCCCGAGACGTCGAGATCCCAGGGGCTGTCGTGGAACAGTCCGCGCGCGACCGCGGAGGTCGCCAGCAGCGCGCCGGTCTCGTCGGCGAGGCGGCGAATCGCGGCCGCGGCCCCCGGTGAGCGTGCCCCCCGGCCGGCGATGAAGACCGGCCGCCGCGCGTCGAGCAGGATCTCGGCCAGCTGGGCGGCATCGCCCGTGCGCGCGACCGGCGGCTTCGCCGCGACCGGCACCACGGGCGTCGGCCCGTCCGACAGCTCCTCGTCCTGGACGTCGATCGGAATGCCCAGCACGACCGTCTCGCCCAGGTTGCGAGCCGTCGCGTAGGCCCGGGCCACATCCGCGAGCGCGGTGCGCGGCGAGCGCACCCGGATCGGAACGGCTCCCACTGCCGTGGCCATCGCCGCCTGGTCGACGAAGAAGTTGGACCGCTCGTCGGCCGCCTCGGGCGCGAGGACGAGCAGCGGGGTCGCGCTCTTCGCCGCCTCGGCGAGCCCCGTCATCGCGTTCGTGAACCCGGGTCCCTGGTGCACGGACAGCACACCGACCTCGCCGGACATCCGCGCGTACCCGTCCGCCATGCACACGGCCCCACCCTCATGCCGCGCCGCGACGAACCGCGCCCCCGCCGCCACCAGCGCGCCCGTCACATGAAAGTTCCCGCTGCCGACGACCCCGAAGGCGACCCGCACCCCCTGCTCGCCGAGAAACCGACCGATCGCCTCACGCACCAGCATGATCGGATCCTAGGCCGCGGGCCTGGCTGCCGGTGGGCCCACCGGCCGGGCGGCGGTGGGCGGGCTCACAGCTCGGCGGGGCGGACAAGCGCGTGGTTGTTCAGGTCGGGTTGGCAGGATGACCGCGTGAGGATGTCCGTGCCCGCCGCCGAGGCGGTTGCCGTGCGTGATGCTGTGGATGTGGATGGGGTGCGGCGCGATGGCTGATCAGCCTGGGGCGGAGGAGCTGCTGGCCCTGGCCCTGGACGTCGCCGCGGAGGCGGGGGACCTGCTGGTGCGGGGGCGGGCGGGGACCGTGGCGGCGGAGTCGACGAAGTCGTCGCCGACGGACGTCGTGACGGCGCTGGACCGGGCCTCCGAGGAGCTGGTCGCCAGGCGGCTGCACGAGGCACGGCCAGGGGACGGGATCCTCGGCGAGGAAGGCTCGGACGCGGTCGGGACCAGCGGGGTGCGCTGGATCGTCGACCCGATCGACGGGACCGTCAACTTCCTCTACAACCTGCCGAACTGGGCCGTCTCCATCGGCGTCGAGGTGGACGGTGAGGTCGTCGCCGGCGTCGTGCACGCGCCCGCGCTCGGGCGCACCTACACGGCGCTGCGCGGTGGGGGCGCCGCGCTGGACGGCCGGCCGCTGCGCGCCTCGGGAGTGACGAGCCTCGAGATGGCGCTCGTCGCCACCGGGTTCGGCTACACCGTCGCGCGGCGCACGGCCCAGGTCGCCGTACTGACCAGGGTGATCCCGCGGGTGCGGGACATCCGCCGGATGGGCGCGGCCTCGCTGGACCTGTGCGCGGTCGCCGCCGGCACGCTCGACGCCTACTACGAGCGCGGCCTGAAGCCCTGGGACCACGCCGCCGGCGGCCTGATCGCCGCGGAGGCCGGAGCCGTCACCGGCGGCCTGGACGGAGCGCCCGGCGGCGAGGACCTCTACCTCGCGGCCCCGCCGGCGATCTTCACCGCGCTGGCCGCCCTGCTCGCCGAGACCCCCCGCGCCGACCGCGACTAGCGGCGGCGCGGCGCGGTGCGGCGGCGGCGCCGAATAACCGGTTGGCGATCACCCATAGGATGGAAGGGTGGTGTCAACAGACGGTGCCCAGCGCCAGCCGACAACGCAGCGCCAGCCGGCGACGCAGCCGGCCGCTCGGGCGATTCCAGCGAAACCGAGTCTCGACGGGGTCGAGGAGCGCTGGTCCTCGGTATGGCAGGACCAGCAGACGTACCGGTTCGACCGCACGGTCGAGCGCGCGCGCGTCTACTCGATCGACACTCCGCCGCCGACCGTAAGCGGCTCGCTGCACGTCGGCCACGTCTTCTCGTACACCCACACCGACCTGATCGCCCGCTACCAGCGGATGCGCGGCCTCGAGGTCTTCTACCCGATGGGGTTCGACGACAACGGCCTGCCGACCGAGCGGCGGGTGCAGAACTTCTACGGCGTGCGCTGCGACCCGTCCGTCCAGTACGACCCGGAGTTCACCCCGCCGGCCAAGCCGGGCAAGGAGCAGATCCCGATCAGCCGGCGCAACTTCGTCGAGCTGTGCGAGGAGCTGACGCTCGAGGACGAGAAGGGCTTCGAGGAGCTCTGGCGTCGCCTCGGCCTGTCCGTCGACTGGACGCAGACCTACGCGACGATCGACACCCGCTCGCGCGCCGTCGCCCAGCGGGCGTTCCTGCGCAACTACGCGCGCGGCAACGCCTACCTGGCCGAGGCGCCGACGCTGTGGGACGTCACGTTCCGCACCGCCGTGGCCCAGGCCGAGCTGGAGGACCGGCCCCGCCCCGGCGCCTACCACACGCTCGCCTTCCCGAAGGCGAGCGGCGACGGCCACGTGATCATCGAGACGACCCGCCCCGAGCTGTTGGCGGCCTGCGTCGCGCTGGTCGCGCACCCGGACGACGAGCGCTACCAGTCGCTGTTCGGCAAGACCGTGCGCACGCCGCTGTTCGGCGTCGAGGTGCCGGTGGTCGCGCACCGGCTCGCGGACCCGGAGAAGGGCTCCGGCATCGCGATGATCTGTACGTTCGGCGACCTCACCGACGTGATCTGGTGGCGCGAGCTGAGCCTGCCCGCCCGGGCCGTCATCGGCCGCGACGGCCGGCTGCTGGCCGACCCGCCGGCCGCGATCGACAGCGACGCCGGTCGGGCGGCGTACGGGGAGATCGCGAGCAAGACCGTGCACGCCGCCAAGACCCGGATCGTCGAGCTGCTCCGGGAGGCCGGCGCGCTGCAGGGCGAGCCGAGGCCGATCGAGCACCCGGTGAAGTTCTACGAGAAGGGTGACCGCCCGCTGGAGATCGTCTCCACCCGGCAGTGGTACATCCGCAACGGCGGCCGCGACGAGGAGCTGCGGGCCGCGCTGCGCGAGCGCGGCGCCCAGCTGCGCTGGCACCCGCCGCACATGCGGGTCCGCTACGAGAACTGGGTCGATGGCCTCAACGGCGACTGGCTGGTCTCCCGGCAGCGCTTCTTCGGCGTGCCGTTCCCGGTCTGGTACGAGCTCGACGAGGATGGCGAGCCGCGTTACGAGGCACCGATCCTGGCCGCCGAGGACAGCCTGCCCCTCGACCCGTCGACGGACGTCCCGCCCGGCTACACCGCCGCCCAGCGCGACGTGCCCGGCGGTTTCACCGGCGACCCCGACGTCATGGACACCTGGGCGACCTCGTCGCTGACGCCGCAGATCGCCGGCGGCTGGGGCTACGACGCGGACCTGTTCGCGCGGGTGTTCCCGATGGACCTGCGCCCGCAGGCTCACGAGATCATCCGGACCTGGCTGTTCTCGACCGTGGTGCGCAGCCACGAGGAGCACGGCGTGCTGCCCTGGTCGGACGCGGCGATCTCCGGCTGGATCCTGGACCCCGACCGCAAGAAGATGTCCAAGTCCAAGGGCAACGTGGTCACCCCGATGGGGCTGCTCGAGGAGCACGGCTCGGACGGCGTCCGCTACTGGGCGGCCTCCGGCCGGCCGGGGACGGACACGGCGTTCGACGTCGGCCAGATGAAGATCGGCCGCCGGCTCGCGATCAAGATTCTCAACGCGAGCCGGTTCGCGCTGGGCATCGTCGACGGTGAGGGCGGCGCCGCGCTGCCGGCTGGCATCGCGACCGGGGACGCCGCCGACGAGGCGACGCTGGCCGCGGTGACCGAGCCGCTGGACCGGGCGCTGCTCGCGAGCCTCGCCGACGTCGTCGACCAGGCGACCGCCGCCTTCGACGGCTACGACTACGCCCGCGCGCTCGAGATCACCGAGTCGTTCTTCTGGACGTTCTGCGACGACTATGTCGAGCTGGTGAAGGGCCGCGCCTATGGCGGCGCCGGTGAGGCGGGCGCTGCCTCGGCGCGGGCGACGCTCGCGGTGGCGCTCTCGACGCTGCTGCGGCTGTTCGCGCCGTTCCTGCCGTTCGTCACCGAGGAGGTCTGGTCCTGGTGGCAGGCCGGCTCGGTGCACCGGGCGCGCTGGCCGGAGGCGCCGCAGCTGCGCAAGCTCGCCGAGGCGGCGCCGGCGCGCCAGCTCGAGGTGGTCGGCGTGGTGCTCTCCGCGGTGCGGCGCGCCAAGTCCGAGGCCAAGGTGTCGATGAAGGCCGAGGTCGCCTCGGCCCGGGTCGGCGCCGAGCCGGACGTCCTCGCCCTGCTCGGCCCGGTCGGCTCCGACCTTCGCAACGCCGGCAGCATCGCCGACCTCGCCTTCGTCGAGGCCACCGGCGAGATCACCGTGGCCGTCGAGCTGGTTCCCAGGCCCGCGGCGGTCTGACCGACCGCCAGGGCCCTCCGGCCAGTGACGGGGGCGCTCGGCGCCCCCGTCACATCCCGGGCCGGTGTCTCGTCCTCCTCTCGACGCAGAAGAGCTGAGTTGCGGAGAGACGATGAAGATCTTCCCTGATGAAACGGCCGAGGGACGGGCCGCTGGGCTCGCGGCCGCGTTCGAGGCCGAACGCGGGTACCTGCGCGGCCTGGCCTACCGGATCCTCGGCTCGTTCGCCGAGGCCGAGGACGTCGTCCAGGAGGCATGGCTGCGCCTCGACCGCGCCGACGTCGAGCCCGACGACCTGCGGGCCTGGCTGACCGTCGTCGTCGGCCGGCTCTGCCTCGACGAGCTGCGCTCGGCACGCGTCCGCAGGGAGGCCTATGTGGGCCCGTGGCTGCCCGAGCCGCTGGCCGAGGTCGGMGGCCTCGACGCGGTCGCGGTCTACACAGCGGGGACGGCGGGGGCGATGACGACCCAGCGGGCGGCCGCCGCGTCGTTGCCCGACCCGGCGGCGGACCGGGTGACGCTCGCCGAGTCGGTCAGCATGGCGATGCTCGTCGTGATGGAGACCCTCACCCCGGCCGAGCGGACCGCGCTCGTGCTGCACGACGTCTTCGGCTACGGCTTCGCCGAGATCGGCGAGATAACCGGCCGTACTTCCGCGGCGTCCCGGCAGCTCGCCAGCCGCGCCCGCCGCCACGTCCGTGCCCGCGGTGCCCGGTTCGACCCGGATCCCGCCCGCGGCTGGCGAGTCGCGGAGGCCTTCCAACGGGCGGCGGACGGCGGCGACCTGACCGCGCTGCTCGAGCTGCTCGACCCGGACGTCGTGCTGCGGTCCGACGGCGGCGGGGTGGCCCAGGCGGCACGCCGGCCGATCGTCGGCGCCGAGAAGGTCGCGCGCTTCCTGCTCGGCATCCTCGCGAAGGCGGGGCAGGACCCGGCCGGCCCGCGGACCATCGTGCCGGCCGAGGTCAACGGCGGTCCCGGCTTCCTGGGCTACCTCGGCGACGAGCTGACCGACGTGGTCGCCCTGACCACCGAGGGCGGCCGCGTCCTTGCGATCGACCTGGTCGCCAACCCGGTCAAGCTTCGCCACCTGCGCGGCAGCTGATCCAGCCGGCTCCCGGGCGCGTCGCGGCCACCCGGACCTCTCGGACCATCCGGACCTCTCGGACCACCGAGGTGCCGAGCCTCAGTCGAGGCGGCGTAGCTCCTCGCGGAAGCGCTTGCCGTTCTCGACGTAGTGCTCGGCGGCGATGGCGATGCCGTCGGGGTTGGCGGCGCCTTCGCGGATCTTGGCGGGGACGCCGAGGGCCATCGCGCCCGGCGGGACGACGCCGTTGTTGCTGACGACCGCGTTGGCACCGACGATCGCGCCGGTGCCCACCCGGGCGTTGTGCAGCACGATCGAGCCCGAGCCGATGAGTGCCCCGTTCTCGACGGTGCAGCCCTCCAGGTGGGCGACGTGGCCCACCACGCAGTCGTCGCCGACGACCGTGCTGTGCAGGGCGGTGGTGTGCACGACCGTGCCGTCCTGGATCGACGTGCGGGCCCCAATAATGATCTTTCCGGTGTCCCCGCGCAGCACGGCCCGCGGCCAGATCGACGACTCTGGGCCGATCGTCACCGATCCGATCACGGTCGCGTCCGGATGGACGTACGCCGACGGATCGATGTCGGGAACCAGGTCTCCAAGCGCGTAGATGGCCAACTCTGCCTCCGAGGACATGAGCGCCCGTGGCCGCGCGTTCCGCGCGCCCGRCACGACTGTGACAGTGGACCGCCACGGCCGGCGTCCCCAGCCATCTTGCCGGTCACCCGTTTCCGGACGCCCCTGAAAATGACACGCGACGCTTTCCGCTTCGGCGGCAGAGGTCAGCGGAGCTCGGCGATGCGGGCGCCGGGGGCGGGCATCTGCGGGCGGCCGGAGGTCGCGTCGGTGCCGGTGCCCGCGCCGTTCTCGTCCAGGCCCCCGACGTGGTCGGCGACCTCCTTGGGCAGCTTCAGCGGCAGGGGGTCGCGAACCGGCATCGCGTCGTCGCCGCGCACGACCACCAGGCGGCGCAGCGTCTCCTCCAACAGCGGCGCCTCGGACGGGTCGAGCGCGCCCGGGCCGGTCATCACGGCGCGCACGAACCAGCGCGGGCCGTCGATCCCGATCATCCGGCCGGGGACCAGCTGCCCGGGCACCGGTGTCGGCAGCGCGAGCTCCAGCTCGCGGCCATAGCGGCCCTCGACGGTGCGCGGCGAGCCGCCGTTCGCCTCCAGCTGCTCGATGATCTCGTCCCGGACGTCATCCCACAGGCCCCGGGTCTTCGGCGCGGCGAAGACGGCCAACTCCATGGCGCTGTGGCCGTCGGCGACGACCACGCTCATCGGCCGGCCGGACGCCTCCTCGACCTGGAACTGGATCTGCACGCCCTCCAGCGCGGGCACCCGTAGGGCCCCGACATCGAGGTGGTGGACGTCGTCACGAGGGGCGTCGGCGAGGTCGTACGGGCCCCGTGGGTTGTCGACCGCGTCGGCGTGCTCCCCGGGCTCCAGCCCCTCGTCGACGAACTCGGCCTCGTCGGCCTCCTGCCTGCGGCGGCGCCCGAATGCCATGGCCTTCCCTCTCCTGCCTGCTCACCAAGCCGGTCCACTCGAGTCAACGAGCGATGACCCTGGATGGGTCCCGTACCTGGACGGTCCCCGGGCCGGTCGACGAACCCCGTGTCGCCAACCCCGGTCAGCTACCGGGGTTGCCCCCGGCGATGCCCGTCGAGCCGAAGCCACCGTCGCCGCGCCCGGAGGCCGGCAGCTCGTCGACCTCGCGGAAGACCGCGTGATCCACGCGCTGTACGACGAGCTGGGCGATTCGGTCGCCGCGGGACAACCTGATCGGCTCGGTCCTGTCCGTGTTGATGAGGATTACTTTGATCTCCCCACGGTAGCCGGCATCGACGGTACCGGGTGCGTTGACCACGGAGAGCCCGTGGCGCGCAGCCAGTCCGCTCCGGGGGTGCACAAAAGCCACATATCCGGCGGGCAGCGCGATGGCGAGCCCCGTTCCGACGATCGCGCGCTCGCCCGGCGCGAGCGTGACGTCCTCGGCCGTGACGAGATCCGCGCCGGCGTCCAGCGGCTGGGCGTACCGGGGCAGCGGTACCCCCGGATCAAGCCGGCGCGCCAGCACCTCCACGACGCCGCTGGTCACGGTGTCGGCGGGCGTGGGATCGAGGGCGGTCATGGCGGTTCTCCTTCTGGTCGGCGGGCGGGGGCGACGCACGCGCGCGCCGACCGCCGGTGGACGCGGCCGGCGGAACCCGCCGGCCAGGCACGATACTGGCTGCGCGCGCTGTCACTGGATGGGTAGGTAGAGCAACGGTGGCGCGCGCGGATGGCGCCGCGCCGACGGCCGGACGCGCAGACGTCGCCTGGGCGTCGGCCGGGCGCGAACGACCGGCGCCGAACACCCGAGCGTCGAGGACATGGACGTCGGTCGAGGACATGGACGTCGAGGACATGGAGAGGTGCGCGGTGGCGGGACCGGTATCCAAGGTCGGCTGGAAGATCGTCGGGGGAGCGGCCACCGTGGCGGGCGGAACGGCGGCGACCAAGAGCGTCAACGCCGTCTACCGGAAGGTGCGCGGCGGCGAGCCGCCCAAGAACCTGGCACACCCGGACACGACGTGGCGGGAGGCGATGTTCTTCGCGCTGCTGTCCGCGGTCGCGGTCGCGCTCGGCAGGCTCGCGGCCGAGCGGGCCGTCGCCGCCGGCTGGGCGCGGGTGACCGGAGGGCTGCCGCCGGGCATGGAGAACAAGACGGCCACCGCGTCGACCGACTAGGACCGCGACGAGGCATCGCGCGAGACCCGACCGAGAGGCCGGCGCGGACAGGACGGAGACCGAGGTCACAAAACCCACGGCCCGACCCCCTTTGCCGGGGCACACTGCCTTTCAACGGTGTTTCAAACCGATGTCCACTGACTCGGCGAGAAACGTTGCCTGGTATCGGCGGGTCAGATCGGAGGAGTCGTGGCTGAGCGAGGCGGCTGGTGGGGCAAGGTGGTGCACCGGCTGACGGCCGACGACGACGAGCTCGAGGCGGAAGACCTGCAGCGGGCGGCCCGCGCCGAGGGCGCGGTCCCGATCGGCGGCTGCCAGGACCATGAGGCAGCCTGCGTCGCCGGTACCGTCCGGTCGGTCACCGTGCGTACGCGGTCAGGCGCACCGAGCCTCGAGGTCGAGGTGTACGACGGCAGCGGCTGCGTGACGCTGGTGTTCCTGGGGCGCAGACAGATTCCCGGCCTGGACGCCGGCCGGTCGTTGAAGGCGACCGGCCGGATCAGCCGGGACGACCGGCGGGCGACGATCTTCAATCCCCGCTACGAGCTGCTCCCGGTCGCCAGCCACTGAGCCAGCGAAGCCGGCGCCGAGCCGCCACCGCCACACCTGGTGACGGCCTCGCCGTCGGCGGGGACCCACGCCGGGACGGTTACTCTTGCGGGAGCCGACCGTCCCAGGAGAGTGGGCCGACCTACCCGATGCCAGGACTGTCCCCTCGGGGGAACAACGCGCCCGACGCCACACCGTCCGGCGAGGAAACGCCGCTCGACGTGGCCGCTCACCGGGAGGGCGGCCGCCCGAGTCCGGACGGCCGGGACGCTGCCGGTGGCCGGGGCCCGGCGAGCGCCGAGTTCAAGGTCTCGTTCAGCGAGGCGATCRGCGGCCCTCGCGGGATCGTCGACAGCTCGCTGCCGACGATCGCGTTCGTCGCCCTCAACAGCGCCGCCGGGCTGACCTCGGGCATCATCGGTGCCGTCGTCGTCGGCGTCGCGATCTTCATCCTGCGGATGGTTCGCGGCGAGCCGAAGCAGCAGGCGTTCTCCGGGCTRCTCGCCGTCGGCGTGGCCGGCTACGTCGCGTCCAGGACAGGCCGCGGCAAGGACTACTTCCTCGTCTCCATCCTGCGTAACGCGGGGGCCGTCGTCGTCGGCGTCGCCTCGCTCGCCGTCCGCCGGCCGCTTGCCGGCTACGTGATGGCCGGCCTGGACCAGCGGTATTCCGACTGGCGCAACCACCGCGACACCCTGCGGGCGGCGAACTGGGCCACCGGCGTCTGGATCATCGTGTACTTCCTGCGGTTCGCGGTGCAGGGAGTGCTCTACCTCGCCGACCGGGATGGCTGGCTCGCGGCCGCGAACCTCGCGCTCGGGCTGCCGCTGTTCGGCTTGGCCGTGCTCGCGACGCTGGCGATCGTGCGCAGGATGGCCCCGGCGGCGCGCTTCGAGCCGCCGCCGGAGCAGCGCCCCACCGAGCCGGTCCCCGCCGAGGCCGCTGTTCGCAAGCCGCTCGACGACTAGACGGCCGACGCCGACGTCGGCATCGGCCGCGGGATCACGGGACGGCCCGCGGGGTCACGAGGTGGAGGGCGGCGCCGCGCCGAGGAGGGCGGCGAGCTCGGCTTCCGCGTCGGTGGTGACGGCGACGGCCAGCACCTCGTCACCGGGCTCCAGCGTGCTGTCCGGGGACGGCACGACGGCCTGGCCGCCGCGCAGGATGACGACCAGCGCGCAGTCGCGCGGCAGCGAGATCTCGCCGACGGTCTGGCCGGCGACCGGCGAGTCCGCCGGCAGGGTGAGCTCGACCAGCGACGCGTCGGACTGGCGGAACTTCATCAGCCGGACCAGGTCGCCGACGCTGACCGCCTCCTCGACGAGCGCCGTCAGCATCCGCGGGGCCGACACGGCCACGTCGACGCCCCAGCTGTCCGTGAACAGCCACTCGTTCTTCGGGTGGTTCACCCGGGCCACCACCCGGGGCACGCCGAACTCGGTCTTGGCCAGCAGCGAGACGACCAGGTTGGCCTTGTCATCGCCGGTCGCGGCGACCATGACCCCGCAGTTCTCCAGCCCGGCCGACTCCAGCGACGCCAGCTCGCAGGCGTCCGCCTGCAGCCAGCGCGCCTTCGGGAGTGCCTCCGGGCGGATCTTGGCGCCGTCCCGCTCGATGAGCAGTACCTCGGTGCCGTTGTCGAGGAGCTCGCTCGCGATCGACCGGCCGACCTTGCCGGCACCGGCGATCGTCACCACCTGACGCGTCATGACCCTCAGGCCCCCTTGGGCGGGTTGGCGCGCACGACCGACTCGGCCTCGGCGACGCGCTTGCGGGCCACGGCGGCGTGCAGGATGTCGCCGTCCTGCACCATCGTGCGCCCGTCCGGGATGAGGCCTTCGCCGTATCTGGTCACGCAGGCGACGCGGATGCCGGCCGCCAGCTCGATCTCCTTGACGGGCCGGCCGGCCCAGCCCTTCGCGGGGGTCATCTGGGTCATCAGGGCGGCGCCGGACGGGTGGGTCCATTCCGGGGTGACGGCCTCGGGCAGCAGCCGGGCGAGCATCTGGTCACGCGTCCAGCGCACGGTGGCCACGGTCGGGATGCCGAGCCGCTCGTAGACCTCGGCGCGGCGCGGGTCGTAGATCCGGGCGACGACCCGCTGGACGCCGAAGTTCTCCCGGGCCACCCGGGCGGAGATGATGTTCGAGTTGTCGCCGCTGGACACCGAGGCGAACGCGTCGGCCTTCTCGATGCCGGCCTCGATCATGGTGTCCCGGTCGAACCCGACGCCGGTGACCTTGCTGCCGGTGAACGACGGCGGCAGCCGGTGGAAGGCCCGGGGGTCCTGGTCGATGACGGCGACGCTGTGCCCGAAACGTTCGAGCTCGATGGCGAGCGCCGAGCCGACCCGGCCGCAGCCGAGGATCACGACGTGCATGGGGCGAGAGCGTAGCCGGGCCCGATGCCCTGGGTCGACGGACCGGGGCCGTCGGACGGGTGACGTGCGCCGATCGCGCGGCCAGCCGACGGCCGGTGCGCTTCGGGGCTATGCCGCGGGTCACACGTCGGGGGCCCGCGGGCAGACCGCGGCGGACGGGCGCGAGGGGGCGCGGTGGGCGAAATTGTCTCGTCACACTGGGGTTTTCCGGCGCCGGACGATCATCGGGCGCTCCATGTCAGGAGCCCTCGTCGGTGCGGGGCCGGCCCGGCACTCTCGGGATGCGATGGCGATATCCGCCACGCCGGACAGATCGGCGAGGTTGCTCGGTAGCATCCTGCGCGTGGCGCTCACGGACCGGCTGAAGCGCATCTGGGTCGGCCGCCCCCTCGGAAGTGACCGGCTCGGTGAGACGTTGCTGCCGAAGCGGGTAGCTCTGCCCGTGTTCGCCAGTGACGCGCTGTCCTCGGTGTCGTACGCGACCGAGGAGATCCTGCTGGTCCTCTCGCTCGGCGGCCTGGCGTTCTACCACTTCACGCCCTGGATCGCGCTCGTCGTCGTCGCGCTCATGCTGACGGTCGTCGCGTCCTACCGGCAGACCGTGCACGCCTATCCCAGCGGCGGCGGCGACTACGAGGTGGCGACGGAGAACATCGGCGGGCCGGCGGGGCTCACGGTCGCCAGCGCCCTGCTGGTCGACTACGTGCTGACCGTCGCCGTGTCGGTCTCCGCCGGCGTGGCGAACCTGACGAGCGCGGTCACCAGCCTCGCGCAGCACAGGGTGCTGATCGCGGTGGTGCTCATCGTCGTGCTGACGATGATGAACCTGCGCGGCGTGCGCGAGTCGGGCACCGCGTTCGCGATCCCTACCTACGGCTTCATCCTCGGCATCTTCGTCATGATCGCCATCGGGTTCGTGAAGATGGCCTTCGGGCACACGCCGCGGGCGGAGAGTGCCGACTACCAGGTGGCCGCGACCAGCCACTACTCCGGGCTGGCGCTGGCGTTCCTCGCGCTGCGGGCGTTCTCGTCGGGCTGCACGGCGCTGACCGGCGTCGAGGCGATCAGCAACGGTGTGCCGGCGTTCCGCCCGCCCAAGAGCAAGAACGCGGCGTCGACGCTGCTGGCGATGGGCCTGATCGCCGCGCTGATGTTCATCGGCGTCACCGTGCTCGCGATGGCCAGCAAGGTGCACGTCGCCGAGGACGCGAAGAACCTCATCGGTTCGCACGGCGACCAGCCGACGGTGATCGCCCAGGTCGCGGCGGCCGTGTTCGGCAGCGGCTCGATCGGGTTCGTCTACATCGCCGCGGTGACGGCGCTGATCCTGATCCTGGCCGCGAACACCGCGTTCAACGGCTTCCCGGTGCTCGGCTCGATCCTCGCCCGCGACGGCTACCTGCCGCGCCAGCTGCACACCCGCGGCGATCGGCTCGCCTACTCCAACGGGATCCTGCTGCTCGCCGGCTTCGCCACCCTGCTGGTGATCGTGTTCAAGGCCGAGACCACCCGGCTGATCCAGCTCTACATCGTCGGCGTGTTCGTCTCGTTCACCCTGAGCCAGACCGGCATGGTGCGCCACTGGCAGCGGGTGCTGCGCGGCGGCTCGGTGCTCGCGACGACGCCGGGCGGGCGGCGCAAGGTCCGCCGCTCCCAGACGATCAACTTCTTCGGGGCCTGCATGACCGGCCTCGTGCTCGTGCTCGTGCTGGCGACGAAGTTCACCCACGGCGCGTACATCGTCGTCATCGCGATGCCGGTGATCTTCGCGGCGATGCGGGCGGTGCGCAAGCACTACGACCGGATCGCCACCGAGCTGACCCCGCCGCCCGGCCCGCCGACGCTGCCGTCCCGGGTCCACGGCGTCGTGCTGGTCAGCAAGATCCACGCGCCGACGCTGCGGGCGCTCGCCTATGCCAAGGCGACCAGGCCGCACAGCCTCGTCGCGGTGACCGCCGCCGTCGACCCGGCCGACGCCGAGCGGTTGACCCAGGAGTGGCACGAGCGCGGCATCACCATCGACCTGGTGACGCTCGCCTCGCCCTACCGGGAGATCACCGGGCCGGTGCTCAAGTACGTCGCGGACATCCGCAAGGACAGCCCCCGCGACGTCGTCGCGGTGTTCGTCCCGGAGTACGTCGTCGGCCACTGGTGGGAGCACCTGCTGCACAACCAGAGCGCGCTGCGGCTCAAGGCGAGGCTGCTGTTCCAGCCAGGGGTGATGGTGACGAGCGTGCCCTGGCAGCTGGAGTCRTCGTCGCACGCGCAGCGCCGCATGGAGGGGGAGGCCGCGGGCGCCGTCCGGCGCGGCCAGGCCGGCCCGCGCGGCCCGCGCGGCCCGGTCGCCGTCGCGACCGCCGCCGTCGCCGCGGAGTCACCGTCGACCGGCTCGACCGCGCTGCCCGGCCGCGGCGACGGGCCGGAGGGCTAGTGCCTCCGAAGACGGGAGGCCGTCGGCGGCGCGAGGAGGAACGTTCTCGCGCGTCCCTGAGCCCTGGGCCGGCCGAGAGCCCCGGGCCGGCCGACCAGGGAGCGGCCATGCCCGGCCCGGCCGGTGCTGGCGGCGGCCACCGCGTGGGTGCGCGGTGGGCCGACGAGGACTACGAGGGCGACGCGACTGACGAGAACCACGAGGGCGGCGAGCTGGTCGACCTGGACGTGGGCCCGGTCGCCCACGGCGGGTCGTGCGTGGCGCGGGCGGGCGGCCGGGTGGTGTTCGTCCGGCACGCGCTGCCCGGTGAGCGGGTGCGCGCCCGCGTCACCGACCGCTCCCACGACCGGTACTGGCGCGCCGACGCCGTCGAGATCCTCGAACCCTCGCCCGACCGGGTGGAGGCGCCCTGCCCGCATGCTGGGCCCTTCAGGCCGGCGGCTCTGGAAGGAGCACCGCGGCCGGAGGCGTCGGGAGGAGCACGGGGCGAACGTGGCGACACTCGCCTCGGTCTGGGAGGCTGCGGCGGCTGCGACTGGCAGCACGCGTCCCTGGCCGCCCAGCGGCGGCTGAAGGCCGAGGTGATCGTCGAGGCGTTGCGCCGCCACGCGGGCCTGGCCGCGCACGTGGCCCACGGCGACGCCCACGGCGGCGAGCGGGACGTCGAGAAGGGCGTGCCCGGACTCGCCGTCACGGTCGAGCCGCTGCCGGCCCTGGAAGGCGAGGGAGACCCCACGGCGGCGCTGCCGGCAGGCGTTGGGCTCGGCTGGCGCTCCCGGATGCGTTTCGCCGTGACGGCGGACGGCGAGGTGGGGCTGCGGATGCACCGGTCGCACCAGGTCGTGGCCACGCCCGACTGCCGGATCGCGCATCCGCTGGTCATGGAGGCCGTCGCCGGGCGGCGCTTTCCGGGGGCGGAGGCGGTCGAGGTCGCGGCGAGCGTGAGTTCCGGGCGGGTGGCTGTTCGCCCCGCTGGTGGCACGGCCCGCGACGTCAGCCGAGCGGCTCACGGCGGCGGGCTGGTCGAGCGGGTGTTGGGCCGGGAGTTCCGGGTGGACGCGTCCGCCTTCTGGCAGGTCCACCCGGCGGCGGCGCGCACCCTCGTCGGCGCGGTGCTGGCCGCGCTGGAGCCGCGGCCGGGGGAGCGGGCGCTCGACCTGTACGCGGGCGCCGGCCTGTTCGCCGCGTTCCTCGCCGAGGCGGTCGGCCCGGCCGGTGAGGTGATCGCGCTGGAGTCCGACGCGGCGGCGATCACGTCGGCGGCCCGCAGCCTCGCCGACCTGCCGTGGGTCTCGGTCCGGCCGGTGCGGGTGACGGCGGCGACCGTGCGCCACTGCGTCGGCGGCGCCCGGCCCACCGGCGGCCCGGGTGGGGGCGGCGTCGACGTGGCGGTGCTGGACCCGCCGCGTACCGGCGCCGGTACGGACGTGCTGACGGCGCTGCTCGCGCTGCGGCCCAGGGCGGTCGCCTACGTGGCGTGCGACCCGGTCGCGCTCGGGCGTGACCTCGCCGTCGCGGCGTCGGCCGGCTACCAGGTCGACGGAATCCGTGCCTTCGACCTGTTCCCGATGACCGCGCATGTCGAGTGCGTCGCCCGCCTGGTCCCGGCACCCGATCGGAAACCCGCGGACCGTTGATCGGGAGCGGCGCGCCCGGCCTCGGGTGAGGGCGTCCCGGCGCCTGGCCGGGTCCCTGCCGGATCGCGAAGCCGGGGTTCCTGCCGGATCGCCGGACGGGGTCCCTGCCGGATCGGCGAAGCCGATCTGGGAGGTCGTGATCTGGGAGGTCTGCTGGGAGGTCTGGGGCAGGCGGAGACCGCCGCGTCGGGTGGTCGGATGACCGACATGGCGTGGTGACCGAACGGCGGTAGGTTCATGAGAGTACTGGTGCCGGGACGCGTTGTTGTTACAACAGAGTGTCGCCACGCTGGGGAGTGCATTCTAGCGCCAAAGCGCGCGAATTCACTCGCGGTCATGGTGATCTCACATGTCGGGTGCCGGTCCCTTGGCCGGCATCCGGCCAGGCTAGGCTTTCCCGGACCCCGGGACCGATCCCCAGTCGGGGGAGGGAGTGCACGCCGTGCCGCTGCTGCCGACGATCAACAGCCCACAGGACGTCAAACGCCTCAACCCCGAGGAGCTGCCCGTCCTGGCCGCGGAGATCCGTGATTTCCTGATCCACGCGGTCGCGCGCACTGGTGGCCACCTCGGTCCGAACCTGGGCGCAGTCGAACTCACGGTGGCAATTCATCGGGTATTCGACTCGCCCTTTGACCGGGTCCTCTGGGACACCGGTCATCAGGCCTATGTGCACAAGCTGCTCACTGGCCGCGCCGACGGTTTCGTGAACCTGCGCCAGCGTGGCGGGATGTCCGGCTACCCCAGCCAGGCCGAGTCCGACCACGACATCATCGAGAACTCGCACGCCTCCACCGCACTCTCCTACGCCGACGGTCTGTCGCGGGCCTATGCGCTGCGTGGCGAGGACCGCCACGTCGTCGCCGTCGTCGGCGACGGCGCGCTCACGGGCGGCATGTGCTGGGAGGCGATCAACAACATCGCCGCTGGCGACCGCAAGGTCGTCATCGTCGTCAACGACAACGGCCGCTCCTACGCGCCGACCATCGGCGGCCTCGCCGACCACCTGGCCGCGCTGCGCCTGGCGCCCGAGTACGAGCAGGTGCTCGACGTCGTCAAGCAGGTCCTCGGCCGCACCCCGCTGGTCGGCGCCCCGCTGTTCGACGCGCTGCACGGCATCAAGCGGGGCATCAAGGACGTCGTCCAGCCGCAGGGCATGTTCGAGGACCTCGGCCTGAAGTACGTCGGCCCGGTCGACGGCCACGACCACGCCGCCATGGAGCAGGCGCTGCGCCGCGCCAAGGACTACAACCGCCCGGTGATCGTGCACGCCGTCACCCGCAAGGGCTTCGGCTACCCGGCCGCCGAGCAGGACGAGGCCGACCAGTTCCACGCCGTCGGCATCATCGACCCGAAGACCGGCAAGCCGACCGGCGCGAAGAAGGGCCGGTCCTGGACGGGCGTCTTCTCCGACGAGATCGTCCAGATCGGCGCGGAGCGGCCGGATGTGGTCACCCTGACCGCCGCGATGCTGCAGCCCGTCGGCCTGCACGCGTTCTCCAAGGCGTTCCCCGACCGGGTCTTCGACGTCGGCATCGCCGAGCAGCACGCCACCACCTCGGCGGCGGGCCTCGCGATGGGCGGCCTCAAGCCGGTCGTCTGCATCTACGCGACCTTCCTCAACCGCGCGTTCGACCAGGTCCTCATGGACGTCGCGCTGCACCGCCAGGCCGTGACGTTCGTGCTCGACCGCGCGGGCGTGACCGGCGAGGACGGCCCGTCGCACAACGGCATGTGGGACATGTCGCTCATGCAGATCGTGCCGGACCTGGAGATCGCCGCGCCGCGCGACGAGCCGACGCTGCGCGCCCTGCTGCGCGAGGCGGTCGCCGAGACCGAGAAGCCGAACGTCATCCGCTTCCCGAAGGGCAACCTCTCGGCCGAGGTGCCGGCGATCGACACCGCCGGCACCGTGGACGTCCTGTTCCGCGAGCCGGCGGTGGCGCGGCACCGAGAGGTGCTGCTGGTCTCCGTCGGCGCGATGGCCACGACCTGCATGGAGGTCGCCCGCCGGGTGGCCAGCCAGGGCATCGGGATCACCGTCGTCGACCCGCGCTGGGTCAAGCCGGTGCCGGCCGAGATCGTCGAGCTCGCCCGCGAGCACGACCTGGTCGTCACCGTCGAGGACAACGGCCGGGTCGGCGGTGTCGGCTCGGCCATCGCGCAGGCCCTGCGGGACGCCGACGTCGACATCCCGCTGCGCGACTTCGGCATCGCCCAGCGCTTCCTCGACCAGGGCAAGCGCGACGAGGTGCTCGCGGAGGTCGGCCTCGCGCCGCAGGACCTGGCCCGCAAGGTCGTCGAGGCGGTCGCTCGTCGGCAGCCGGCACTCGCCGGCGAGCCGGGCACGTCGCCCGAGTCGGCCTCGTCCGCCGAGCCGGTGGTCCCGGAGCAGGTGAAGGCGGCCAAGGCCTCGCCGCGGCAGCGCCGCTCGGCCGAGTAGCTCGGCTACCCCGCACGGCACTTCCGACCGCCGGCCAGGCACCCGCCTGGCCGGCGGTTTCGGCTTTCGGTCCGGTCCGGGACCGACTTCGGTCCGGTCCGCGACCGGCCGGCCCGACCCGGTCCGCGCCAGGTATGCCGACCGGTGCGGACGGGGCAGCGCGGCGCGATACCGGTCCGCCCCTAGTCTGGACGGGTGCATGCTGACACCGCGCCGAACCAGCCGGCGATGACCGGGCGGCACCGCGCGGGTCGTACCCAGGCCGGCGGCCGGGCGGCGTCACGGCGGACGGCCGCGACGTCCGACTCGGCGGCGGTGTCCGCCTCGGCGTCGGATCCGGCCGGTCCGCGGGCCGCCACCGCCGCGTCCCCCGCTTCCGCCGCGTCCGCTCCGTCAGGCGAACAGGGGACGCCGGCGGCGCCGAGACGCAAGGGCGGGCCGCGCGCGTGGCTGGTGCGCGGGGCGTTGCTGGTGGCCGCCGGGCTGCTCGTGGCCACGCTGGTCAGCCGGTGGCACGAGGTCAGCGCGTCGCTGCGGGAGCTGAGCGTCGTCGGGGTGGTCGGCTCGGGGGTGGCGACGGTCGTCGCCGTCGGGCTGACGGTGCTGTCGTGGCGGGCGGTGCTCGCCGGGCTGGGCGCGCGGCTGCCGCTGCGGGCGGCGACGCGGATCTTCTTCGTCGGCCAGGTCGGCAAGTACATCCCGGGCAGCGTGTGGCCGGTGTTGGCTCAGATGGAGCTGTCGCGCGACTACGGGGTGGCCCGGCCGCGCTCGGYGGCGGCGAGCCTGATCGTGCTGGCGCTCGCGGTGCCGTGCGGCGGGCTCGTCGCGGCGGCGACCCTCCCGTTCGTCTCCCGGGACGCGCTCACGAGCTACTGGTGGGCGTTCGCCGCCGCCGCGGCCTTCGCGCTGCTGCTGTTGCCGCCGGTGCTGCGCCGGCTGCTGGCGTTGGCCTTCCGGCTGCTGCGCCGCCCCGCGATGACCGAGCCGGTTCCGGCGCGCGCGGTGCTGGCCGGCGCCGGCTGGCTGGTGGTGAGCTTCGGCTGCTACGGCGCGGCGACGTTCCTGCTCGCCCGAGACCTCGGCGCGAGCGTCGGCGGGCCGCGGCTGCTCGCGCTCGCCGTCGGCGGCTACGCACTGTCCTGGACCGCTGGCTTCCTCGTGCTGGTGCTTCCCGCCGGCCTCGGGGTACGCGAGGCGGTGCTGGTTCTGGCCCTGTCGCCGGCGCTCGCCCGGGATCCGGCGCTGGTGCTGGCGCTGGTATCCCGGCTGTTCGCCACTGTGGCCGACCTCGTCTGGGCCGGCGTCGGCGTGGCCCTGCGCCCGCGCGGCGCCACCCAGCCGGCCCCCGAAGGCTCCGACCCGTCATCGATGGCCGGCGCGCCGCCGCCCGGCGGCGTCCCCGCCCGCCGCTGACCTCCAGCCCCGTCCGGTTCCCGAACCGTGACTTTGGAGCGTGGCAGATGGTCGTGTCTATACGGTCGCTGATCCGCCACGTTCCGTCGTCTAGCTGGTGGGCCGAGGGCGGCGGGAGCGGCGCCAGGGCCTGGTGAGGTAGGCCTCGGCCTCCATCATCGCGACGGCGACCCTGGGCAGGTCACGGCTGGTGGGGAAGCAGATGTAGCGCGGCTGCCAGGCCGGCTGGAACCGGGCGTTGAACCGGTAGAGGCTCTCGATCTGGAACCAGCGGGACAGGAACACCAGCAGCCACCGCCCGCTCCTGGCCACGGGGCCCGCGCCGAGCCGGCCTCCGAGCTCCAGCGCCTGGCGGAAGGCGGCGAAGTTCAGCGAGATGCGGCGTACGCCCAGGTCGCGGGCGGCGCGGATCGTCGCGACGATGAGGTACTCGGTCAGCCCGTTGTCGGCCCGCGGGTCGCGCAGCATCACGTCGAGCGACAGCCCGTCGTGGCCCCAGGGCACGAAGTGCAGCAACCCGCGTACCGCGCCGGCTGGCACGGTGGCGTCCCCGCCGGCCGGCGCGTCTCGGCCGGCCTCGGGCCGGCTGACGGCGGTGACGACCACGCAGTCGGCGGCGCACGCGGTGACGACGGCGTCGTCGTCACCCGTGCCGACGCCGACCCGGCCGCCGGCACCGGCACCCGCACCCGCACCGGTGCCGGTGCCGGTGCCGGTGCCCTTACCCGCGGCCGCGGCGGGCTCGGCGAACCGCCCGAGTGCCATCGAGAATCCGCGCTCCGGTTCCGAGCCGCGCCAGGCGTGCGCCAGCCGGCGCAGTTCGGCCAGTTCCGCCGCGGGCAGGTCACGCACCCGCGTGGCCCGCGTCTCGTAGCCGGCGCGCTCGACCCGGGCGACCGCCTGGCGGACCCCGCGCATCGCCCGGCCGTCCAGGCTGAAGTCGTCGACCGAGAGCACGGCCTCGTCACCCAGCTCCAGCGCGGTCAGCCCGGCCCTCGTCCACGCCGTGCCGCCGGCGGCCGAGCAGCCGATCACCGCCGGGACCCAGGCGTGCCGGGCGGCGACCCGCAGGAACTCGGCGATCGCCCCCGGCCACGCCTCCCGGTCGCCGAGCGGGTCGCCGCTGGCGAGCATCACCGCGCCGACGACACGGTAGGCGATCGCGGCCTTCCCCGACGGCGACCAGATCACCGCCTTGTCCCGGCGCAGCGCGAACCAGCCGAGTGAGTCGTCGCCGCCGTGGCGGGCGAGCAGCTCCAGCAGCCGGGCCTCGTCGTCCGCGTCATGGCGCGGGTGCGGCCGCGGCGGCCGCAGTGCCATCCAGGTCGGCAGCGCCACCGTCAGCAGGCCCATCGCGGCGAGCGTCCGGGCGACCATCCGGTCGACCCGGCCCGAGGCGAAGCCGACCGGGCCGTGGACGCCGACCATGCCGCCGAGCACGTGCTCGACCTGCTCGGACAGCGCGTACTCGCCGATCGACCTCGACCAGCCCAGACGCAGCATCAACAGGCCGCTGCCCACCGACAGTCCGAACAGCGCGGCGAAGGCGCCGACGGCCCGCCAGCGGCTCGACGGGTCAGGCTCGGCGTGGAAGTCCCGATGGCGGTAGAGCAGCCAGCCGGTGACCGCGGCCGACCCGGCGGCGTCGTCGTAGTCGAGGCCCTTGAGCAGATGCAGGATCGTGCTCAGCGCGGCGAGCGCGAGCACGAGCTGCCAGGCGCGCTGCTTGCGGCGCGCGAGCCCGTGCGCGAGCACGACCAGCAGGACGCCGACGAGGACCGTCAGCGTCCGCGCGTGCTCCGGGATGCCCGTCGGCAGGATGGCCCGCAGCTCGGCCACCCGGCGATGGCCCGGCGGCGTGACCGCCGACAGGACGTCGATCAGCCCGAGCCCGTAGGCCAACAGGGCGGCTGCCCGCGGCGCGGCTCCTCGCCGCCAGCCAGTCGCCGCCGTACCTGCGGCTACCCCATCGCGATTGGTCGGGCTCTCGCCACGTTTGTGTTTCTGCCCCGCCCTGAGCTGCCCCGCCCTGAGTCGCCCCGCCCTGAGCTGCGCCGCTCTGCGCTGCCCGGCGCCCGCGGGCCCGCCGATCGTCCGCGAGTCCATCGTGTCGGTGGCTGTGTCGGTCGCGGCGGCGTTGCTGGCGGAGGGCGGGGCGTTCCCCGGCGCGGGGCCCGTCGACGACGGCCGGCAAGCGGCACGTGCCCGTCTCGACGTTCCCCGGTTGGTCATGGGCCCATTCTGGCCTGATCCGACGATGTCCCGGTCTCGCACCCGGTTCCGGCTCCGCCGCCACGATCACCGGCGATCCGCTCAGGTAGCTAGGCGCCCGCGGTGGACGGGGTAGCAGCGGCGGCCACGCTGGATGCGGTGGTGGTCCCGGCTGGGCTGTCCCGGTCTCGGCAGCGGCGGCCGCGGTGGCGGCCGGGGGCGCGGAGCCGTGGCTGCCTGAACGGCCTGGCCGTCACTGGCGTCGAACTCATGAGTTCCTTCCTTGCTGCCAGGCCGCCGCGCCGCCGCGTCAGCGTCCGGCCGCGAGCCGGCGCGCGCCCGCCCGCGTCCGGGCGGGGTCGGGAGCGGACTCGGCGGGGAACCGGGTGAGGTACTCGGCCTCCAGCTCGAGCATCCGCCGGGTGTGGGTCGCGAGTGCGTCCTCGCTGCCGCCGATCATCGTGTCGTGGCGGGTGGCGTGCAGCCGGTCAAGCTCACGGCGCAGGTCGTCGTCGCTGAGCCGGGCCGCGGGGACTCCGGTGGTGTGCTGAGTAGTGGTCATGGCGGCGAGGTACCCGGATCACCCCGTTCTATCCCAAGGGCCCGATGATCTCTCGTCCGACGGATAAATCATGTCGGGCGTCGTGTTACCCGCGGTTCCGTGGGAATCGGGAGGAAACCGAGCGAAACCGAACGGAGTGGGCGATGGGCGTGCTGGACAGCCTTCTGACCGGACTCGACGATCAGACCCGGACGCGGACCCTCGACATGATCGCGCAAAGCATCGCGGAGGACCGCGAGCGTGCGCCGGAGGTCTCGCACCGTCGCCGCGTCGACACCGGGACCCGCGCGCGCCGGTCCACCGGCCCTCGGGGCCGTCACCACCAGCGGGTGTCCGCGGGGGACGTTTCCTCCTGATCGACCTGATTGACCATCGGTTCGGCCGGGATGAGCCGGGCCGGAAGCCGTGGGCGGCCTGAGGGTGATGGCGCGGCCGATGACGGCCGCCCGCATTGGCCTGACGATTCCTGACTGCCTGACGATTCCCGGCTGGTTTTGGTCTCGCCGGGAGCATGACGGTCGCTCCGCCCACCTGGGCGCTGATCGTCTGATCGATTTTTTTTGTGGCCGACATAGATCATCATGTAGGCCTTCGTGCTGTTCGCCGGGCCGGCTGATGGTGAACGCCGGCTGACGTCGGCTGATGGTGGACCGGATCGGATGAATGGCTTCTCCGAATGGCTCCGCTGCTGCGTGATTGGGAGCGGAGAACGCGGGAAGGGCGAACGCTGCACCGGACCGAACGTCACCACAACAACGTCACCACAACGAGGAGGGATCATGGCGATGAGCGAGGCCGACGTAGAGCRTGCCCGCGCGGCGCGACTGTCTGAGGACGATGTGGTGGGAGTTCTGCTCGACCAGCACGCTCGCATTCGTGACCTGTTCGCCGAGGTGCGCACGGGGACGGGCGAGGACAAGCGGCAGGCGTTCGACGAGCTGCGCGCRCTGCTCGCGGTCCACGAGACCGCCGAGGAGATGGTCGTGCGGCCCGTGACGAAGAAGGTCGACAAGTCCGTCGCCGCTGCCCGCAACGAGGAGGAGGACAAGGCCGGCCGCGTGCTCCGGGAGCTGGGGAAGATGGACCTGGACAGCGCCGAGTTCGCGCGGAAGCTGACCGATCTGGAGCGCTCCGTGTCCGCCCACGCGGAGCACGAGGAGAGCGAGGAGTTCCCGCGCGTGCGGGCGGCCCGCGACGAGCATCAGCTTGAAGGCATGGGCCGCAAGCTGCACGCCGCGGAAAAGGTCGCCCCGACGCACCCGCACCCGTCGACCGCCGGTTCCCCCGCCGCCCAGTGGACGGTCGGACCGGTCGTATCGGCGGTCGACCGGGCGCGCGACGCCATGCGGTGACCTCCGGCTGACAGCGTCGTCGACGAGATGAGGCGCGGGGCTGGCCACAGATATCTGTGGCCAGCCCCGCGCCTTTGCCCGTCCCTGTGCCTGGGCCATGGCCCAACGTCACGCCGGCGCTGGTGCGGGCGTCGCCTTTGTCCCCGCCTCAGGTGTCGCTGGTCAGCGGCCCATCCGGACCACGTCGTGGCCGGCCGCCCGGGCCTGGCCGGCGTCGGGCGCGGTGAGGGTTCTGCGCCTGCTCTCCGAGGGGTAGGCCGGTCCCGCGGCTATCGGTCTTGCCTACCAGTAGAACGCGTGCTAAACATTTGTCCCAGCACGATTTGGCGGTTGCCCAAGACTGTGTCGCTCGGGAGCTGCCATGGTCGTGTCATCGAGGTGGCGAGGCCGCCTATCGATTCGACGCTGCCGCATGCCTGGCGATTCTTTCCGTTCCCCGCCGCGGCGGGGAACGGACAGGGCTGTGCGGGCCAGTCGTCCCTGGGGCCGGACGACCGAATCCGGAAAGCCCGCTCCCGTCAAAAAGAATATCTACGTCAGGAACGATACGTCCGCCGGACCTCGACTGGCGGGCTGGCTCGCCGCTTGGACCGCTGGTTCCTTTGCGCCTCGTCACCTCTCGAGCCTTCGGGCTCGCCACCGGCGCGACAGCGCTCCGCGTCGGCGGCAGGGACCACGAGAAACGCCTGGCACCACGACGGGAGACAGCGCGCACGATGAACCTGCCTCGATTACACGCGCGGACGGTCACGGTGGCCCTCGCCGTCGCGCTCGTGACCTCACCCGGCCTGCTCTCCGGCTGCGGGGCGCCGTCGGGCGCGTCCGGCGGCGCGGCCAGCCCCTGCCCGGCCCCGGGCCTGGGCCCGGGCCCGGGAGTGGCGCCGGGCGCGATCAAAATCGGGCTCGCCCTTTCTGACAGTGGCCCCGCCGCGGTCGTGGACGCCTTCAAGGGGGTGCGCGGCGCGGTCGACGCCCGGGTGGACCTACAGAACGCCCGCGGCGGCGTCGGCGGCCGCCGGATCGATCTCGTCTGGCAGGACGACCAGGCCTCCGCCGCGGGATTCTCGTCGGCGGTACGTCGTCTCGTCGATCGCGAGCGGGTCTTCGGCCTCATCGCGCTGACGGTCGCCTTCGGCGGCTCAGCTGCCTGGCTGCAGAAGAAGAACGTCCCGGTCACCGGGTTCGCCTCCAGTGCCGAATGGAGCGAGTATCCCAATGCCTTCCATTTCGGCAGCCTGTTCAACAAGGGCACCGTCTCGACGTTCGGTGACTACGTCAAGGCGGAGGGCGGCACCAAGGCGGTGGTCGTCGTCGACCCGAGCGCGGCGACCTCACCGACCCTCGTCACGGCGCTCTCGGCCAGCCTGCGAAGCCGCGGGGTCCAGGTCGTCGACCAGGTCGACTTCACCCACGAGATCAGCAGCGCGTCGAGTGTCGCCGATGAACTGAAGCAGTCCGGCGCCGACGCACTGGTCGGCTCCGCGCAGGCCGCCGACTTCATCGACATCTACGCCCGGGCCAAGGATCTCGGGGTGGGGATCAACGTCGCGCTGAATGCCGCCGGCTACAGCTCGTCCCTGCTCGAGACGTTCGGTCCCAAGATGGCGGGGATGACGACCATCTCGACCTTCGCCGCGCCGGGCTCCCCGGCGATGACCGCGTACGACAACGCGATGACCACCTACTCCCCGGAGATGACGGACCCGAGCGATGAGATCGCGATCGCGGCGTACGTCGCCGCCGACGAGATGATCCACGGCCTCGAGCTGGCCGGGCCCTGCCCGACCCGCGCCGAGTTCATCGAGAGGCTCCGGCGGGTGACGGACTTCACCGGCAGTGGCCTGATGCCCCCGGTCGACCTGTCCAAGCCCAGGGCGCCAGTCCTCTGCGAGAACTTCATCAAGGCCGACCCCACGGGCCGCGGCTTCACCGCGGTGCGGCCACCGGCGGAGTTCGACCATGACGGCTACTGGTGCGGCCAGCCGGTCCCGGGCGGGTAGCGCCCTCGGCCGAGGACGGGGACCTTCGGGCATATCGCTGTACGGAATGTTCGGGAACGTCTCGGTACCCATAACGCTGGTCGACCCGGTGAACCTGAAGGGCTATCTCGTCGTGACCGACAGCCAGGGGCAGGATCTCGGCCCCATGGCCGTCCAGTTCGGTATCAGGAACGACACCTCGGCGGCCGCCACGTACACGTTCGCCGCGCCGCCGGCCGGGGCGCGCGTGAGCGTTTTCGCCGACGCGCGGCCGCTTTTCACCGACGTGGTGGTGACCGGGTGAGGCGGCCCACGCCGGCGGCAGCCACGGTCCAGGCCGACGGTTATACCGACAGCGTGGGCGCGGTGGACGACAACCAAACCCTCTCCCAGCGTCGCGCGGAGGCCGTCGCGGCGCGGCTACGGGCGGCGGGGGCGGCGACCGGAGTCACGGTGGCGACGACGGGACACGGCGCGTCGGATCCGGTCGCCGAACACTCACCCGGACGGCTCTGACGATCCCGACGGCCGGGCGAAGAACCGGCGCGTCACGGTCACCTACCAGACGGGCTGACGGCGGCGGGGCCGGTGCGGACGCCGAGATCGGCGGCCCACCCGTGGCCCGCCACTCGCGGCCCTCGCCCGGACGACGGCGCAATCCGGTCGTCGCCGGCCGAGCGACCTGATCGACAGCGTGTCGTCAGCGGACGGTGGCGACGCCGGGCGGGGTGAAGCGGGCACCGGCGATCTTCTCGCTGACGCCGATGCGGTCGAGGTACGGGGTGATGCCGCCGAGGTGGAAGGGCCAGCCGGCGCCGAGGATCATGCACAGGTCGACGTCGGCGGCCTCGGCGACGACGCCCTCGTCGAGGAGCAGGCGGATCTCCTGGGCCAGGGCCGAGAGCGCCGAGGCGCGGACCTCGTCACCGCTCGGCGCGAGCGCGGAGCCCGCGCCCGCGCCGTCGCCGGCGACCGGGCCGCGGGCGAGCGCCGCGGCCTCCTCGTCGACGACCTGCGCGCCGTCCGGGCCGGTCGTGTAGATGTTGGTCTTGCCGGCGGCGACGACCCGGCCCAGGCCCGCGGGGGAGTGGAACCGGTCGGGGAACGCCTCGTGCAGCGTCTCGGCGACGTGCAGCGCCACCGGCGGGCCGACCAGCGCGAGCAGCGTCAGCGGCGACATCGGCAGGCCCAGCGGGTCGAGCGCCGCGTCCGCCTCGGCGACCGGGGTGCCGGCCTCGATCGCGCCGAGCACCTCGCCGAGGAAGCGGGTGAGCAGCCGGTTGACGACGAACGCCGGCGCGTCCTTGACGAGGACGGCGTTCTTGCCGAGCTTCTTGGCGACCGCGAGCGTCGTGGCGATCGCGGCGTCGTCCGTCCGGGCCGCCCGCACCACCTCGACGAGCGGCAGCACCGCGACCGGGTTGAAGAAGTGCAGGCCGGCGACCCGCTCGGGGTGCGCGAGGCCCGCGGCCATGTCGGTCACGGACAGCGCGGAGGTGTTCGTCAGCAGCAGGGCGTCGGGGCGGACCACCGCCTCCAGCTCGCCGAGCACCACCTGCTTGACCTTCAAATCCTCGAAGACGGCCTCGATGACGAGGTCGGCGTCGGCGAACGCGTCCTTGGTCAGCGAACCGGTGACCAGGGCCTTGAGCCGGTTGGCCTTGTCGTGGGAGACCCGGCCGCGCAGCAGCAGGTTGTCGACCTCGCGGTGGACGTAGCCGACGCCCTTGTCGAGGCGGGCCTGGTCGAGGTCGGTGAGCACGACCGGCACCTCGAGGCGCTGGGCGAACAGCAGCGCGAGCTGGCTGGCCATCAGCCCGGCGCCCACGACGCCGACCTTCGTCACCGGCCGGGCGAGCTTCGGGTCCGGCCCGCCGACCGGCTTGCGGGCGCGCTTCTGGGTCAGGTCGAAGGCGTAGAGGCTCGCGGCGAGTTCGTCGGAGACCGACAGGTCGGCGAGCGCCGTCGTCTCGGCGGCGTAGCCGGCGTCACGGTCGGCCGTCTCGGCCAGCGCCAGCAGGTCCAGCGCGCGGTAGGCGGCGGGCGCGGCGCCGTGCAGCTTCGCGTCTGCCAGCGCCCGGCCGCGGGCGAGCGCGTCCGCCCAGGCCTGGCCGCGCTCGACGGCCGGGCGGGCGGCGACCGGATCGACAATGTCGTCTGACAGCCGCCGGTCGCGCGAGGCTTCGCCATTGTCGCTCGACCTTTGGCTCAGGCCGCGCAGCACCCGGCCGACCCAGCCGAGCGCCTCCTCGAGGAAGTCGGCCGGCTCCAGCAGGACGTCGGCGAGGCCGAGCTTCGCCGCCTGCGGGCCCTTGAGGGTGCGGTTGGTGTTGAGCGGGTTCTCGATCGCGAGGGTGACGGCCTTGTCGGCGCCGACCAGGTTCGGTAGCAGCTGGGTGCCGCCCCAGCCGGGTACCAGACCGAGGAACACCTCCGGCAGCGCGAGCACCGGGATGCCGGCGGAGAACGCCCGGTAGTCGCAGTGCAGCGCCAGCTCCAGGCCACCGCCCATCGCCGCGCCGTTGACCAGCGCGAACGTCGGCACCTTCCGCCCGCGAAGCTTGCCCTCGCCGACGCGGCGCAGCGCCTGGTGCCCCAGCTCGCCGAGCTTCTCGATCGCCGGCCGGATCGCGTCCGGGTCGGTGAAGGACGACCGGAACGACAGGTCCGCGCCGACGCAGAAGATGAACGGCTTGCCGGTGACGGCGACCGCGGCGACCGGCGGCGTGTGCGCCTCGATCTCGTCGACGGCGGCCAACAGCTCGCGCAGCCCGGCGGGGCCGAACGTGTTCGGCCGGGTGTGGTCATGCCCGTTGTCCAGCGTGATCAGGGCGATCGGGCCGTCGACCCCGGGAAGCTGGGCGTAACGGACGTAGGCGTGCGTGACGACCTCGTCCGGAAAGTCCAGCGCTGCGCCAGTGCTGCTCATGCGGCGGTTCTCCTGTCCGGATCGGTCTCAGGCCGAGAAGTGGGGGTTTTCCCAGATCGTGGTGGCGCCCATGCCGAAGCCGACGCACATCGCGGTCAGGCCGTAGCGGACCTCGGTGTGCTCCTCGAACTCGCGGGCGAGCTGCGTCATCAGCCGCACGCCGGAGCTCGCCAGCGGGTGGCCGAGCGCGATCGCGCCGCCGTAGGGGTTGACCCGCGGGTCGTCGTCCGCGAGGCCGAAGTGGTCGAGGAACGCCAGCACCTGGACGGCGAACGCCTCGTTCAGCTCGAACAGGCCGATGTCGTCGATCGTCAGGCCGGTGCGGGCGAGCGCCTTCTCGGTCGACGGGATCGGGCCGACGCCCATCACCTCGGGCGCCACCCCGACGAACCCGAACCCGACGAGAGACATCTTCTTGGACAGGCCCAGCTCGTCGGCGACCTCGCTCGCGGCCAGGATGCAGCCCGTCGCGCCGTCGTTGATGCCGGCCGAGTTGCCTGCCGTCACCCTGCCGTGCGGCCGGAACGGGGTCTTCAGCTGCGCCAGGCCCTCGACGGTCGTGCCCGGCCGCGGCGGCTCGTCGGCCGTCACGTACTCCCAGCCGGTCTCGGCGTGCCGCGCGGCGACCGGGACGAGGTCCGGCTGGATCTTGCCGTCCGCGTAGGCCTTCGCGACCTTCTCCTGGGACGCGGCGGCGTAGGCGTCGGCGCGCGCCTTGGTGATGTCGGGGTAGCGGTCGTGCACGTTCTCGGCGGTCATGCCCATGACCAGCGCGGACGGGTCGACGAGCTTCTCGGAGACGAAGCGCGGGTTCGGGTCGACGCCCTCGCCCATCGGGTGGCGCCCCATGTGCTCGACGCCGCCGGYGATCGCCACGTCGTAGGCGCCGATACCGATCGCGGACGCCGTGGTGGTGACGGCCGTGACGGCGCCGGCGCACATCCGGTCGATCGCGTAGCCGGGCACCGACTCGGGCAGCCCGGACAGGATCCCGGCGACCCGGCCGATCGTCAGCCCCTGGTCGCCGATCTGGGTCGTCGCGGCGATCGCCACGTCGTCGACCCGCTCCGGCGGCAGGGACGGGTTGCGCCGCAACAGGTCCCGGATGACCCGGACCACCAGGTCGTCCGCGCGGGTCTCGGCGTAGACCCCCTTGGCCTTGCCGAACGGGGTGCGTACCCCGTCGACGAACACGACGTCGCGGACAGCACCACGGGATGCCTTGAACACGGAGGTCCTCCCCGGCGAGGAACGGCTCGGCTGGGCCGTGCCACCGGGCGTCGCCCAGCGGCACCCCGCCAGCCTACGACAGAGTTACCGATGAGTAGGTAACAACCGCCGCGAGTCTTCCATGCCCCTCTGGCCACCGTGCCAGGCGCGCCCCGTCTTGCCCGGCGCACGCTCCGCGTCGCTCCTGTCGAACCCGGTGTCGGCCCTGTCAGGCCCACGGCGGCCGGGTCACGTGGACAGCAGGCAGTCCTTGCCGCCTTCCTTGCCAATCTTGTAGTCGTACGCGGTGGTCTTGCCATTCCGGGTGATCCTGGCGGTGACGACCCGCGTGGTGGAGCCGTTGCGTGAGCTCACGCTGTACCCGGTGGTCTTGAACTTGGAGATCGGGCCCTCGGCCGTGTCCCGCTGCCGCATGACCGTGGTGAAGTCCGCGGCGGAGCCCTGGCCGCGCAGCGAGCCGCACAGCCGGTCGTAGGCCTGCTGGTAGCGGGCGCCCCGCACGTCGCCCAGGTAGCCGCTGACCACGGACTTCGGTCCCGAGCCCGCCTTGGCGAGCGTCGCGATGCCGGCCGCGCAGCCGCCGACGATGAGCACGGCCACGAGGACGACGGGCAGCACCCAGCGTCGCCGCTTCCTGGGCGCCGGCGCGCCCGCGCCCGGGTAACCGGGCAGGCCCGGCCCGGCCGGCGCGCCGTACCCCGCAGCGTCGCCGTAGCCGGGTGCCCCGTAGCCGGGCTGCCCCCCGTAGCCGGGCTGCCCCCCGTAGCCCGGTTGGCCGCCGTACCCGGGCTGCTGGCCGTAGCCCGGTTGGCCGCCGTACCCGGGCTGAGCGGGGTAGCCGGGCTGGCCGGGGCCGGCGGGCTGTCCCGGCCAGGCGGCGCCGGGCTGCGCGTCGTACTGCGTCGGGGTGGCGGGGTGTCCGTACTGGTTGGCGTTCACTGCGTCCTCGGTTCTGGTGGCTGAAAGATCGGAGAAGGCAAGATCGAAGGCGGCGCGCGAGCACCGCGCCGACGGGCGTCTCGCGGCCGGGCGGGCGGCTCGCGGAAGGTGCGGAAGGTGCAGAAAGGGCTGGGTCAGATGGTGCGCAGGCAGTAACGGCCGTCGTGACGGTCGACGCGATATACGCGGCTCGTGGCCGCGTGCTCGCGCCGGACGAGGACGGTGACGTCGCGCTCCGACTCCGTGGCCGGCGTGGGGGCGAGCGTCACGCCGGTGACGCTGACCGCGCGGATCGTCCCGCCGTCACGGGCGTTCTGAGCCAGTAGGTCGTTCTGGAAGTCGCCGGGGCCGTACGCGTGGCCGGCCGTCGCGTGCTCGTCGAGCGTCTGGCCGCACAGCCGCTGGTAGGCGGCCCACAGCTGACCGTGGCCGATCTGTGTCAGGTAGGCGCTGACGGTGTCGCCTGGCTGAGCCTCCCCCTGCGCCGCGAGCGCGCCGATCCCGACACCGCCCGCCGCGAGGACGGTCGCGATCCCGGCGGCCGGCAGGACGACGGCGAGCCGCCGCCGCGCCGGCCGGGTCGGCGCGACCCGGGCGGGCGCCGATGGCGCGGCAACTCTGCCGTCGGTCGCCGCGAGCGCGCCCGCACCCGCGTCGTCGGCGTCGTCGGCCGGCTCGCCGGGGAACCAGACGACGCCGTCGTCGAAGACACCAGGACCGGAGACCGGGACTCCCGCCGTGTCCGGGACTCCCGCCGCGTCCGGGACTCCCGTCGTGTCCGGAGCGCTCGCGGTGTCCGGGGCGCCCGCGGCGACCGCCGGCTCGATGGCCTCCGGGGCGATGGCCGCGGCGACGGTCCCGACCGTGGCCGGCTCGGCCGTCGAGACCTGAACGCATGCCGTCGGGTGGCCCCGGCGACGGCGCGTGCGCCTGGGGCGGGTCGACGGATCCGACACGGCGGCTTCGTTGACGCCACTCACGGGAGGTCCTTTCAGCTCGCCACGGCCGGCCACGGGACGGCGTCGTCCCAGGCGGCGGTCGACCCGGCGCGGGCAGGTGTTCGGGGCGCCGAGCTCACGAGAACCTCGGCGGCGGGAAGCAGACGGATCCGTTACGGACCCGCTGTCGTGGCCTTACCTGGCGGTTAGGCCACGCCGTCATTCTGAGGACGGGAATCGCCCCTCGAACCGCGTTCGTCGCCCCGGCGACTGTCGCCCGCACGGCACCCGCCACGTGATCCCGAAGCAGGCCCGCGTCGGCGACCTAGGCGTCGGTGAGCTCGCGGGGGACGGCGACGACGTCGACGAGGGCGCCGTTTCGCCACACGGTGACCTCCAGGCGGCGGCCGATGGCGTGTTCGACCATGAGCTTCTGGATGGCGGTGCTGGTGGCGATCTCCTGGCCGTCGACGGACAGGACGACGTCGCCACGACGCAGGCCCGCGCGTTCGGCGGGGCTGCCGTCGACCACCTGGGCGACCCGCAGGCCGGCGCGGCGCCCCACCTTGGCGGCCAGCGCCGGTGGCAGCGGGGCCTCGGCGCCGGCGATGCCGAGCCAGGCGCGGCGGACCCGGCCGTGGCGCATCAGGGTGGCGATCAGGCCGCGGGTGGTGTCGTTGATCGGGACGGCGAGGCCGAGGCCGATCCCCGCGACCGCCGTGTTGACGCCGACCATGCGGCCCCGGCTGTCGGCGAGCACCCCGCCGCTGTTGCCCGGGTTGAGGGCCGCGTCGGTCTGGATGACCTCGTCGACGACCCGGCCGGACTGGGTCGGCAGCGAGCGGCCGAGCGCGGAGACGATCCCGGCGGTGACGCTGCCGGCCAGGCCGAGGGGGTTGCCGAGCGCGACGACCAGCTGGCCGACCCGCAGCTGGCCGGCGTCGCCGAGGGTGACCGGAGACGGCACGTCGCCGCGCGCCCGGAGCACCGCGAGGTCCGACAGCGGATCACGGCCGATCACATCGGCGGTGACGTCGGAGCCGTCGGTGAAGATCGCCTCGGCGGTGTCCGCCCCCTCTACGACGTGCGCGCTGGTGAGCAGGAACCCGTCGGTGGTCAGGACGCTCGCGCTGCCGGCGCCCTGCCCGCGCCGGCCGCGGACCCGCAGGCTCGCGACGCTCGGCAGCACCGTGCTCGCCACGTGGACGACGGCCGCTGAGTAGGCGTCGAGCGGCTCCTGCTCGGCCGGCTCGTCGCCCTGGCCGGCGGGGTCGTCACGCTGGGCTGGCGGGACGTCATCACTCATGTCGCCAGCAACCGGCGGCGGCCACGGATCGTGCCCGGGTTCGCGCTCGGCGGACATCCCGGGCCAGACCGCCCGCGCGGTCGCGTCCAGCAGGATCAGCGGGTACTGGCCGGTAGGACCAGCGGGAGCTAGGGGGCGGCCTCGGTGCCGCCGGCCGGACCGGCGGCCGCGGTGGCGGCCCGGCCGGCCGGGCGCGGCTCCTGGGGCTCGGCCTTGGGGGGCTCGATCAGGGCGACGGCGATCGCGGTCGCCGTCAGGTCCACCTGCCAGGGGCGGGCACCGCCGGCGCGCAGCGCGTCGGCCACGGCCGCGGCGGACAGCTCGCCGGGCGGCGACCAGGCGACCCGCCGGGTCAACGCGGGCTCGATCAGGTTCTCCACCGGCATGTTCTGCTCGCCCGCGACCTTGTTGAGGCTGGCGCGGACCCGGGCGAGCCGGGCGGCGGCGATCGGGTCGCGCTCGGCCCACCGGTTGGGCGGCGGCAGCCCGTCGCCGCCGGTGGAGGCGGTCGCGGGCGGGAGCTCCGCGTCCGGCAGCGCCGCGGCCTGGGTCAGCGCCGTCATCCAGACGCCGGCGCTGCGCCGCAGCCGCGGCCCGGAGAACACCGGCAGCTTGACCAGCTCGGCGGCGTCGGCGGGCGCGGACAGCACCGCGTCGATGATCGCGCTGTCTGGCAGCACCCGGCCGGGCGCGATGTCGCGGACGCGGGCGATCTTGTCCCGGGCGGTCCACATCGAGCGGACCGCGGCCAGCTGCCGTCGGCTGCGGGCGCGGTGGATGCCGCTGGTGCGCCGCCAGGGCTCGGCCCTCGGCTCGCGTGGCGGGGCGGCGGCGATCGCCGCGAACTCCTGGAGGGCGAACTCCAGCTTGCCCGTCTCGGTGAGCTCGGCCGTGAGCGCGTCACGCAGCTCGACGAGCAGCTCGACGTCGAGCGCCGCGTAGCGCAGCCACGGCTCGGGCAGCGGTCGGGTCGACCAGTCAGCCGCGGAGTGCCCCTTCTCCAGGCCGAACCCGAGCACCCGCTCGACCATCATCCCGAGCCCGACCCGCTCGTAGCCCAGCAGCCGGCCGGCGAGCTCGGTGTCGAACAGCCTCGTCGGGCGCAGCCCCAGCTCGGCCAGGCAGGGCAGGTCCTGGCTCGCGGCGTGCAGCACCCACTCGCACTCGCCGACCTTCTCCTGGAGCACGGTCAGGTCGGGCAGTGTGACCGGGTCGATCAGCACCGTGCCGGAGCCGCGCCGGCGGATCTGGACCAGGTAGGCGCGCTGGCTGTAGCGATAGCCGGATGCGCGCTCGGCGTCGAAGGCCACCGGACCCTCACCCGCGGCGAGCCGCTCGGCCACCGCGGCGAGGGCCCTCGCGTCGCTGGTGACGGGTGGTACGCCCTCGACCGGTTCCAGCAGTGGGGTGACGGCGGGCGACGCCGGCTCTGCCGCGTCGGTCACGTCTGGTCTGCCACCCCCGCTGAGCTGCCGTGTTGAGTTCGGAACCGTCGACGTCACGATCGGCGATGGTACGTGTCAAAGCCGCGGTTGGCAGGCCGGTCGGCGGATCAAACGTACCGTTTATACGCTTCGTAACGAGGCTACCGGCACCAGTGACCGGCGTACCGGCATATGTACGCGGCTCGCCCGCGCTGCCCGAGGGGCGGGTGCTGCGTGCCGCGCGGGCCGGCTGACCAGCGGTTAGAAGCGGCGTCCGGGGAGAGAGACGACGCCGGCGATGCGGGGCGGCAGGCCGGCCATGGCGGCCAGCAGGTCGGCGAACGCATGCAGGTGGGCGGCCGTGCCCTGGGCCGACCAGGGCGTCCCACCCTCCCCGCCGGGACGGGGCCGGCCGGCTGTCTCCGCCCAGTCGGGAGACCAGGAGCAGCGCATCTCGACGTCGAAGCTGTCGCCGTCGGGCGCGAGCACCCCGAAGCGGCGCGACGTCGTCGTGGTGACCGTGCCACCGAGTGCCCGGACGCCCACGCCGTGCGCCGCCATCGCCTCGACCAGCCAGGACCATGCCACCTCGGGCAGCATCGGGTCGGTCGCGACCTCGGGCTCGACGGCGGCGCGGGCATAGCAGACCAGCCGGGCGGTGCCCTCCCAGGCGTTGTGCCCCGCCGGATCGAACAGGAGGACGAGCCGGCCGGCGGCGAGGTCCTCGTCATCGCCGGCGAGGCTGGCCGCGAGCGCGAACGCGTAGGGCGCGACCCGGCTCGGCGGCGTCGCCTCCCGGACGGCCAACTCGGGGCGCAGCGTGCCCAAGGCCTCCCGCAACGCCGTGGCCGTGGCGACGAACAGGCCCGGCCCCGCGAGGGCCGGCGTCGTCGTGGTCGCCGCCGTCACCGCCGCTCGCGCGGACCCGGCGTCGGGTGACAACGGGACGCCCATGGCGGCCACGTTAGGGCGTAGGCGTAGATCGCGCTGGCCGGACGCCGGAGCGTGCTGCTTCGACCCCGATGGGTGCGCCCGGTGGGGTACCGCCCGATGTGGGGCGACCGCGGGAACGACGCCGGGGCCAGGTGCCTCCGGCGCCGTGCCGTACAGGCTCACGCCAGCGACCGTGGAGCGCGCCTGGCACCGGCCAGGGGGCGCGGCGTCCTGCCTCGGGACGAGGCGTCCGGTTCGCGGCCGGGCCCCGGCTGGCGGACCACCCGGGGCCGGGGCCGGTCCGCCTCGTCGTCCAGCCCGGCGCCGGGCTGGGTCAGGGGCGCGACCAGGATCGCGGCACCGCAGTGCGCACAGGCCCGCTCGGGACAGTCCGCGCCGTGCCCGTCGAGGCATTCCGGCCGCTCGAACCGCCGCTCGTCGGCACACTCGGGGCAGTGGTGGTACTCGCCCACGGGGTCACGGTCACCGGTGAGGGTGGCCGCCCCGTGCCGGCCTGCCGGGGCGGAGCGCCCGGGGCCCGCGTTCCCGGCGGGATGATCAGGCTGATCGGGCTCGCGTCCAGGGAGCATGACCGCACCTCCTGTGGCCGGCTGATTCTGCTGGTCGGGGTCCGGGGTCTTCTGCTGGTCGGGGTCCAGGGTCGCCCCCGGGGCACTGTCGCGGCCCGCGGCGAAGCTGCCCCGGCAGCGAGCAGGCAGCGCCAGCTCGGACATCGCATGCACTCCCAGCCCTTTCGGACGGGACAGACGGTGCCACGACCATGGCTGATCTCCACGCATTCCCCCCGGCGTGTCGCGCCGGACCGGCTGTGCCCCGCGCGCGACACATGTGACGAGCGTCCCGGTTCCACCCGTTGGGCGCCCGATGGGCATTCTTCGGCCCTGGGTCGGGTGCCTCGAGAGGCCGGGGGAGCCTGGCCGACGAGATCCGGAATGTCCCGCCGCGGGTGCGGCGGCCGGAAGCCGGGGGAGTAGTTTCTACTAGAGGTAGAAGTTCCGGAGCCGTCGCCTGGGAAGGCTGGCGGCGCCGCTGGCGACGCGGGTTCGGCACCCTCGGCCGGCACGTGTCACGATCGGAGTATGGCTGTGGGAGCTCCGTCTGCCTTGACCGCGCCCGCCGGGCCTCGCCGGCCCGGGCTGGCGGAACGCGCGTCCCTGCTGCGCGCCGCCCGGCGGGAGCCGACCGACGCGACGCCGGTGTGGTTCATGCGCCAGGCCGGCCGGGCCCTGCCGGAGTACCGGGCGCTGCGCGCCGGGGTGCCGATGCTGGACTCCTGCCAGGACGCCGCGCTGGTCACCGAGATCACGCTGCAGCCGGTCCGCCGGTTCGGCACGGACGCGGCGATCTTCTTCTCGGACATCGTCGTACCGCTGGTCGCGATCGGCGTGGACGTCGACATCGTGCCCGGGACCGGGCCGGTGGTGGCCGAGCCGATCCGCGACGCGGCCGGTCTCGCGCAGCTGCGCCCGATCTCGCCTGACGACGTCCCCTACATCCACGACGCGGTCCGGCTGCTGCTCGCCGAGCTCGGCGACACCCCGCTGATCGGCTTCGCCGGGGCGCCGTTCACGCTGGCCAGCTACCTCGTCGAGGGCGGCCCGAGCCGGACGCACGCGAAGACCAAGGAGCTGATGTACAGCAACCCCTCGCTGTGGCACGCGCTGCTGGACCGCCTCGCCGAGATCACCATCGGCTTCCTGCGGGTGCAGGTCGACGCGGGCATCGACGCGCTGCAGCTGTTCGACTCCTGGGCCGGCGCGCTCGACGAGGCCGACTACCGCCGCTACGTCGCCCCGCACAGCGCCCGGGTGCTGGCCGCCTTCGAGGACGCCGGGGTGCCGCGGATCCACTTCGGCGTCAACACCGGTGAGCTGCTCACCGCGATGGGCGAGGCGGGCGCGGACGTCGTCGGTGTCGACTGGCGGGTCGGCCTCGACGAGGCGGCCCGCCGGGTCGGCCCGGGCCGCGCCCTGCAGGGCAACCTGGACCCCACCGCGGTGTTCGCCCCCCGGGACGTGCTCGCCGAGAAGGTCCGTGACGTGCTGCTGCGTGGGTCCAAGGCCGAGGGGCACATCTTCAACCTCGGCCATGGCGTGCTGCCCGAGACCGACCCGGGCGTGCTGGCCCACATCGTCGACCTCGTTCATGGCGGCTAGGAATCCGCCGGCGTCGCTCCTGGCGGCCGGCAACCCGGCCGTCACGAGTGACGCCGGCCGAAAGACGCGCGACGTCGACGAGACCCCGCGCCCCCGCGGGTCCGTCCCAGGTCGCGGAGGGAGCGTTCCAGCGTGCGAGTGGTGATTGTCGGCGGGGGTATCGCGGGGCTGGCCGCGGCGCATGCGCTGGCCGGCCGGGCCGAGGTGACCGTGCTGGAGGCCGGCGACCGGGTGGGCGGCAAGCTGCGCACCACCCCGCTCGCGGGGCTCGACATCGAGGAGGGTGCCGAGTCCTTCCTGGCCAGGGTCCCGGAAGGTCTTCGGCTGGCCCGCCAGGTCGGCCTCGGCCACGACATCGTCCATCCCGACACCACCTCGGCGTCGCTGTGGATCAACGGGCGGCTGCGGCCGATCCCGCCGAACACGCTGCTCGGGGTGCCGACCGACGCGCTGGGGCTGATCCGCTCCCGGGTGCTGTCCCCGTGGGGACTGGTGCGCGCCGCAGCCGACCTGGTGCTGCCGCGCGCGAAGATGCCGGACGACCCGACGGTCGGTGACTACGTCGGTGCCCGGGTCGGGCGCCAGGTCGTCGACCGGCTGGTCGACCCGCTGCTCGGTGGCGTCTACGCCGGCCGGGCCGATGCGCTGTCGCTGCGCGCGACCGTCCCGCAGCTGGTGCCGATCCTGGCCGAGGACCGCTCGCTGCTGCTCGGCGCCCACCGGGTGCGGGCACGCACCGGGCCGGCGGCGGCGCCGGCCGTCGCCGCGGCGCCCTCGCCGGTGTTCGCCTCGGTGCGCGGCGGCCTCGGCGCCTTCGCCGCCCGGGTCGCCGAGGCCAGTGGCGCGACCGTGCGCACCGGGGTGCTGGCGCGCCGGCTCACCCAGGTGGAAGGCGGCTGGCGCGTCGACTTCGACGAGTCCGGCCCGGCCGGCGACGCCGGCCCGGATGCCGTGGCGGTCGGGCCGCGTGGCAGTGGCTCGCTGGATGCCGACGCGGTGATCCTCGCGGTCCCCGCCGGGGCCGCGCGCGAGCTGCTCAGCCCGGTCGCGCCGCGGGCCGCAGCGCCGCTGGCCGGCGTGCCGTACGCCTCGATCGGGCTGGTCACGCTCGTCTTCCGTGACGTCGACCTGCCGGCCGGCAGCGGTTTCCTGGTGCCGGCCCGGGAACGCGCGACGATCAAGGCCGCGACCTACCTGACCTCGAAGTGGCCGCACGTGTCCGGCGGCGGTCCGCTGCGGGTGATCCGCGCGAGCGTCGGGCGGGCGGGCGCCGACCGGGACCTGCGCCGCTCCGACACCGAGCTCGCCGGGGTGGTGGCCGCGGAGATCGCGCATGCCACCGGCCTGTCGGCCAGGCCGGTCGCGAGCCGGGTGAGCCGGTGGGGCGGGGCGCTGCCGCAGTACCTGCCGGGTCATCTGGAGCGGGTCGTGATGGTGCGACGGGCGCTGCCGCCGGGGCTCGCGCTCGCCGGCGCGGGCTACGACGGGGTCGGCATTCCCGCCTGCATCCGGTCCGGTGAGGCCGCGGCGGCGGCGGTGCTTCGGCCCGAGACGGATGTGGTCGGCGCGGTAAGCCGCCCCGCGAGCGAGGAAGAATAGGCGTATGTCGTCCACCCAGCCTTCGTCCACGTCGCAGCCGGAGTCCTCATCCCAGCTGGAGACCACGTCCCCGCGGCAGGAGCCCGGTACCCAGCACGGTGAGACGGCGAAGTCCGCCCGGGACCTGAACGCGGAGATGCTCTACACCAGCTGGTCGGTGTTCGCCGCCCGGCGGCCGCTGCCTGCCGACCGGTCCGCCGTCGCGGCCGAGGCGGACGCGCTGCTCGACGGCGCGCTCGCCAAGGACGTCTACACCCGGGGCGTGTACGAGATCTCCGGCTACCGTGCCGACGCCGACCTCATGATCTGGTGGACCTGCCCCGACCCGGACCTGCTGCAGGAGACCTACCAGCGGTTCCGCCAGACGACGCTGGGCGCGCACCTCGACCCGGTGTGGTCGGCCGTCGGCCTGCACCGGCCGGCCGAGTTCAACCGCAGCCACATCCCGGCGTACGTCCGGCGTGAGGACCCGCGCGACTACGTCTGCGTCTACCCGTTCAACCGCTCGCTCGAGTGGTACCTGCTGCCCGACTACGAGCGGCGCGGGATGCTCTCCGAGCACGGGATCATGGGCCGGGAGTACGAGGACGTACGCGCCAACACCGTCTCCGCCTTCGGCCTCGGCGACTACGAGTGGCTGCTCGCCTTCGAGGCGGACCAGCTGCACCGGATCGTCGACTGCATCCGCCACCTGCGCTCGAGCGCCGCCCGCCGGCACACCCGGCTGGAGACGCCCTTCTACACCGGCGCCCGCAAGCCCATCGCGGACATCGTCGCCGCCCTGCCCTGACATTGGTTCGCTCCGTGCGGGCGGCGCGCTCCGGCCCCGTACTCGCTTCGCTCCCACGGGACCTCCGCGCGCCGTCCTCCTCCGCTCACGGCGCTCCGGCGACCTCCGCTGCGGCCCAACCACTTCGCTTCGCTCGTGGCCGGGCCTCCGCGGAGGCGCGCCTCTGCGCCAGCTCGGTTGCTTTGCGCTCGGACGGTGTGGGACCACAAGACCGTGCTCGGGGCCACTTCGCTGCGCTCGTGGGGTGGAGTTCGCTCCCGACCGACCGGTACGGGAGCGCTCCAGCCGTCACTGGTCCAGACATCCACGAGCGAAGCGAAAGGGCCTACGGATGGGCCTGCTTCGGGTCGGTGACGTTCAGCGGTAGGTCCGCGCGTAGAGGCACACCTCCGCAGAGGCCTCCCACAAGCGAAGCGAAGTGGCCGTCTGGATCCAACATTTTGTCGATTGGTGACGTTCAGCGGCGGGTGACCGTAGCGGCGCGGAGGCGCGCCTCGCGGAGGCCCGGCCCCGGAGCGAAGCGATCGGGGCTGGGCCGCAGCGAGGTCGCCGGAGCGCCCGTGAGCGGAGGAGGACACGGCGCGGAGGTCCCGTGGGAGCGACGGGGTCCCTGCGGAATCGGCGAAGCCGATTTCGGAGGTCGTGAGTACGGGGCCGGAGCGCCGTGCCCGGACGGAGCGAACCAGAAAAGGGGGTCGACGTCCGCCTGGGCGCCCCCACCCGTCCGACGGACGCCGACCGCTCTCGCCCTGGCCGCCACGGCGGCCAGGGGGCCTCACCCCGGGGTCGCCATCCCGGGATTCGCGGACAGTAACACTTCGGCGTCGTTGTGTAACTCATTGTCGAGGCGCGGATTGCCCTCGCGCGAGGCTGGTGCGCGTTTGTCCGTCGATGACGGTCATCGCTCGAATGGCGCGTTCTGCCACGTGGGGGCGCTGGTGGGGCGATAGTCAGGGGCGGGTAGGTTTGCCCGCGTGGCCACGGTCTGGTGGCTCTCACGCCCTTGCGCGGGATCAGCAGTCGCGCCGGGACGCGGGAACGGGGCTCGCGGTGGCGCACACCGAAGGGGGAGCACCCGAACACGGGTGGGTCCGCGCGGTGTGGCGCGTGGGGGGAGCCGGTGGAGTTGCCCACCGCGGAGGAGAACGTGCTGACGCTGCAGGGATGCGTTGCCCACTGGTTCGCKGGGGGCGCGCGGTGACGGCGACCGCGCCGGCCGGCTGGCAGGCGGCCAGTCCGCCCCAGCGGACGGCGGCGCCCGGCCGTGCTCCGCGAGGCGGCCAGGCGCCGCCGCCGGGCGGCTACCGGGCCCAGCTGCGGTGGGAGCATCGCTACGTCCGGGTGCTGATCCTCTTCGACGCCGCCGCCTGTGTGGCCGCGACCGGTGTGGCATACGTCATCCGGTTCGGTGGCTTTCTGCACTTCGAGATGCGGGCCACGTCGCCGCGGTGGTACCTGCTCGCGACGGTGCTGCTGCCACTGGTCTGGGGCGTCGCGATGTCGTTGAACCGGGCCTACGAGCCCCGGTTCCTCGGCGGCGGCTCCGAGGAGTTCCGCCGGGTCGTCAACGCCGCGATGCGGGTCGTCGCGACGGTTGCGACCGTGTCGTACGTGACCAAGGCGGAGATCGCCCGCGCCTACGTGCTGGTCGTCTTCCCGGTGGCGATCCTGCTGACCGTGGCCGGCCGGATCGGCGGGCGCGGCCTCCTGCACCGGGCGCGCCGGCAGGGCCGGTGCATGCACCGGGTGCTCGTGGTCGGCGCCGGCGAGTCGGCGGCGATGCTGGTCCGGCTCGCGCAGCGCGACCCGACAGCGGGGTGGTCGGTCGTCGGCGTCGTGCTGGACCGCTCGCCCGGTCGGCACAGCAGCGACCGTCCCGAGCGCAGCGGGTTCGACCTGCTGGGCGTGCCGATCGTCGGCACCACCGAGTCGCTGCACACCTCGATCAGGGCGACCCGCGCCACCACGGTTGCGATCTCGCCGCAGGTGGACGGCGGGACCCTGCAGCGGATGCTGTGGAACCTGGAGGGCTCGGACGTCGAGGTGCTCGTCTCGTCGGCGCTGACCGACGTCGTCGGCCCGAGGATCTCGATCCGGCCGGTGGCCGGCCTGCCGTTGCTGCACGTCGAGGAGCCGGAGCTGACCGGCTCGCGCCGGGTCATGAAGATGCTCTTCGACCGGGCGGTGGCGCTGAGCATCGTCCTGTTCTTCTCGCCGCTGCTGCTCGGGCTCGCGCTCGCGGTCCGGCTCAACAGCCGCGGACCGGCAATCTTCAAGCAGGTCCGGGTCGGCCGGGGCGGCCAGCCGTTCAAGATGTACAAGTTCCGCTCGATGTACGTCGACGCCGAGGCGCGCCTGGTCGGGCTGCGGACGAGCAACGAGGGCCAGGGCCTGCTGTTCAAGATGCGCGACGACCCGCGGGTGACCGGGGTCGGGAAGTTCCTGCGCAAGTGGTCGCTCGACGAGCTGCCGCAGCTGTTCAACGTCCTGCGGGGGGACATGTCGCTGGTCGGCCCCCGCCCGCCGCTGCCGAGTGAGGTCGCCGCGTACGAGGGCGACGTGCACCGCCGGCTGATGGTCAAGCCCGGCCTGACGGGCCTGTGGCAGATCAGCGGCCGCTCCGACCTGGCCTGGGACGAGTCGGTCCGCCTCGACCTGCGCTACGTCGAGAACTGGACGCTGGCCATGGACTTCGTGATCCTCTGGCGCACCGTCTTCGCGGTCCTGCGCCGCGAGGGCGCCTACTAGCCAGCGGTTCGTCCTAGCCAGCGGTTCGTCAGCGCGTCGCGGCTGGTGGAACGGGCCACAGTGTTTTCTTGACAGGTTCAAGAAAACGGGGAAGAGTATGCGCCATGGCCGCCGCCTTGGACTTCCAGGGGATGCTGCGAGGGGCCGGTCTGCGTGTGACCCGACCTCGGATGGCCGTGCTGGGCGCTGTGTTCGCCCACGCACATGCCGACACGGACTCGATCATCGGCGTCGTTCGCCGGGAGCTGCCCGAGGTGTCGCACCAGGCCGTGTATGACTCGCTGCATGCGCTGACGGCCGCGGGGCTGGTGCGGCGCATCCAGCCGGCCGGCTCCGTGGCCCGCTACGAGTCGAGAGTCGGGGACAACCACCACCACGTCGTGTGCCGGTCGTGCGGCGACATCGCCGACGTCGACTGCGCCGTCGGCGAGGCGCCGTGCCTGACCGCGTCCGACGACCGTGGCTACTCGATCGACGAGGCCGAGGTCACCTACTGGGGCCTGTGCCCGGCCTGCTCGGCCGGGCCCGCGCCCGATCGTGCCTGACCCATCTAGGCTCGGGAGGAATCCCATGTCCGAGACCCGCGAAACCGCGCCCAACGTCAACGAAGCGAACAGCGTGGGGTGCCCGGTCGAGCACCCGCGTGCCCCGCACCCCACCCAGGGCGGCGGGAACCGTGGCTGGTGGCCGAACCAGCTCAACCTGCACCTCCTTGCCAAGAACCCCGCCGTGGCCAACCCCCTCGGCGAGCGGTTCGACTACGCGGCGGCGTTCACGTCCCTCGACCTCGCCGCCGTGAAGAGCGACATCGCCGAGGTGCTGACGACCTCGCAGGACTGGTGGCCGGCCGACTTCGGGCACTACGGCCCGTTCATGATCCGGATGGCGTGGCACTCCGCGGGGACCTACCGCATCGACGACGGCCGTGGGGGCGCCGGCAGCGGCCAGCAGCGGTTCGCGCCGCTGAACAGCTGGCCGGACAACGGCAACCTCGACAAGGCCCGCCGCCTGCTGTGGCCGGTCAAGAAGAAGTACGGGCAGAAGATCTCCTGGGCCGACCTGATGGTCCTCGCGGGAAACGTCGCCCTGGAGTCGATGGGCTTCCAGACCTTCGGCTTCGCCGGCGGCCGCCCGGACGTCTGGGAGCCGGACGAGGACGTCTACTGGGGTCCCGAGTCGACCTGGCTCGGCGACGAGCGCTACACCGGTGACCGGGAGCTCGAGGAGCCCCTGGGCGCGGTCCAGATGGGCCTCATCTACGTCAACCCCGAGGGCCCGAACGGCAACCCGGACCCGCTCGCCTCGGCCCGTGACATTCGCGAGACGTTCCGCCGGATGGCGATGAACGACGAGGAGACGGTCGCCCTGATCGCCGGCGGCCACACCTTCGGCAAGACGCACGGTGCCGGCCCGGCGGAGAGTGTCGGCCCCGAGCCCGAGGGCGCCCCGATCGAGCAGCAGGGCCTCGGCTGGAAGAGCTCCTACGGCACCGGCAAGGGCGGCGACGCGATCACCAGCGGCCTCGAGGGCATCTGGACGAACACGCCGACGACATGGGACAACAGCTTCTTCGAGATCCTCTTCGGGTACGACTGGGAGCTGTTCCAGAGCCCGGCGGGCGCCAACCAGTGGCGGCCGAAGGACGGCGCCGGGGCCGGCACCGTCCCGGACGCGCACGACCCGGCGACGACGCACGCGCCGACGATGCTGACGACCGACCTCGCGCTGCGCTTCGACCCGGTCTACGAGCCGATCTCGCGGCGCTTCAGGGACGACCCGGCCGCGTTCGCCGACGCGTTCGCGCGGGCCTGGTACAAGCTGACGCACCGTGACATGGGGCCGGTCGAGCGTTATCTCGGCCCGGAGGTCCCGGCCGAGGTGCTGATCTGGCAGGACCCGGTCCCGCCGGTCGCGGGTGAGCTCGTCGACGCCACGGATGTGGCCACCCTCAAGGGCCAGATCCTCGCGTCCGGCCTGACGGTCTCCCAGCTGGTCTCCACCGCCTGGGCGTCGGCCTCGACCTACCGGGGCGGCGACAAGCGCGGCGGCGCCAACGGCGCCCGCCTCCGCCTGGAGCCGCAGATCGGTTGGGAGGTCAACGAGCCCGACCAGCTCGCGGTCGTCCTGCGGGCCCTGACCGGGATCCAGGAGACCTTCAACGTGGCCGGTGGCCGGCAGGTCTCGCTCGCCGACCTGATCGTGCTCGCCGGTGGCGTCGGCGTCGAGCAGGCGGCGAGGAACGCCGGCCACGACGTCGAGGTCCCGTTCACGCCGGGCCGCACCGACGCCTCGCAGGAGCAGACCGACGTCGAGTCGTTCGCGCCGCTCGAGCCGAAGGCGGACGGGTTCCGCAACTACCTCGGGAAGGCCCAGCGGCTGCCGGCCGAGTTCCTGCTGGTCGACCGGGCGAACCTGCTGACCCTCTCCGCCCCGGAGATGACCGTCCTCGTCGGTGGCCTGCGGGTCCTCGGCGCGAACTACCAGCAGTCGCCGCTCGGCGCGTTCACCACAACCCCGGGGGCGCTGACGAACGACTTCTTCGTCAACCTGCTCGATTTGGGCGTCACGTGGACGCCCACGTCCGAGGACGCGAACACGTTCGAGGGCCGCGACGACGCCACCGGCGAGGTCAGGTGGACCGGGAGCCGCGTCGACCTGGTCTTCGGCTCGAACTCCGAGCTGAGGGCGGTCGCGGAGGTCTACGGCAGCGACGACGCGAAGCAGAAGTTCGTGGACGACTTCGTCGCCGCCTGGACCAAGGTCATGAACCTCGGCCGCTTCGACCTGGCCTGATCMCGATCGCCTGATCCACGTCGTCCGGGTCGGCGGCACGCGCCGCCGGCCCGGACGACGTTCGGGCGGCCGGGCCAGGGCAGGTCGGGTCAAGGGCAGGTCGGGTCAGGCCAGGAGCCAGCCTTCGGCGCGCAGATGGGTGAGCACGGAGTCGACGGCGGCGTCGGGGGTGACCCGCGCGGTGTCGACGGTGACCTCGGCGTCGGCCGGTTCCTCATACGGGTCGGAGATGCCGGGGAACTCGGGGATCACCCCGGCGCGCGCCTTGGCGTAGAGGCCCTCGCGGTCGCGGTCCTCGCAGACGTCCAGCGGCKTGGAGACGTGGACAAGCACGAACCCGGCGCCGCTGCCCGCGACCAGCTCACGAACCCGCGCGCGCGGCGCCGCATGAGGTGCGATCGGCGCGCAGATGGCGATGCCGCCGGCGGCCGCGACCTCGGCGGCGACGAAGCCGATCCGGGTCATGCCCGCCTCCCGGTCGGCGCGGGAGAAGCCGAGCCCCTCGGACAGGTAGGCACGCACCACGTCGCCGTCGAGCAGGGTGACGTGCCGGTCGCCGCGCTCGAGCAGCCGGACCGCCAGCAGGCCCGCGAGCGTCGACTTCCCCGATCCGGACAACCCGGTGAACAGGACGGTGAGGCCGCGGGCGTGCCGTGGGGGGTAGGCGCGCGCGAGCTGGGCGGCCACGCCAGGCGGGGTGAGCTCCGCCGGGATCGGCCTGCCGGCGGCGAGCAGCGCGCCGAGCTCCTCGCGCCCCGGCGCCCCCAGCGCCGGCCCGGTGATGCTGCCGCCAAGACCGTAGAACTCGGCGACGTGGGCGCGCAGGGTCGACAGCTCGGCCAGCCGGTCGGGTTCGCCGGGGTCGGCGCCGGTAGGCGCGCCGAACGGGGAGGTGGCCGTGATCCCGGGCTCCCGGGGCGCGGCGAGCACCGCGCTGGGCGCGACCGGCACCAGTACCAGCAGCGCCTTCGCCGGCTGAGCGTCGGGGGCACGCGCGGCCTGGCCACCCACCGCCTCGGTGCCGGTGGGTGGCGCGGCGGGGCTCGGTGGGTAGGACCGCACGGCCGCCGAGGCGCGGGTGGCCTCGGCGGCGATCGCCTCGCCGGCGAGTGTCGCCTCCGTCGGGCGGATCGGCGCGTCGAGCGCGTCGAGCGCCGCGCGCAGAGCGCGGACCCGCAGGTGGTGACGCGGGTCGGCCGGGTCGGCCCCGCCCATCGGCGCGAGGACCACGCATCGCTTGCCCTGCCGGGTCAGCGCCCGGATGCGGGCGATGTCGGCCGTGTGCAGCAGACCGTCGGCCCAGACCGCCCAGGGTGGCCGGCCCCCCGGCTGGAACCAGTCGCGCTCGCGCAGCAGCGCGCGCAGCTCGTCGGGCCGCGGTCGCAACCCCGGGTAGTCGGGATGGCGTGGCAGCCGCAGTCCCTCGATCCGGCCCGCCAGCCGTACCTGACCCGGCTCCACGACCTCGGCCTCCTCGCCTGGCGCACCGGGCGGCCTGGTCGCGCCGGGTGATCCACCGGCGACGGCACCTGGCTGGGCGGTCGCGCCGGCCTGGCGGACCAGCCCCACCCGCAGCGCGGCGATCATCACCCCCTCGGGGTCGCGCAGCGCCACGGAGTCACCCGGGGCGACACCGGCGGCAGTCTCGGCCGAAACGACGAGCACCGGCATTCGCAGGCCGTCGCGCAGCGTCTCCTCCGCGTATCCGGGCACCGGGCCGAACGTGCCCAGCAGCAGCAGCTCCAGATCGGCGAGCTGGGCGAGGGTGAGCGTGAGCGAGGGCCAGTCCCTGGACGCGGCCGTCAGCTCGGCGGCGCGGTCCGGGCCGACCAGCCTCAGGGGACCTGACGGAATGCCCGGCGATCCGTCGGGAGTACGAGTGGTGGCGGACACCCCGCGACCGTAGCGGTTACGGAGACATTACGGAGCATGACCGCGCCCGTCGGGTGTCGGCCGTCGGGCTGTAGTGCCTGCCGCGCCTGGCACCGGTCGCGTTCGCCGAGCCGGATGGTCGGTACAGAATCGACGAACGCCGTCCGTGGGCAGGCTTGCCGGTCCGTCCGCGGCCGCTTCCGCGGGTCGCGAAACAGATGATTGATGGCAGATGTCTGCCATAGAATGTGGGGCTGATGAGCATCGACGGCACCATAGAGCCAACCGACTCCGCGCCGACCGACGCCGCGCTCGCGAGCCGGCTCGCCACCGACGCGGGCCACCGGCTGCTCGAGATCCGCGACGAGGTGGGCTTCACGGACAGCGCGGCGCTGCGCGACGCCGGCGACGCCGGCTCGCAGAAACTGCTCGCCGCCGCGCTCGCGCACCACCGGCCGGCCGACGCGGTGCTGTCGGAGGAGGCCGTCGACGACCGGGCCCGGCTCGCCGCCGACCGAGTATGGATCATCGACCCGCTCGACGGCACCCGGGAGTTCTCCGAGACAGGCCGCACCGACTGGGCCGTCCACGTCGCCCTCTGGCAGGGCGGCGCCCTCGCCGTCGGCGCCGTCGCGCTTCCCGCCCTCGGGGTGACCCTGTCGACCGCGACCATCACCCCACCGGCAGCGGCGGCGGCGGGGCCGCCGCGCCTGGTCGCGAGCCGGACCCGCGCTCCCAAACTGGTCACCGGCGTCGCCGAGCGGATCGGTGGCGTCGTCGTCCCGATGGGCTCGGCCGGCGCCAAGGCGGCCGCGGTGATCCGTGGCGAGGCGGACGTCTACCTGCACGCCGGCGGCCAGTACGAGTGGGATTCGGCGGCCCCGGTCGCGGTGGCGCTGGCCGCCGGCCTGCACGCCACCCGCATCGACGGCTCGCCGCTGCGCTACAACCAGCCCGACCCGCTCCTGCCCGACCTGCTCATCTGCCGTCCCGACCTCGCCGAGGCGGTCCTTGCGGCGATCGGGGAGTTCACGGCTGGCTGACCGACCGGGAGGCTCGCGGCGTGGCGGCGTGGCGGCGAACTGCCTCGCGCCGCGGGCGAAAGCCGCCCAGGAAAGCGCCGGAAGACCGCCCGTGGCGAGGGAAACCACCCATTCGTGCCATCGGCGGCAGCAGCCCGAAGTGCTCTGTATACGAGAACGTATACGAGAATGTGGTTTGGCCTGAGCGGCAGCCTCTGACCGGCTAGCATCGGCCTGCGACCTGCGGGGGATTGGTCGCACACTCTCCGGTGCACCGACTGGTCGTCCCGCGCGGTCTGGTGACCCATCTCGTCGTCCCTCACCGCACGGAGGCCGTTGAATGACCGCTCCCTCGACCGCCGGGCCCGGCGTCGACTCGCTCCCGCTCGCGGCCGGCTCCTGGGCGTTGGATCCGAAGTCCTCCAGCGTCACCTTCCAGGTCCGCTACCTCGGCGTCAGCAACTTCCGCGGCCGGTTCGACGAGTTCGACGCGACACTGACCGTCGGTGAGACGTTGGACTCGGTGTCCGTCACCGCGTCGATCGAGATGGCGTCGATCAACACCGCGTTCCCGATGCGCGACACCCACCTGCACGCCGCCGAATACCTCAACGCGGTAGGCCAGCCGCGCGTCACCTTCGTCTCCACCTCGGTGGTCGAGGGGCCGGACGGCTACGAGGCGGCCGGTGACCTGACGATCAACGGCGTGACCCGGCCGGTGGCGCTGACCGTCGAGTACTTCGGCAGCGCGACGCACCCCATGGACGGCAGCTTCCGCGCGGGCTTCGCGGCAAGCACGGTGATCCTGCGCAGCGAGTTCGGCATCGACTTCAACATGCCGATCGGCGTCGACCAGTTCGCCCTCTCGGACAAGGTGAAGGTGGAGCTCGACCTGCAGTTCACGGCACCCACCGTCTCCTGACGCTCGTCCCCGCCGCGGGCGGTGGTCCTTCCCGCTGGGTTACCTGGGCGAGTGGGTATGGGCGCGCAGGAAGGTGTCGACGCCGGCGTCGACGGCGGCGCGGACGCGGTCGTCGGGGACAGGCCGGGTGCCCTGCTCGGTGAGGTCGGAGATCTCGGCGCCGATCAGGGCGAGGAACTGGCGGGCGGCGAGCGTCGGGTCGGGCACGGTGAGGTGACCGGCGTTGCCGAGCATCGCGAGCCGGCCGGCCAGCGCCTCCAGGATCGGGGCCGCCGCCTTGACCCGCACCACCCGGTAGACCTCAGGGTCACGCGCCGTCTCTGAAGCGATCATGCGGGCGAGGAAGACGGCGCACGGGGTGCGCTGGCACTCGACGAGCCGCATGCCCAGGTCGCGCAGGCTCGCGAGCCACCCCTGCTCCGAGAAGTCCAGCCGCTGGATCACTTCCAGGACCTGGGCGTTCTGCTGGATGGCCGAGTCGGCGACCGACTCGCGGAACAGCTGCTCCTTGCCGCCGAAGTAGCTGTAGATCGTGGGCTTGGAGACGCCTGCCGACGTGGCGATCGCGTCGATGCTCGCTCGCTCGTAGCCCTCGTCGCCGAAGATCGGCGCGGCCGCGTCCAGGATCACCCGTCGCTTGTCCCGCCGGGCCACCCGCCGCGTGTCCGCGCGACCTGCGTCCGCGCGCCCTGCGTCCGCCACTGCCTCCACGGCACGAGTGTAACGCGATGTTGACGCGCTCCGCAGGTTGCTGCACTAAACGGTTTGGTTTACTTTCGTGCCATGGCAGTAAGTGCGGAGAGCGCCGACGACACGACGACCAACGCGCGGGCGTCCGCCGTCCCAGGCCCGGCCACGCCCGACGCCCAGAACGACGACCGGCGACCGGCGGAACGGGCCGGGGCGCCGACGGGTGCCCTGGTGGCGCTGGGGCTCGCCGCGCTGGTCGCGGTGCTCGACGGAACCGTGGTCTCGGTCGCGCTGCGCACGCTCGCCGCCGACTTCGACGCCCCGCTCACCACGGTGGTCTGGACGACCGTCGGCTACCTGCTCGCGGCCGCCACGATGCTCCCGCTGCTCGGCTGGCTCACCGCCAGGTTCGGCGGGCGGGCGGTGTTCCTCACTGGTCTTGGGCTGTTCGGGCTCGGCTCGGCGCTCGCGTCCCTCGCCTGGTCGGCCGAGGCGCTGATCGCCTTCCGGGTGGTGCAGGGCCTCGGTGGCGGCCTGCTCGAGCCGACGGCRCTCCTGCTCGCGGCCCGGCTCGCCGGCCAGGACCGGGTCGGCCGGGTGCTCGGCACGATCTCTATGATCATCAACGTCGCGCCGGCGGTCGGACCAGTCGTGGGTGGCCTGCTCCTCACGACCGGGCACTGGCAGTGGATCTTCGTGGTGAACATCCCGCTGTGCCTGGGCCTGCTCGTCGTCGCGCTCGTGTACATCCCGGCCGATCGCCCGGCCCGCGCGGCGCCGGATCAGGACGCCGAGGCCGGCGGTACCGAGGCTGGCGGTACCGAGGCTGGCGGCGCCGTGCCGACGGCCGACGTGCGTGGACTCGTGCTGCTGACCACTGGCTACGTTGCGGTCCTGCTCGCGCTGACCAGGGCGGGCCAGGCCGGCGCCGGTCTGGTCGTCGCCCTGGCCGCCGCCGCGGGGGTCGCGCTGCTCGCCGGCTACGCCCGGCACGCCCTGACGGCGACGACCACGCCGGCCTTCGACCTGCGCCTGTTGCGCCGGCCCGGGTTCGGCGCCAGCCTCGCGGTGATGAGCTGCGTCGGGCTGCTCATGTACGGGCAGCAGTCGGCGCTGCCGATCTTCGGGGCCGAGCGTCACCACCTGCACGGCATCGGCCAGGGCCTGCTGGTGTGCGCGCTGGGGCTCGGGCTGTTCGTCTCGATGTCCTGGGGCGGCCGGATGAGCGACCGGACGGGGCCACGCCCGCTGGTCCGGGCGGGAAGTGTGGTCACCGCCGCCGGGCTGCTCACCTTCGCGCTCACCCACGACCGGCTGCCGCTCGCGGCCGTGTTCGTCCTGTTCGTCGCCATCGGGCTGGGCTTCGGCGCGACGGCGTCCCCGACGTTCGCCAGCGTCTTTCGCACCCTGCCGCCCGCCGAACAGCCGCAGGGGACGACCGCGCTGTTCATGTCAGTGCAACTGTCGGCGTCGCTCGGCATCACCGTGCTCGGCCTCTTGCAGGCCAGGGCGGGTGACGACTGGGTCACCTGGCTGTTCGCCCTCCTGACCGCGGCGGCGCTGGCGATGCTCGCCCTCAGCCGCCGCCTACCGGGTCGCGTCGGCGAACCATCGGCCTGATCCACACGGAAACGGCACCGGCCAGGGGCCGCGCTGGGCCGAGTGAGCCGCGAGCCTCTGGCAGGAGAGCGGCCGCAGGGTGGCCGTGGTGGCTGTCCGCGTTCCGGTGTGCGCGACCATGGGTGGGTGGACCTTCCTGTGCTGCCTCCCGTGAAGCCGATGCTGGCCAAGCCTGTGGCGAAGATCCCGGCCGGGATGAGCTATGAGCCGAAGTGGGACGGGTTTCGGTCGATCGTGTTCCGGGACGGGGACGAGATCGAGATCGGGTCGCGGAACACGAAGTCGATCAGGAGGTACTTCCCGGAGCTGGTCGAGGCGTTCCTGGCCGGGCTGCCGGAGCGGTGCGTGCTCGACGGGGAGATCGTCGTGCCGGTGGGGGACCGGCTGGACTGGGCGGCGCTCGGGCAGCGGGTGCATCCGGCGGCCAGCCGGATCAGGCTCCTCGCGGCCGAGACGCCGGCCTCGTTCGTCGCCTTCGACCTGCTGGCCCTCGGGGACGCCTCGCTGCTGGACACGCCGTTCGCCGAGCGGCGCCGGCTGCTCGCCGACGCCGTCGGCGCCACGGCGGCCACTGTCGGGTCCGTCCATGTCACGCCCACCACGACCGATGCCGACGAGGCGGGCCGCTGGTTCGAGACGTTCGAGGGCGCGGGGCTGGACGGGCTGATCGCCAAGCCGCTGGACGCGCCCTACCAGCAGGACAAGCGGGTCATGTTCAAGGTCAAGCACGACCGGACGGCGGACTGTGTCGTCGCCGGCTACCGGCCGTACGCGGCCGAGCCGACCGCCGTCGGGTCGCTCCTGCTCGGCCTCTACACGGACACGCCCGACGGGGGGACGACGCTCGCCGCGGTCGGGGTGGCGTCGGCGTTCACGCGGGAGCGGCGCCGGTCGCTCGCCGAGGAGCTCGCGCCGYTGGTCACGGACCTGGCCGGGCATCCGTGGGCGCCGGAGCGGATGGGGGACACCCGCACGCCGTGGGAGGCGGGGGAGAGCCGGTGGGGCAAGGGCAAGGACCTCTCGTTCGTGCCGCTGCGCCCCGAGCTGGTCGTCGAGGTTCGCTACGACCAGCTGGAGGGGCCTCGGTTCCGGCACACCGCCCAGTTCGTCCGCTTCCGCCCGGACCGCGACCCGGACAGCTGCACCTACTCCCAGCTCGACGAGACGGTGCGCTACGACCTGAGCCAGATCCTGCGCTAGCCGCCAGTAGTACTCGGTCGGCGTGGGCCGGGGTGGGCCGGCGCGTCGAGGCAGCTGGAACTGGGCCGGAAAGTGCGGTCGCGGCCCCAATATCAGCTGCCTCGAAGATCAACTGCCGAGGGGGGCTCAGCCGGTGGGGTGGGGGAGGACGGAGACGAGGACGGGGACGCGGTCGTTGTTGGCCACCAGGGCGGGGCTGGCGAGCCAGCGCAGGTAGGCGGCGCGGCCGGCGGGGGACATCCGCTCCGGGGCGAGGGGGCGGTCGGCGGCGTCGAGGAAGTCGTCGAGCGGGCCGGTGATGAAGCCGTCCCCGCGCGGGTCGCCGGTGAATCGGCGGCGGCGGCCGGCGGCGTCGGTGACCTCGACGGGGATGATCGGGTCGTCGGCGCGGCGCAGCCAGACCTCGGTCGCCGAGGCCACGTAGGCCGCCTGCCAGCCGGGCAGCGCCGCCGCGGCGGCCCGGGCCGAGTCGATCGCGGCCAGCGCGTCCGGCGACAGGACGGCGGGGCCGAACGGTTTGAGGTCGGCCGACGCGGCGGCCACCGGCACGCTCACCGCGAGGCCCGAGAGCGTGCCGACCGGGTCCGTCGGTTTCACCGCGCGGGCGATCGCGGCGAGCTCGTCGATCAGCTTTGCGGTCGCCCTGGCCTCGTCCTGCGCGCCGAGCTCGGCGCGCAGCGTGAGCTGGTCGGCGGTGCGCGCGAGCGTCGCGTTGAAGAAGGCGAACAGCGCCGACTGGCGCAGCTGCCCGAGCGTGCGCGGGCTCGCCGGGTAGGCCGTGCGGCCGTCGCTCCGGTAGCCGCGGGTCGCCGCCCACTGGGCCTGCTCCCACTGCCGCGCGACGAGCGCCGCGTCGGTCGCGAGCGCGCGGGCGGGCGGCCCGCCGGCGGCCAGCGCCTCGCCGAGCAGGTCGGCCCACAGCTCGGCCGGGATCCGCGCCCCGTCGGCCGGACCCGCCAGGTGCGTCGACCAGGGTCCGCCCGCGCTCGCTCCACCCGCGCTTGCCCCGCCCTCGCCCGGGGCCGCCCCGCCCGCCGCGCCGGAACTCGCGGCGTGGCTGGAGGCAGGGGCTGGGCCGGAGGCCCGGGCTGGGCTGGAGGCCGGGGCGGCTGGCCAGTCCGTTACCAGTGCCGCGCCGGCGGTGTCGCGCAGGGCGTCCGCGGCGGGCAGCAGGCCGGTCGCAGAGTTGTACATCTCCTCCCGCCACACGCCCAGCGTCTCGCCGATCGCGACGCGCAGGCCGGCGGGTAGCGGCCAGGACGTGTCCCGGTGACGTGCCTGGTCGAGGTGGGCGGCCCGGTGCTGGTGGACGGCGAAGGCCAGCCGGGCGACGAAGGTCGCGGCCCCCGCCGGGTCGGCCCGGCGTGCCTCGGACCCGCCGGCGCGCCCGACCAGGTACGCCCAGGCGCTCGCGACCTGCTCCGGCACGCCGGCCCGGACCGGCGGTGGCAGGGCCGCCAGCCGGGAACCCGCCAGGACCGTCTCGACGTGGTCGGTGGCGAAGCGCGCCGCGAGCGCCGGCTCGGCGGCGATCGCCCGCAGCAGCGCGGCGGCATAGCCCGCCCGGGCGTCCGCCGGCCCACCGCCGAACAGGCTGACGTCACGGGCCCCACCCGATCCAGGGCCGGTGAGTGGGGCGGAGCGGACCCGGTAGCGGCCGCCGCGGACGTCCGTGCCGGCGAAGAGGGCGTCACCGAGCAGCCGCAGGCTCGCCGGGGCGAACCGGCCATGGCGCAGCAGCGGGCCGAGCAGGGTCGTCTCCGCGGCGCCCGGCTCGCCGCGCGCGTTGAACCGGCCGAGCCAGCCGGCGGTGAGCCCCCCGGCCCGGCTGAACGTGGCGAGCGTGGCGCCGAGCGCCGCCGTCAGCGCGCCCGCGGTCTCGGCCGGCAGGCGTCTGCCGGGTGCGTCCAGGACGGTGCGCGGACCGCCGTGACTGGCGTGGACCCGGCTGCCGCGCGCCGTCGCCTCGATGACGTACCCGCCGCCGTGGACGCCTTCGGCCAGGTGCAGGACGGCTGCCAGCCGGTCGGGGCCGACCGTGCCGACGAAGCCGGCGACCAGGTCGGGGTCGTTCGCGGCGGCGTTCAGCCGGGCGGCGGCGCGGGCGATCGTCGCGACGTCCGGGAACGGCCGAAGGGCCGCGCCGACGAGCTCGGTGCCGAGCAGTGCCCCGGCGGCCCGGGCGGCATCGCCGTCGCCGCCGAACGGGTCGGGCGGGAGCGTCAGCGCGATCCGTGCGCCGCCCCCCACGTCGCCTGGGGCGCCCACGCCGCCCGCACCGCCCACGCCGCCCGCCAGGCCGCCGGGCGGCTCGGCGCCGCGCGCCTCGTCCGCGGCCTGGACCAGCGCGAGCCGGCGGGTCAGCATCCGCCGCGAACCGTCGGCCCAGGCCGCGCCGTGGCGCAGCGCCGCCGCCGGGTCGCCGGGCCGGCCGAGCGGGGCGAGCAGCGCCGCGACCGCCCGCGCATACCGCCACAGCGCGTCACGCAGGGCCTTGAGCCGCTCGATGAGCGCCCCGGTGAGGGCGGTGTCGAGCACGACGCGCTCGCGGGGGCCGGGCATGGCGGATCACCGCCCGTGGAGCGGCAGCCCCGGGACCGGCTCCGGGTGGATCGCCCGCGGGTCGACCGGCGCCACCCACTCCGGCTCGGCCCCGGCGACGCCCGCACAGTCCAGCGCCGCCCCGGCCAGCGTCGCCGCGACCGCGGCGCGAACCCGGGAGAGCTCGCCGGCCCACGCCGTCGCCGCCCGGCCCTCCCAGGCGCCACCGTCGAGCACCGCGGCGACCTGGTCGAACGCCGTGGCCACCTCGGAGTCGGCCGCGCGCAGCGCCGCGGCCGCCGCCAGCAGCGCGCCGCGCCGCTCGTTGGCGACCAGGCCGCCGGGCGGCGGGGGCGCCGCGGCGGAGTCGCCGAGGCCGCCCGCGCCGCTTGGGTAGATCGAGGTGCCCACCACGGTCCGCCGCCCTTCGCCCACCCGGTGCCCGCCCATCGCCCGGGACTGGCCGGCACGCTAGCCAGCTCGCGGCGCGCTCGGAAGGCGTCGACCGTCGGCTGTGGACGGCCGCTGACCTGTGGATATGGCGGTTGGTAGCGGCTCGTTACTGATCGCGGGCGAGCTGGTAGCGAAGGAACAGCTCGCCATCCTCCTCGAGCAGCTGCCTCAGCGTCATCGTCCGCGCCGACGGCCAGGGAAGCCCGGCGACGATGCCAAGATGCCCCGGTCCGCCGAGAAGCGGGGCGATCGTCAGGCACAGCTCGTCGAGCAGTCCGGCACCGACCAACTGGCCGTGCAGCACCGGGCCACCCTCCGTGAGTACCCGCGGCAGGCCGCGCGCGACCAGCTCGGCGAGCGCCACCCCCAGCTCCACGCGCTCGTCGCCGCAGACGACGACCTCGGCGACCTCCCGCAGCGCCGCCGCCCGCTCCGCCGGCGCGCTCGCCCGGGTGAGCAGCAGCGGCCGGACCTCGGCCGCGAACAGGCGTGCCGCCGGGTCGAACTCCAGCGATCCGCTGATCACGGCGATCGGCGGGACGGGCGCGAGCCCGGCCGCGACCCGGATCTCCCGCCGCTCGGGCGGCACCACCGCCGGGCCGTAGTCCTCGGTCCGCGCGGTGCCCGCCCCGACGAGCACGACGTCGGCGAGCCAGCGCAGCGTGCGGAACACCCGCCGGTCCGCCGGTCCGCCGAGGCCGCCCGAACGGCCGTCCACCTCGGCGGCGCCATCCGCCGACGCGACGAAGTTCGCGCGGACGTGGGCGGTGCCGAGAGGGAGCACGGGCACGGCGTAGGCGGCGTCCAGGTCGTCCTGGGTCAGGTCGCCCTGGGCCAGGTCGGACCGGGGCGGCGAGCTCGGTTCGGGCACGGGCAGGATGCGGCGCACCGGCCCGACCCTAGCGCCCGGTCCAGGCGGAATGTGCCGGCAGTGCGGCGGTTCATGACGACGCCGCGCTCCACGGGACGCGCCAGCCGGCCATGACGGCGCGCTCCGCGGCCGCGCTAGCTGGCGCCGTTCCCGGGCCGGGCGGCGGCGGCCTGGCTGGTGAAGCGCTCGCGGTAGCGGCTGGCGCGGTAGACGCCGAGGATGCGGTAGTCGGCGAAGAAGGCGAGCTCCTCGAACGCCCGCGCGACGGCCGGCTCCTCCGGGCTGCCCTCGACGTCGGCGAGGAACTGGGTGGCGACGAAGTGGCCGCTCACCATGAAGCTCTCCAGCTTCGTCATGTTGACGCCGTTCGTGGCGAAGCCACCGAGCGCCTTGTAGAGCGCGGCCGGCCGGTTCTTCACCTTGAAGAAGAACGTCGTCACCAGCTCGTGCACGCCGGCGGCGGCCCGCAGGTTCTCGCCGGAGAAGATGAGGAACCGGGTGGTGTTGTGGTCCTCGTCCTCCAGGTCGGCGCGCAGGATCGCCAGCCCGTAGACCTCGGCGGCCATCCCGGAGGCGATCGCCGCCCTGGTCAGGTCGCCGGACTGGGCGAGCTCGCGCGCGGCCCCGGCGGTGTCCGCGTCCGGCACCGCCCGCAGGCCGAGCCCCCGCAGTGCCTCCCTGCACTGGGCGAGCGCCTGCGGGTGGCTGTGCACGGCCTTCAGCCCGTCGAGCGTCGCGCCGGGCAGCGCCATGAGCTGGTGGTGCACCGGCAGGAAGTACTCGCCGATGATGTGCGCCTTCGCCTGCGGCAGCAGGTGGTGGATGTCCGCGACCCGGCCCGCGGTGGAGTTCTCCACCGGGATCATCGCCAGCTCCACCGTGCCGTCCTCGATCGCGGCGAAGCACTCCTCGAACGTCTGGAACGGCACCGCGTCGAAGTCCGGGTAGACGTTCCGACAGGCGAGATGGGAGTTCGCTCCAGGCTCGCCCTGGTAGGCGATGCGCTGCCGGGATGTCATGACGGGCACGGTGTCGTCACGGTTCCTTTGTCGAGGTCGGGCGGCACCGCCGACCCGGCGGCACCAGCGCCCTGGCGGCGCCGTCAGGGTGGCGGCGCGAGGCTGTCGTCAACGGTACCCAACCCGCTGGGCCGGCCGAGCCGAGCGGCCGGCGGCACGCTCGTGGAGGGGAAAGGCGCTGATCCGCCGGGTCCGCGTGAGCGTTTTTCGCGATGGCCGAACCGACTGATTTCCTGTTTGTCCGGCGGCCGACATTGCCAGGCGGAAAACCGCATGATCAGGCCTACGATGGAGTCGTGCCGGCCGAGGTTGTCTGGTTCGTGGTCGCGGGGGCGCTCGCGGTCGGTGAGCTGCTCACCGGCGGTCTCTACCTGCTCATGCTGGCCTGCGCGGCGCTGGTCTCCGCGCTGGTGGCGCTCCTCGGCGGCGACACGGCCTGGCAGGTCGTGGCGTTCGTCGTCGCGTCGGGCGGCCTGACCTTCGGGCTGCGCCCGATCGCCCGCCGCCATCTCATGAACACCCCGCTCGTCGCCACCGGCACGGATGCGCTGGTCGGCAGCGAAGGTGTCGTCCTGGAGCGAGTCGACCGTGACGACGGCCGGGTGAAGATCAGGGGCGAGGTCTGGTCGGCACGGGCCTACCCGGAGGACGCCGTGCTCGCCGCCGGCAGCCGGGTGCGGGTGCTGCGCATCGACGGGGCAACCGCCATCGTCCACCTGGAAGAGATCCCGGGGCCGCAGGCTCCACGAGGAGAGTTGGCATGACCGGTGGACTGATCGTGGCGGTCGTTCTGGCGTTCGTCGCGCTTATCTTCGTCGTCCGAACAATCAAGATCGTTCCGCAGGCCCGTGCGATGGTCGTCGAGCGGCTCGGCCGTTACAACCGCACCCTCGTGCCGGGGCTCGCGCTGGTGGTGCCGTTCGTCGACCGGATCCGGGAGCGCATCGACCTGCGCGAGCAGGTCGTGGCCTTCCCGCCCCAGCCGGTGATCACCGAGGACAACCTGGTCGTCGGCATCGACACGGTCCTGTACTTCCAGGTCACCGACCCGCGCGCGGCCACCTACGAGATCGCCAACTTCATCCAGGCGATCGAGCAGCTCACCGTCACCACGCTGCGCAACGTCATCGGTGGCCTGCACCTGGAGGCCGCGCTCACCTCGCGGGATCAGATCAACACCCAGCTGCGCGGCGTGCTCGACGAGGCGACCGGCAAGTGGGGCATCCGGGTCAACCGGGTCGAGATCAAGGCCATCGAGCCACCGCGCTCCGTGCAGGAGGCGATGGAGAAGCAGATGCGCGCCGAGCGGGACCGCCGGGCGGCGATCCTCGGCGCCGAGGGCATCCGGCAGAGCGAGATCCTGCGGGCCGAGGGCGAGAAGCAGGCGGCGATCCTGCGGGCCGAGGGCGACCAGCAGGCGCAGATCCTGCGCGCGGACGGCGAGGCGAAGGCGATCGCGACGGTGTTCGCCGCCATCCACGCGGGCGACGCGGACCAGAAGCTGCTCGCCTACAAGTACCTGCAGACCCTCCCGGAGATCGCCCAGGGGCAGGCCAGCAAGCTGTGGATCGTCCCGAGCGAGCTGACCACCGCGCTCGGCAACGGCCTCGGCGAGCTGAACGGCCTGCTCGGCAAGATCTCGGCCCCGGCCCCGGCGCCGTCGGCCGGCGTCGCGGACCCGGACGCCACGCCGCGCCCCGGCAGCCGCCTCGACAAGGGACCGATCCGCGCCACCCCGGAACCGGGTGAGCATCCGACCTCGTAGCGGGGCATCGGCCTGCCGCGCGGCGCACAGCCGGCCGGCGCACTTCGGCGCTTGACGAAGGGTAAGTAGTAAGCAGCCTGCTAAGGCGCCGGAGATTCTCAGGAGATTCCCAGCCAACGTGGGCAAGGTCGGATGCGATCTCCTCTGTGGCCAGTAGCCGCGGCGGCTGATCTGTCACCTCACCCGCCCTGCATCTCCACCAGGAGGCCGCGTTGCCCGCTACCGTGTTCGGGCTGCCCACTCACGCCCTGATCGTTCATGCCTCGGTTGTGCTGATACCACTGGTGGCGACACTGCTGGTGCTCAGCGCGCTGTGGCCACGGCTGCGGCGTAACCTCGGGCCCCTGCCCGCGCTAGGCGCCGCAGCCGCGCTCATCCTGGTTCCGGTCACGACGTCGTCCGGGGACAAGCTGCGCGAGCGGCTGGGCGCCGACAACCCGCTGATCGAACGGCACGCGGATCTCGGCGAACAGCTGCTGCCCTGGGTCGCAGGCCTGTTCGTGGCCGCCCTCCTGATGCTCTGGGTGGACGGCTGGCGCCCGACCGCCTGGGCGACACCGGCGCCGTCAGGGGCGGGGTCCGCGGGGCAGGCCAGGCCGCGCGCGCTGGTACTCGCCGCGTCGCTGATCGTGGTGGCGCTGGCCGTCGTGACCGTCGTGGAGGTGGTCCGGATCGGGCATTCCGGTGCCGATGCGGTCTGGAAGGGCACCGCCGCCGCCTCGTCGACGGGCTGACCGCCGATCGGCGATCTGGCGACCCTGGGCGGGGCGGATTTTCCGACGGCGGGCCGGGCGGCGACGATAGGGCCATGGCTACGTACGTGATTCTGCTGGTAGTGGTCCTGCTGTTCGCGCTGGGCCTGCTCGGGCTGCTGTACTTCGTGCTCCGCCGCGCCGAAAGCCCCCAGGAGACCACCCGGAGACGCTGACCACCCGGGGACGCTAGGGGGCCGGTACCGGGCGGTGCTCCCCGAGGTGGCGCGGCAGCAGCCGGGCGATCACCACGGACTCGCCGTCGGTCTCGACGCTGTCCGGCTGGTAGACGAACCCGGGGGTCGACGCGGCCAGTACGTCGATCACCACGCCGCCCGGCCCTGGCAGGTCCGCCTGCTCATGGGCCGGCCCCGTCGGGTCGATGGGGATCGACTGCCGCGTCCCCGACAGGTTGCACACCACGGCGATCTCGGCCGGCGGGCCGCCCCGGTACAGCACGAACCACCGGGCCCGCTCGTCGTAGGCGCAGCGCACGCCGGCCCAGGACGGGTCGGCCAGGTCCGCGACCGTGCGCCGCAGCCCGATCAGGCGCCGGTGCCAGTCGAGCAGGCCTCGGTGCGGCTCGGCGGCCGGCTGCGACCAGTCCAGCTTCGATCGGGTGAACGTGGCCTCGGCCTGCGGGTCGGGCACGTCGCCCGGGCGCCAGCCATGGGCGGCGAACTCGGCCCGCCGGCCGTCGCGGACGGCCTGGGCGAGCCAGTCCGCCTCGTGGTCGGTGAAGTAGGCCCAGGGGGTGGTCGCGCCCCACTCCTCGCCCATGAACAGCATCGGCGTGAACGGCCCGGACAGCAGCAGCGCGGCGCCGACCCGCAGCAGGCCGTCGGACAGCGTCGCCGCCGCCCGGTCACCGATGGCGCGGTTGCCGACCTGGTCGTGGTCCTGCAGGAAGGTGACGAGCCGGGACGCCGGCACCGACGGCGGGATCTTCCGCCCGTGGGCGCGGCCGCGGAACGTCGAGTACGTCCCGTCGTGCACGAATCCGCCCTCGAAGGCCTTCGCGAGCGTCGCGAGCGAGCCGAAGTCGCGGTAGTAGCCCTGCCGCTCACCGGAGAGGGCCGTCCACAGCGCATGGTGGATGTCGTCGGCCCACTGGCCGTCCATCCCGTGGCCGCCGGCCTCGACCGATCTGATCATCCGCGGGTCGTTGAGGTCGGACTCGGCGACGAGGAACAACGGCCGACGCTGGTGCCCGCCCAGGCGGTGGACCGCCGTCGACAGCTCCTCGAGGACGTRCATCGCCCGGCTGTCGCGCAGCTCATGCACCGCGTCCACCCGCAGGCCGTCGCAGTGGTAGTCGCGCAGCCAGGCGAGCGCGCTGTCGACGATGAGGGCCCGCACCTCGTCGGAGCCGGCGTCGTCGAGGTTGACGGCCGAGCCCCACGGGGTGGCGTACCGGCCGGTGAAGTACGGGCCGAACCGGCCCAGGTAGTTCCCGTCGGGCCCGAGGTGGTTGTAGACGACATCCATGACGACGCCGAGGCCGCGGGCGTGGGCGGCGTCGACGAACCGCCTGAGCCCGTCCGGCCCTCCGTACGGCTCGTGGACCGCGAACAGGCCCACGCCGTCGTAGCCCCAGCCGTGCCGGCCGGGAAACGCGTTCACCGGCAGCAGCTCGACGGCGTCCACGCCGAGGTCGACGAGATGATCGAGCCGGCCGGCAGCGGCGTCGAACGTCCCTTCCGGGGTGAATGTGCCGATGTGCAGCTCGTAGAGCACGCTTCCGCCGAGCGGCACGCCCCGCCAGCCCTGGTCCGTCCAGGCGAACCGGCCGTGGTCGGCGACCCGGGACCGGCCGTGCACCCCGTACGGCTGCCACGCCGACCGCGGGTCGGGCAGCTCCTCGTCCGTGCCGTCGAGCCGGAACGCGTAGTCGGTGCCGTGCCCGGCGCCCGGCACCTCCGCCGTCCACCAGCCGCCGGGACCCGCCGCCAGGTCGGTCACCAGGTCGTCCGCCGGCTCGGCGGCGCCACCGGTGCCCGGACCGCCGGCATCACCGGCCGCGGGCGGGTCACCGGGCCGCGCGGTGACGACGGCGACGGACTTCGCGAGGGGCGCCCAGACCCGGAAAGTGCTCATCGCCTCTGTCTTACCGCCGGCACCCCCATGCCCTAACGCCGGGTGGTCTACGGGACGCGGATGAGCATGGTGACGGGGAAGTCGCGCAGGAGGCGCAGCACGTAGGCGGTGCCGCCGTCGTGGCGGCGGCCGGTGAGGACATCGAGCCAGCGGCCGTCGGGCAGGGCGAGCGTGGTGTCCCGCCAGCCACCGCCGCGGCGCAGACCGAGCACCAGCCGGGGCACCACGGTCACCACCGACTCGGCCCTGGTGAACGCCACCAGGTGCTCCGCCGCCGAGCCCGCCGCCCACAGGGGCCGGTAGGACGCCCCGGGCCCGAACCATTCGGGGTGCTCACGGCGCACCCGCAGCGCCCGGGAGACCACCAGCAGCTTGGCGGCGCCGGTGTCGTCGAGCGATGGCGGGCGCCGCGGCAGCGGGTCGGTGCCGAGCTCGCCGAGCAGCTTGGTGCGCTCCCCGAAGTTCACCGGCCGGCGGTTGTCCGGGTCGACCAGCGAGTGGTCCCACAGCTCCTGGCCCTGGTAGACGTCCGGGACGCCGGGCGCGGTGAGCTGCAGCAGCCGGGCGGCCAGCGAGTTCTGCCGGCCGAGCTCGACGATCGTGGAGACGTAGTTCTCCAGCGCGGCGACGAAGTCCGGGTCCTCGAGGGCGGCGTCGACGTAGGTGGTGAGCGCGTTCTCGTACGCCGGGTCCTGGTCGCTCCACGAGGTGTGCGTCTTGGCCTCGCGGACCGCCTTGAGCATGTACTCGCGGACCCGCTCGGCGGTGATCGGCCAGGCGCCGACCAGGACCTGGATCAGGTGGTAGACGGTGTCCGGGTCCGGCCAGCCGCGTTCGGCGTCGGTGTGCCGGTAGCCGAGCCGGCCGAGCTGGCGGACCACGTCCGCCCAGCCGCGCGGGTCCTCCGAGAGCACCGCCAGGCGCGCCCGCACGTCCTCCGAGCGCTTGGTGTCGTGGGTGGACAGCGTCGTCATCGTCAGCGGCCAGGTCCGCGCCGTCGTGACGTTGGCCTCGTGGAACTCGTGGACGGCGCTGCGTGGATGGCCGGGCGGGAAGGCCGGGTAGGCGCCGGGGTCACCGCCGACCTCGTTGAGCGCGACCAACTGGCCGAACCGGTAGAACGCGGTGTCCTCGACGCCCTTGGCCATCACCGGGCCGCAGGTCTGCTGGAAGCGGACGACGAACTCCGCCGGGCCGCCGAGCGCCAGGTCCTCGATCAGGTCGATCTCGGTGGCGCGGCGCGGGATCCGGCGGCGCGCCTCCTCACAGGCCCGGACGACGTGCGAGCGGGCCTCCAGCGACGGGGTGCCGTCCGGGCGGACGTAGGCGCGGTAGACGCCGAAGCCGGCGAGCACCTCGCGCAGCGCCTCGCGCAGGCCGGTGCGGGTCAGGTCGGCGCGGTCCCGGCGGGCCTCGGTGAGCGCGAGCGCCGTCAGCCGGTCCAGCTCGGGGCRCAGCACGTTGTCCAGCACGTCCAGCTTGGCCTGGTGCGCGGTGTGCGCCCAGTCGGGCGCCTCGCCGGAGACCTCGGCGTAGAGCGCGGCCAGCGGGCGGGCGGCGAGTGGGTCGAGGAAGAGCCGGGTGATCCGGTTCAGCGCCTCGTAGCCGGTGGTGCCGTCGCAGGCCCACGCCTCGGGCAGGGACTCGTCGCCCTCGAGGATCTTCTCGACGACCGTCCACACCCCGCCGGTCGCGTCCGAGAGCCGGCGCAGGTACTCCTCCGGGTCGGCGAGGCCGTCGGGGTGGTCGATCCGCAGGCCCTCGACGGTGCCGGCGCGGACCAGGTCGATGAGGAGGCGGTGGGTGGCGGCGAAGACGTCGTGGTCCTCCTGGCGCAGCGCCGGAAGGGTCGTGATGTCGAAGAACCGCCGGTAGTTGAGCTCGGTGCCGGCGGTGCGCCACCAGCACAGCCGGTAGTACTGGGCGTCGAGCGTGCCGGCCAGGTCGTCCGGGTCGGCGGTGCCGGGYGCGACCGGGAGGACATGGTCGTAGTAGGTGATCACCCAGTCGTCGCCGTCGACGGTGTCATCGCCGGCRCCCACGTCGCCGAACCCGGCGAGGTCCCCGGCGCCGGTCTCCGCGGCGTCGGCGGTCCTGACCAGGGAGATTTCATCGGCCTCGAGGCAGTCGTGCAGCGGCTGGCCGAGCAGCGGCATCAGCACCTTGCCGGGGTTGTCCGTCGACGCCCAGTCGATGTCGAACCAGTTGGCGTAGGGGGAGTCGGGGCCCTCGCGCAGCACCGACCACCAGACGGGGTTCRCGGTCTGCGGGGTCGGGATCGCCATGTGGTTGGGCACCACGTCGACGACGAGGCCCAGACCCGCCCGCCGGCAGGCGGCGGTGAGCCGGCGCAGGCCGCCGACGCCGCCGAGCTCCGGGCTGATCCGGCCGTGCTCGACGACGTCGTAGCCGTGCATCGAGCCGGGGGCCGCCTCCAGGACCGGCGACAGGTACAGGTGCGAGACGCCGAGCGCCGCCAGATACGGCACGATCACCGCGGCGTCGGTGAAGTTGAACTCCAGGTGCAGCTGGAGCCGGTAGGTCGACGTGGGCACGACCCGGGTGCGCTCGTCGCCAGTCGGGCCGCCGTCGCTCATCGACACCCCTCCATCCGCTCCATCCGCCCCGAAGCGGCTGATCCGGGCTTAGTCGGCACGGCGCAGGACGAGCGTCGAGCGGGCGTCGAGGGGGACCGCGTCTCCGGCCTTGACCAGGTGGGGGCCGGCGTTCGGCTGCGGGGCGTCGCCCTGGGACTGGGCGGAGACCCGGGTGTCGACGACGATCTCCCAGCTGGGGCCGAGCTCCACCGGCGGCACCTGGAAGCTGACCGTCTCGTGGTGGGCGTTGAAGAACATCAGGAACGAGGTGTCGAGGACCGGCTCGCCGCGTTCGTCCGGGTCGGGGATGCCGTAGCCGTTGAGGAACACGGCCAGCGAGCGCGCGGTGCCGGACTCCCAGTCGTGGTCGGACATCTCGCCGCCGTCCGGGCGCAGCCACACGATGTCCTTCAGGCCGTCGTCAACCCCGTACTCCCCGTCTCCCGTTCCCCGGATCGGGGCGCCATGGAAGAACCGGCGGCGGCGGAACACCGGATGCTCGCGGCGCAGCCGCGACACCTCGGCGGTGAACCGCAGCAGGCCGGAGTCCTGGGCGGCTGGCGACCAGTCCAGCCAGCTCGTCTCGTTGTCCTGGCAGTAGGCGTTGTTGTTGCCACCCTGGGTGCGGCCCATCTCGTCGCCGGCGACGAGCATCGGCACCCCCTGGGACAGGAACAGCGTCGTGAGGAGATTACGGGCCTGCGCACCGCGCAGCGCGAGCACCGCCGCGTCGTCCGTGGGCCCCTCGGCCCCGCAGTTCCACGACCGGTTGTCGTCGGAGCCGTCCCGGTTGTCCTCGCCGTTCGCCTCGTTGTGCTTGCCGTTGTAGGAGACCAGGTCGGCGAGCGTGAAGCCGTCATGCGCGGTGACGAAGTTGATCGAGGCGATCGGGCGCCGGCCGTTGAACTGGTAGAGGTCGCTGGAGCCGGTCAGCCGGGAGGCGAACTCGGCGATGCCGTGGTCGGCGCCGCGCCAGAAGTCGCGGACGGTGTCGCGGTACTTGCCGTTCCACTCCGTCCACAGCGCGGGGAAGTTGCCCACCTGGTAGCCGCCCTCGCCGAGGTCCCACGGCTCGGCGATCAGCTTCACCTGGGAGACGATGGGGTCCTGCTGCACCAGGTCGAAGAAGCTCGACAGACGGTCGACATCGTAGAACTCGCGGGCGAGCGTCGCGGCCAGATCGAAGCGGAAACCGTCGACGTGCATCTCCGTCACCCAGTAGCGCAGCGAGTCCATGATCAGTTGGAGCACGTGCKGGTGGCGGACGTGCATCGTGTTGCCCGTGCCGGTGTAGTCCATGTAGTACTGCGGCTCGTCAGCCATCAACCGGTAGTAGCCCGCGTTGTCGATGCCGCGGAAGCACAGCATCGGGCCCAGGTGGTTGCCCTCGGCGGTGTGGTTGTAGACGACGTCGAGGATCACCTCGATCCCGGCGTTGTGCAGGTCCCGGACCATGCCCTTGAACTCCTGGACCTGCTGGCCGAGGCCGCCGGAGGCGGAGTAGGCGTTGTGCGGGGCGAGGAACGCGATCGAGTTGTAGCCCCAGTAGTTGCGCAGGCCCCGGCTCACCAGGTGCTCGTCGTGGACGAACTGGTGAACGGGCATCAGCTCGACGGCGGTGACCCCGAGCTTCTGGTAGTGCTCGATCATGATCGGGTGGGCGACGCCGGCGTAGGTGCCGCGGTAGCCGTCGGGTAGATCGGGGTGGCGCATCGTGAGGCCGCGGACGTGTGCCTCGTAGATGACCGTCTTCTCGTACGCGGTGCGCGGCGGCCGGTCGCCGTTCCAGTCGAAGAACGGGCTGATCACCACCGACTTCATCACGTGTGGCGCGGAGTCCGCCGTGTTGAGGCTGTCTGGTTCGCCGAAGGTGTAGCCGAAACACGCCTGGTCCCAGTCGATCTCACCGTCGACGGCCTTGGCGTAGGGGTCGAGCAGCAGCTTGTTCGGGTTGCAGCGCACGCCGTGGGCCGGGTCGTGCGGGCCGTGGACCCGATAGCCGTAGCGCTGGCCCGGTCCGACCCCGGGAAGGTAGCCGTGCCAGACGAAGGCGTCCTTCTCGTGTAGCTCGATGCGCTGCTCGGTACCCCCGTCGTCGAACAGGCACAACTCGACCCGCTCCGCCACCTCGGAGAAGATCGCGAAGTTGGTGCCGGATCCGTCATATGTGGCGCCCAGGGGATAAGGGTGGCCAGGCCAGACCTGCGACATACCCGCGAAGCCTACGGAATCTACCCCCACATGGGTCCGGTGGCCGCCCGCGCGCCTGGTGTTCCGTGGACGGAGGAGCCTCTCCCGGCCCGCGGGGAGAGGGGGAACGCGCGACGGGAAACCCGACGGCGGCGAGCACGGACCAGCGTGTCGTGGCCCAAGGGGCCGTCCGTCACAGAAGCGGACCGGAACCGCCACACCGCGGGCTGGTGCGCGGTGACACGGATCGGACACGCGCCGGAGACCTCGCCGACACCTGGCCTGGACTGTCACCCGGATTGCGGGTCAGATAACTCGTTTGGGTGGCCAAACCGGTGGTCCGCGACCCCCGTGACATGGCACGATCGTCCCGTACCCGGCACAGGCCCACCGCTGACGAGACGCAAGGGGAAGGCGTTCCTCGTCGACGGAGGTACTCCGTGGTCATGTCGTCAGCCCAAGGGCTGTCATCCAGCTCGGCGTCGAACGTGGTGCCGGGCATGTTGTCGGTGCTCGCCTGCCCGCCGGCGCTGTGCCCACACCTGGAGTTCGCCGTGTCCGGCGCGCTGTCGGCGACGGTGTCACTCACCTGGTCGCCGCAGCCGGCCCGGCCCGGCTGTCTCTACGCGGGGCTGGAGTGGCGGGGCGCTCCCGCGACCGCCGGCCGGCTCGCGACCCGGCTGCGCCGTCTCGGCCACGTCACCTTCGAGGTCGTCGAGGGCCCGTCGCCCGGCTGCGACGCGGAGCGCTACTCCTACACGCCCGACCTCGGCCTGCACCGGGTCGGCATCGCCGCCAACGGCGACGTGGTCATCGGCGAGGCGGCGCTGCGCGCCCTGCTGGAACGCGGCGAGGGCCGCGACACCCTCGCCCGCGGCCTGCACCGCCTGCTCGGCACTGACTGGGACGACGTGCTCGAGCCGCTGCGCCGTGGCTCCCACGGTGCCCCGGTGACCTGGCTGCGCCGGACCGGATAAGGTCGGGCGCTGGGTCGGGGGCTTCGCCCCCGACATCCTGGGCGCCTCGCGCCCTCGCCTGCCTCGCGCGGCTCGACGTGGATGTCCGTGTTCGGGGTATACCAGGTCCGGCCCGATGACTGGGCTGGCTGGCCTTCCGCTGGTCTGGGCTGTTCGGCACGCCGCGCGGGGGCCGATGTGACCACGCTGCGCGGTGGCCCGGTCGTATCGTGTGGCGAAGGCCACAGGAAAGTCCAGGGCACAGCCTGGGCACATTGCCAGACAGTCGTGCGTTGTGGGTTGGGCACGAGGAGCGCAACCTACGGAATCGGCTTCGTCGATTCCGCGGGGACCCTGACCATCTGGGAGAAATCAAGTGGCCACCGACTACGACACCCCCCGTACCGCGGATCTCGAGGACGCCCCCGAGCAGAGCCTTGAGGCCCTCAAGGCGCGGCGGGCGGACGCGGCGGCCGACCTCGGTGATGAAGTCGACCCGTTCGAGACCGAGCTCGACCTGCCCGGAGCCGACCTGTCTGGCGAGGAGCTGAACCTACGGGTACTGCCTCGCCAGGCCGACGAGTTCACCTGCACCAGCTGCTACCTGGTTCATCACCGTAGCCAGCTGGTGGACGCTCGTCGCATGATCTGCCGGGACTGCGCCGCCTAACGAAGATTTGCCGCGTAACTGGGAAACAGCTCGTTTCCCACCGCGCTGGCCCGGTCGCCGGGGTCTCCGGGGACCCTGCCGAATTGGCGATGCCAATCCGGCGGGTCCGCGGCTCAGCCCCCGGCTCCGGACCCGCGCGTCCCTACGAGATCACGTCTTCCCTACGAGATCACGTCTGATGGAACCCGCGGGGGCGCATCCACCTGCACGCCCGCGGCGCGCAGCTCGGCGACGGTGCGTTCGTCGTCGCCCGGCTGGAGGTTGACGAAGCGGGTGAGCTCGAGCGGGACGATGACGTCCAGCCCGAGTCGCCGCGCGTCCAGTGCCGTCTCCTTGACGCAGTAGTCGCCGGCGAGGCCGACGACGACCACCTGGCGACAGCCGGCCGCGGCGAGCCGCTCGCCGAGCACGGTGGAGGTCCGCGCGCCCGACTCGGGGTCGCGCACCGAGAACCCCGAATAGCCGTCGGCGCCGTCGGCGCCCTTGCGAACCACCTCGCCGGTGACGCGCGCCCCGGCATGGAACTCGGCGCCCGCCGTCCCGGCGACGCAGTGTGGCGGCCAGACGCCACCGGACGTGACGAAGTGTGGTGTGACCTCGGGGTGCCAGTCCTGCGTCCAGAAGACGGGTGACCCGGCGGCCTCGGCCTCGGCCACCTGCGCGTTGACCGCGTCGACGATCTCCTCACCGCCCCGCACGTACAGGCTGCCTCGCGGCGTCGCGAAGTCGTTCTGCAGGTCGACGACGATCAACGCCACCCCGGGGCCATACGTCGTCATCGGCGTGTTCCTTCCGTGTCGCCCGCTGTGCCCGCCCCGCCGTGCCCGCCCGGTGTGCCCGCGTGGGGGCAGTCGTGCTGTGATCCTAGGGTGTCGGGTATGCGTAGCCGTGACTATGGCCGGGACGTACTGGCTCCGTCCGCGAAGAAGGCGCCGGCGCCCCTGCCCATCGTCGAGGCCGAGCTGGACCTCGTCGTCGAGGACCGGGTGAGCGGCTTCTGCGGAGCCGTCGTCGAGCTGGACGCCATCGGGGTCACCCTGGAGGACCGGTTCGGCGTGCGCCGCCTCTTCCCCCTGGAGGAAGGGGCGTTCCTGGTGGAGGGCCGGCGGGTGACGCTGGCGCGGCCGCGCCGGGCGGCGCCCACGGGTCCCTCGCGGACCGCGTCCGGCTCGGTCGCGGTGCCTGGCGCGCCGGCGCGGGTCGCCAGGGCCAGCCGGATCTACGTCGAGGGCCTGCACGACGCGGCGCTCGTCGAGCGGGTCTGGGGCGACGACCTGCGGGTCGAGGGTGTCGTCGTGGAACCTCTCGACGGCGTGGACGAGCTGCCGGCGATCGTCGCGGCGTTCCGGCCGGGCTCCGGGCGCCGGCTGGGGGTGCTCGTCGACCACCTGGTCGCCGGCTCCAAGGAGAGCCGGATCGCCGCGTCCGTCACCGGCGAGCACGTCCTGGTGACGGGCCATCCCTACATCGACATCTGGCAGGCGGTGAAGCCCGCCTCCGTCGGCATCCGGGCCTGGCCCGAGGTGCCGCGCGGTCAGCCGTGGAAGGAAGGCGTGTGCCGCGCGCTCGGCGTGCGCGAGCCGGCAGAGATGTGGCGGCGCGTGCTGGCGTCCGTGGACAGCTACAGCGACCTCGAGGTGGGTCTGCTACGAGCCGTCGAGGAGCTCATCGACTTTGTCACCACCGGCTGATCCGCCCCCGTCCGCGAGCCAGCCGCTGTCGGCCGGCGGTCGGCGGCCGACCGGGGTCCGCAGGCCGACCGGGGCCCGCGGGTCCTCGCGGCCGCCGCGGGCGGGTGCGGGGCGCCGGAGCGCGCCGGCCCGGCGAGGGCGGCGCAGCCGGTTGGGGTTAGCGAGACGGTCGCCGCTGGCCGCCGGTCGGGGGATGCCCCGGCCGGTGCTCGCGGTGGTGGCGGTCGCGGTGCTGCTGCTGGCGGCCCTGGTGGCCGTGCTGGTGGCCGGCGCGACGGGAGGCACTCCGGCGCCGCCGCGGGGCGCCACCGTGGCCGGAGGGCCCGGCGTCGCCGGCGCGGGTGGAGCGGGCGACACGGCCGCTTCGGCGGTGCCCGGCGGGGTCCCGTCGGCGACGGCGGTCCCCAGCCCGGTGGTTCCCAGCTCCGCGGCCCCCGGCGCGGCGGGGCCCGGCGTCGACCTGCGCGGACGGGTGGTCGTGCTCGACCCGGGGCATGACGGCGGCAACGGCGCGGCGCCGGCGCAGATCGACCGCAAGGTCGACGCCGGCGGCTTCCTGAAGGAGTGCGACACCGTCGGCGCGAGCACCGACGCCGGCTACCCGGAGCACGCCTTCACCTGGGACGTGGCCAACCGGACGGCCCAGGTGCTGCGGGACCGCGGCGCCACCGTCGTGCTGACGAGAAAGGACGACACCGGTATCGGCCCGTGCGTCGACGCCCGGGCCCGGGCCAGCGCCGACGCGCATGCCGACGCCGCCGTCTCCATCCATGCCGACGGCGGCCCGGCGGACGGCTTCGGGTTCCACGTCATCGCCCCGGACCGGGGGCCCGACAACGTGAACGCCGGCATCCTGGTGGCCTCGGGCCGGCTGGCGACCCAGCTGCGCGACGCCTTCGCCGCCTCGACCGGCGAGGCACCAGCCAACTACCTCCCCACCCACCAGGGCATCGTCGATCGGTCCGACCTGGGCGGCCTCAACCTGTCGACGGTCCCCAAGGTCTTCGTCGAGTGCGCCAACATGCGCAACCCGGCCGACGCGGCGCACGTCAGCGACCCGGTCTGGCGCCAGCGCGCCGCCGACGGCATCGCCGACGGCATCGCCCGTTACCTCACCGCGCCCGGGAGTTAGGCGGTCCCGTGGTGCCTCACTCGGGGGTCCACGGCAGATCGATGGCGCTGATGGCCGCGCAACATCTGGACGACGCTCGCGCGCTGTTCGACGATCGGCCTCGCCGTCCGCTAGAGTTCATCTTGCACCCGACGGGGAGCGGCAAAGTGGGGCAAACCGGTTCAACCCGATCTTCTGGTCGACCGGAACCTGCTGCTAGACTCCGGAGGGCGGCGAGCCGGCCAACCCGTGAACGAGTCGTGAGACACGGTCGCGGGAACGGGATCCGGATCCTGTAAGGTAGGCAACGCACGCGGACGTGGCTCAGTTGGTAGAGCATCACCTTGCCAAGGTGAGGGTCGCGGGTTCGAATCCCGTCGTCCGCTCGGAAGTAGCGAGGTCACGAGGTCACGCCACAAGGCCTCCTCCGGYGGAGTGGCCGAGTGGTTTAGGCAAGGGCCTGCAAAGCCCTGTACGCGGGTTCGATTCCCGCCTCCGCCTCGCACTTACTTGGGTGTAAACCCTTTCGGGCGATTAGCTCAGTGGGAGAGCGCTACCTTGACACGGTAGAGGCCACTGGTTCAATCCCAGTATCGCCCACGAGCCGGATTCGGCTGCTCGCCTCCCTTCGGGGAGGCTTCGCCACCGGCCGTGATGCCTGCCCAGGGGGCGACCCCCTGGAACCCCCGGGTCAGGGGCTTCGCCCCCGATACCCCCGGCCGCTCGCGCTTCGCGCGTTGCGGCCTTTTTCTTTTCTTGCGTTGCGCTGGTGGGTGCGGGGGCGTTGGGCTTCCGGGGCGGGGCGACTTAGGCGGCCCTGTTCACGTGGACAGCTGGCGGATGCCGTTCGGTCGAGGGGTGGGTCTTTCAGCGGTCGGGCTGGGTACCTCGGCGCGAAGGGCGCGAAAAAACCCGCTCGGTGGAGGGTCCCACCGAGCGGGCTGGCGATTGTCGTTCGCCGAACGGTGCCCGCACCGGATTTCACGGGTCGGGCCCCTTACGGCGTCCGACCCGGGAGCGTCACCGGTCGGGGCCGCCCCAGATGAGGAGAGCCAGCTCGGCGTCGAGGTCGATGACGTCGCTCTCGCTGCCTAGCGGGACCGCGGCGTAGGTGCGGCGTAGGAACGCCAACACCTCCGAGCGGGGCATCTCGAACAGCGCGTGCCCTGACGGGCTCGACAGCGACAGGCAGACGATCCTGCCGCCGGACTGCGCCGCGGGCCAGACCTGGACGTCGCCGTCCCCGGCCGGGCGGCGGACTCCGTCGCTCAGGAGCTGCCGGGCGAAGGTCCACTCGACGACCTCGTCCGCTCCGGTGCGGAACCCGATGCTGACCGCGTACGGGTCGTCGGGCTCGTACCGGACCGTCGCGGCGACGGGGACTGGAGCACCTCCTGGCACGACGAGCCGGAGGGCGAGCTCTGCGGTGATCGAATCGTGACGAATAGTCATCGGGCGGCCTCTCAGCGGTGCGGTGGTGCGGGCGAGCACCCGTGTAACGAGATAGTTCCCACTCTGCGGCTCGTAGGAAACAAGGTTATGCCAAGACAACATCTGTTACGACGGTTCGGGCGAGTTGCCTGGCCGGGGAGGTGTGCCCACATCCGTCAGGCCCCCGCGGTGGAAGGCCCGGCGTCGGTCCGAGCCGCCGGGAGGCGGCGTCGGCCCTCGTTGCGAACCCCCACCGGGATCCCCCCGGACACGGATCCCACTGTCGTGGCCRTGCGCCGATATCGTTCCCCGCGGCGCGGGCCTCAACCACGGCGAGTGCCGACCAACGCCCACAGGACCACCAGCGACGGGACATCAGTCCGACATGGGACGGACATGCCCCTGACTCGGAGCGAGACCCCGGCGGAGACCGAGCGGCCCGCCGTTCCGCCGCTCCCGCCGGGTTGTGTAAGCTGAGCCCCGCAGCCAACTGATCGAGGAGCCGCTCGAAGGCCAGCCAGAGATCGGCCAGCCAAAGATCGGGTTCGGCTGCGTCCAGCGGGCGTATAGCTCAGGGGTAGAGCGCTGCCTTCACACGGCAGAGGTCCGTGGTTCGAAACCACGTACGCCCACGAGCCGGATTCGGCTGCTTGCCACCTCTGGTGGCTGCGCCACCGGCCGCGATGTCCGCCCAGGGGGACGACCCCCTGGAACCCCGAGCCGGATTCGGCTGCTTGCCAACCTTTGGTTGGCTGCGCCACCGGCCGCGATGTCTGCCCAGGGGGGCGACCCCCTGGAACCCCCGGGTCAGGGGCTCCGCCCCTGACACCCCCGGCCGCTCGCGCTTCGCGCGTTGCGGCCTTTTTCGTTTGTTGCGTTGGGTCGGGTGGGTGTGGGGCGTTGGGCTGCCGAGGGGGGATTGCTGTCGCGGTTTCCCGTTTGCTCGGGGACTTGGTCGCGCTTGGGCGGCCGGGGGTCATGAGTCTCCTCGGGTCGGGTGTCGGTCCGAGTCTGGACGGTGGCCGAGGTGGTGGCCACTGATCGATGAGGTCCATGTCCCGGTATGGCCGGTAGCGGGTGAGCGGGTCACCCTGGGCGGGACGGCGACACACCGCGCGTCACCCTGGTGGGGGACGGGGACGCCGGTGGATCTGGGGCTTTGGCGTGGACGGGTGCTGGGACGGGCCAGTGCCACCGAGCCGCGAAACGGTGCGGGTGGGCCACCGCGGCGGAGCGTCGGCGAGGTGGTGGGCGGCCGCCCGTCGTCGGATGGGCGGGATTGGTTCAGGGCTGGTGGGGGCGCCGCGGCTGGTACGGTCGGGGCGCGGTGCGGGATGCAGGGATGTGAGGTAGGCGGTTGAGCGGGACGGTGGACGGCTCGGCGCCGAGCGGTATTCCGCTGGACGAGCAGGCGGGCGTCGGGATGCCGGACGCATTCCAGCGGCTGTACACACCGCACCGGATGGCCTACATCAAGGGCGAGGGACGGTCGGACGACGACGGCTGTCCGTTCTGCCTGATCCCCGCGATGACCGACGACGACGGCCTCGTGGTCGCTCGCGGCGCGGTCGTCTACGCGGTGCTCAACCTCTACCCGTACAACGCGGGGCACCTGATGGTGGTCCCTTACCGGCACGTCGCCGACTACGCCGACCTCACGCCGGACGAGACGACCGAGATGGCGTTGTTCACGCAGCGGGCGTTGCGCGCGCTGCGGCTGGCCAGCGGGGCACACGGGTTCAACACCGGGATGAACCTCGGATCGGTCGCCGGCGCCGGGATCGCGGCGCATGTGCACCAGCACGTGGTGCCGCGCTGGGGCGGGGACACGAACTTCATGCCGGTGATCGGCGGCACCAGGGTGCTGCCCGCGCTGCTGGGCGAGACCAGGGTGCTCATCGCCGAGGCCTGGGAGAAGATCGTCGGCGAGGACTGACAGCGGCAGGCGCGCCATCGCGTCTGGCGGCACGGCCGCCGGCCCGCCGCCTGCCCCCTGTCGAGGCGGGGGTGCCTCGACAGGGGGCAGGCGGGTCAGCTGGCGCGATCGCGGATCATCGTGGCTGCCAGCTGGTCGGGCATGGGCTCGTAGCGAGCCGGCGACCGGGTGAAGGTGCCGGTGCCCTGGGTGAGGGAACGCAGCTCGACCGCGTAGCGGATCATCTCCAGCTCGGGGACCTCGGCCCTGATGACGGTACGGCCGACGTCGCCCGCGCCCAGGGGCTCCATGCCGATCACACGGCCGCGGCGGCCGGACAGGTCGCCCATGACCGCGCCCACGTGCTCGTCGGGCACGAGGACCGAGACCTCCAGGATCGGCTCGAGCAGCGCGACCCCCGCCTTCGCGGCGGCGTCGCGCAGGGCGAGGCCGCCGGCGACCTGGAAGGCCAGGTCGGACGAGTCGACGCTGTGCGCCTTGCCGTCGACCAGGCGGACCCGGACGTCGACCATCGGGCAGCCGGTGGCGACGCCCCTGGCCAGCTGGGCGGCGAGGCCCTTCTCCACGGACGGGATGAACGAGCGGGGGACCGCGCCGCCGACGATCTCGTCGACGAACTCGAAACCCGCGCCGGCGGGGAGCGGCTCGGCCTCGATCTGGCAGATCGCGTACTGGCCGTGGCCGCCGGACTGCTTGACGTGCCGGCCCAGGCCGTGCGCCGCCCCGCGGAGGGTCTCGCGCAGCGCGATCCGCGGCTCCCGGCGATCGACATCGACGCCGTAGCGGCTCGCGAGCCGGTCGAGCAGCACGTCGGCGTGTGCCTCACCCATGCACCACAGCAGCAGCTGCCCGGTCTCGGCGTCGGTCCGCACGGTCACCGTCGGGTCCTCGGCGGCCAGGCGCCCGAGCGCCCCCGGCAGCTTGTCCTCGTCGGACTTGGTGCGCGGTTCGATCGCGATCGGCAGCAGCGGCTCCGGCATCGACCACGGCGCCAGCAGGCGCGGGTCGTCCCGGTCTGACAGGGTGTCGCCCGTCTCGGCGGTGCCGAGCTTGGTCACCACGCAGATGCCGCCGGCCTGGCAGGCGTCGACGGGGTGCAGCGCCGTGCCCGCCGGCAGCGACAGCCCACCGATCTTCTCGTCGACGTCGTGGTCGGGATGGCCGGCGGCGGCGCGGCCGTGACCCGAGACGTGCACAGTGGCGTCGGGGCGCAGCGTGCCGGAGAAGACCCGCACCACCGACATCCGCCCGACGTAGGGGTCGGTCGTGGTGCGCACGACCTCGGCGAGCAGCGGGCCGTCGGGGTCGGCGGAGATCCGCGGGCAGTCCGAACCGTCGCAGCGGGTGAGCGGCGGGATCGGGTGCTCGGCGGGGGAGGGGAACGCGTCGACCAGCATGTCGAGCAGCTCGACCGAGCCGACGGGCGGACCCGCGCCGTTCGCGGCGCGGGCGAAGGGGAGCACCGGGTGGAAGGAACCGTGCGCGATCGCGGTCTCGGCGTCGTCGAGCAGCATCTTGGGGTCGAGCTCCTCACCGCTGAGGTAGCGGTCGAGCAGGCTTTCGTCCTCGCTCTCGGCGATGATGCCCTCGATCAGCGCGCCGCGGGCCGCCGCGTAGGGACCGTCGAGCTCGGCGCCTTCGTCGACCTCATGCCGACCCTTGGGGCCGTACTCGACGACGCGGCCGGTGAGCAGCCCCACCAGGCGGGCTCCGTCGCCGCCCTCGGTGGCACCGTCGGGCAGGAAGACCGGCAGGACGCCGGCGCCGAAGGCGTCCTGGCAGGCGGCGACAGCGGCGGTGAAGTCGGCCCTCGGGTGGTCGAGGCGGGTGACGACGACGGCGCGCGGCATGTTCACCTCGGCGCACTCGGCCCACAGCGCCCTGGTGGCGCCGTCGATGCCGTCGATCGCGCTGACGACGAACAGTGCGGCGTCGGCGGCGCGCAGCCCGGCGCGCAACTCACCGACGAAGTCGGGGTAGCCGGGGGTGTCCAGCAGGTTGATCGTCATGTTCCGGTGGCACAGCGCGGACAGGGTGAGGCTGATCCCGCGGGCCGAACGGTGCTCGCCGTCCCCGTGGCGGGCCTGCTCACGGCCCTGCCCGGCGCTCCCGGGCCCGGCCACGCTGAGCAGGTCCTCGGCCAGCGCGGTCTTACCCGCGCCGGTGTGACCCACAAGGACGACGTTGCGGACTTTAGCCGCGGCAGACGGCATCTCGGCCTCCGTTCGGATCCAGCCGAGCGCCTCCCTAGCGCGCCATGGGCCGATGTTCCGGGGCCCTGAACTCCAGGGGGCGGAGGCCGCCGCGCGGGAACAGGAAGATCATGTGTTCGCGCCTCCTTGGGCTGGCCTCCTGCGCTCGGACGGTTGCTGACGTCGTCGCTCAGCCTGCGCTCATGTGACCTAAAGCACAAGAGGAGGTGAACCTTGAGTTAGTTCCCCGCAACACCCGGTGTGGCACCAAGCGCTGGCTCCCGGTGSGCGGGACCCTGGCGCCGGCGTTCCTGAGGGCTGGCACAGCAGTGGGGATCGGTAGGGTGAACCCGCGCGAAAAACACCGCGCCGGACACGACGGGACGGACATGCTCGCTAGCAAGGCGCGGCCGCAGATCAACCGGCTGCTGGAGCCGTTCAGCCGATGGGCGGCCAGGACGTCGCTCTCGCCGGACCTGGTGACGATCATCGGCACGGTCGGCGTGGTCGGCGGCGCGCTCGGCTTCTTCACTCGCGGAGTGTTCTTCCTCGGCACCCTCGTGATCACGCTGTTCGTCTTCTCGGACCTCATCGACGGCGCGATCGCTCGGGCTCGCGGGATCTCGTCCAAGTGGGGCGCCTTCCTCGACTCGACCTCCGACCGGATCGGCGACGGCGCCGTCTTCGGGTCGCTGGTGATCTGGTACGCCGGTGACGGTGACTCGCTGCCGCTGGCCGGCGCGGCGCTGATCAGCCTGGTCGCGGCCGCCGTCACCTCGTATGTCAAGGCTCGGGCGGAAAGCCTCGGCTTCACCTGCAATGTCGGCCTGGCCGAGCGCGGTGAGCGGCTGCTCCTGCTGCTCGTCGCCGCCGGCCTCTACGGCCTCGGCGTGCCGTACCTGCTGCCGGTCGCGCTGTGGGTGCTCGCCGTCGCGACCGTCATCACGGTCGTCCAGCGGATCTGGCACGTGTACCGCCAGTTCCAGCGTTCCGGTGGGGCCGGTGCCGCGGCGCTCGCGTCGGCCGCGGCCAACATCGACGCGCCCGCGGCGGACGCGGCGTCGGGCCCGGTCGACGCGCCTCCGGCGGGCGGTACCGCGGCCGACGCCAACGGAGCCGCGGCCGTCGGGATCCCACCGCACCGGGCCAGCGGCCCGGCGGGGCCGATGGCGGTGGTCGGCGCGGTGGCCGGTGTCGAGGTGGCCGGTCCGGTCACCTCGGCCGGCTGAGCCCGGGACGGCCCGTCCCGTGCCCTCCCCAGGTCGGTTCACCGACCTCGCCTACGCGGTGGGCTGGCGGGTGGTGCGCACGCTGCCCGAGCGGCTCGCCGCGCGCGGCTTCGCCGCCGGGGCCGACTGGGCCATCCGCCGCGGCGGCAAGGGGGCGCGGCGGCTGCGGTCGAACCTCGCGCACGTCGTGCCCGAGGGCACCGACCTCGACGCGCTGACGAAGGCCGCGATGCGCTCCTACGCGCGCTACTGGCTCGAGGTCTTCCGGCTCCAGGACATGCCGCCCGAGCGCTACATCGGGGACATGGCCGTCCGCGACGAGCACCACCTGCGCGATGCCTACGCCGCCGGCAAGGGCATGATCCTCGCCCTGCCGCACATGGGGAACTGGGAACAGGCCGGCGCGTGGCTCGCCGGCACCGGGGTCCCGTTCACCACCGTCGCCGAACGGCTGCGGCCCGAGTCGCTTTTCGATCGGTTCGTGGCCTTCCGCGAGTCGCTGGGTATGGAGGTCATCCCGCTCACCGGCGGCGCCGAGCCGCCGTCGGCACTGCTCACCGAGCGGCTGCTGGCCGGCGGCTGCCTGTGCCTGCTGGCCGACCGGGACCTGTCCGCGCGCGGCGTGCCGGTGGAGTTCTTCGGCGGGCGAGCGCGGATGGCGCCGGGGCCGGCGGCGCTGGCGCTGCGCACCGGCGCCGCGCTGCTGCCGACCACGCTCTGGTTCGAGGGGGGCGGCTGGCGCGCCCGGATCTTCCCTCCCGTCGAGCACACGGACGTGGCGACGATGACCCAGGCGATGGCCGACGCGTTCGCGACGACGATCCGCGAGCACCCGGCCGACTGGCACATGCTGCAGCGCGTCTGGCTGGACGAGCCGGGCCAGGCGGCCGGCGCGGGCCAGGCGGCCGGCGCGGGCCAGGCGGGCGGGGCGGGCCAGGCGGGCGGGGCGGCCCAGGCGGGGCCGGGGGAGCGGTGAGGATCGGGCTGGCCTGCCCCTACACCTGGGACGTCCCGGGCGGGGTGCAGGTACACGTCCGTGACCTGGCCGAGACGCTGATCGCGGCCGGGCACGAGGTGTCGGTGATCACCCCGGCCGACGACACGGACGCGCTGCCGCCCTATGCCGTCGACGCCGGCCGGGCGCTGCCGGTGCCATACAACGGCTCGGTGTCGCGGGTGCTGATGGGACCGGTCTCGGCGACCCGGGTGCGCCGCTGGCTGCGCGAGCACGACTTCGACGTGCTGCACGTCCACGAGCCGACCGCGCCGAGCATCGGCCTGCTCGCCTGCATGCTCGCCGACGGCCCGATCGTCGCCACCTTCCACACCGCCAACCCGCGTTCGAAGATCCTCACTGCCGCCCAGGGCGCCCTCCAGCCGTCACTGGAGAAGCTGCGCGCCCGGATCGCGGTCTCCGAGGCGGCCCGGCGCACGATCGTCGAGCATCTCGGCACCAGCGCGGTACTGATCCCGAACGGGGTGCGTGTCGCCGCGTTCGCGGGTGCCCACCCGCTGCCCGGCTATGAGCCGCCGCGGCACACCGTCTGCTTCCTCGGCCGCATCGACGAGCCGCGCAAGGGGCTGGACGTGCTGCTCGCCGCGCTGCCGGAGCTCGCTCGCCGGGTGCCGGGCGTGCGCCTGCTCGTCGCCGGGCCGGGCGACGTCGCGGCGGTGCGGTCCCGGCTCGACCCGCTGCTGCGCGACCAGGTGAACCTCGTCGGGCTCGTGTCGAACGAGGACAAGGCCAGGGTGTTCGCCTCCGCCGACGTGTACTGCGCGCCGAACACCGGCCAGGAGAGCTTCGGGATCGTGCTGCTGGAGGCGATGGCGGCGGGCACCCCCGTCATGGCCAGTGACCTCGACGCGTTCCGCCGGGTGCTCGACGACGGCCGGGCGGGCCGGCTGTTCGGTGTCGGCGAGCCGGCCCAGCTCGCAGCCGGGCTCGCCGAGCTGCTCGGGGACGAGGTGGCGCGCGCCGCGCTCGTCCGGCACGGCCGGTCGGTCGTCGCCGGCTACGACTGGCCGGTGATCGCCGAGTCGATCGTCGATCTCTACCGTATGGTCACCGCCGGCGCCGGTCCCGTCTCCCTCGCCTCCGCCGCGGACGCCTGAACCCGGCTTCTGTGATGCTCGGGACGTCCCGGACCCAGCCGCCACCCGGTCGTCTACGCTGCCCGGAATGACAGTCGTCGTGGCCGTGGTCGCCGTCGTGGTGGCGATCGCGACCTACCTCACCTGGATGGCGCGCCGCCTCGACCGGCTCGGCGTCCGGGTGGACGCGGCCCAGGCCGGGCTGGCCGCCCAGCTGGCCGCGCGCGCGGGGGCGGCGGTGGCACTGGCCGAAAGCCGCGGGCTCCTGCCGCTGACCGCGGCGGCCGAGCGCGCGCTGGCCGGGCACGCGGCGCTGCGGGCCGGCGCGGCGCTGGACACCGGTGTCGAGGACACCGAGAACGAGCTCAGCCGCGCCCTGCGCGCTCCCGAGGTGGGCACCGCCGGCCAGGGCGCGCCGCAGCTGCTGCACGCCGTCGACTCGGCGGCGGCCCGGGTGGCGCTCGCCCGCCAGCTGCACAATGACGCGGTGCGCGATCTGCGCGCGTTGCGGGGCCGGCGCCTGGTGCGGGTCACGCGCCTGGGCAGCCGCCGCCCGCTGCCGGCCTACTTCGAGATCGACGATGCCCTGCCGGCGCGGTGGGGCGGGGGGCTCCACGCCAGATCGCGAAGCGATCTGGGAGGTCCGGGTCGCGAGCGCCCGACCGAGGTGGTCGCGGACCCGGCCATCTGACGTCCGGGCGAACGCCAGGCACCCGGAGTGATCAGCGGGACGCGCTGCGGCGAGGCTGAAGCGCGCCGGTCGGCCGTACCATGGGATTGGTATGTCCGCCCGGCCGGTGAGGGCCGGTCGAGGTCGGGGAGTCGCGACCGGACGCAGGGTCCGGACACAGGGTCCGGACACGGGGCGCGGCCCTGGACTGGGCCTCCGGGCCCCGCCCGTCCGACCAGCGCGCGAGTTCCGCGGCCCTCGGGACGACGGGGGCTCGCGGCCGTACGGCCGCGAGCCGGACCGGTGCGGGACATGACCAGAACGCATGACCGTGACGAGGACACCCGAGAGAGACGGATCGCCATGCCTGCCGGAGCCACGCCAGCTGAAACGCCCGCCGGAGTCCCCGCGCCCGCCGGGCCAGCGAGGCAGGCCGGCACCGCGCGCGTCAAGCGCGGCATGGCCGAGATGCTCAAGGGCGGTGTGATCATGGACGTGGTCACGCCCGAACAGGCCAAGATCGCCGAGGACGCCGGCGCCGTCGCCGTGATGGCGCTCGAGCGGGTCCCGGCTGACATCCGCGCCCAGGGCGGCGTCGCCCGGATGAGCGACCCCGACATGATCCAGGGCATCGTCGAGGCCGTCTCCATTCCGGTCATGGCGAAGGCCCGGATCGGGCACTTCGTCGAGGCGCAGGTGCTCCAGGCGCTGGGTGTCGACTACGTCGACGAGTCCGAGGTGCTCACCCCGGCCGACCCGCACCACCACATCGACAAGTGGGCGTTCACCGTCCCGTTCGTCTGCGGCGCGACGAACCTGGGCGAGGCGTTGCGGCGGCTCTCCGAGGGCGCGGCGATGATCCGCTCGAAGGGCGAGGCGGGCACCGGCGAGGTGTCCAACGCCGTCGTGCACATGCGCACCATCCGCGCGGAGATCGCCCGGCTGTCGGCGCTGCCCGCCGAGGAGCTCTACTCCGCCGCCAAGGAGCTGCGCGCGCCGTACGACCTGGTCGCGGAGGTCGCCCGGCTCGGCAAGCTGCCGGTCGTGCTGTTCACCGCGGGAGGCATCGCCACCCCGGCGGACGCGGCGCTGATGATGCAGCTCGGCGCGGACGGGGTGTTCGTCGGCTCCGGCATCTTCAAGTCCGGTGACCCGGCGAAGCGGGCGCGGGCGATCGTCGAGGCGACGACGATGTACAACGACCCGGGCGTGATCGCCAAGGTCTCCCGCGGCCTCGGCGAGGCCATGGTCGGCATCAACGTCAGCGAGCTGGCCCCCGCCGCCCGCTACGCCGACCGCGGCTGGTGAGTTCTTCGGAGGAGAGCGTCCGGATCGGCGTGCTGGCGCTGCAGGGGGACGTGCGGGAGCATGCCCGGGCGCTGGTCGCGGTGGGGGCGGAGGCGGTCGAGGTGCGCCGGCCCGAGGAGCTCGCCGCCGTCGACGGGCTGGTGCTGCCGGGCGGGGAGTCGACGACGATCGGCCGGCTGCTGCGGATCTTCGGGCTGCTCGAGCCGCTGCGGGCGGCGGTCGGCGACGGCCTGCCGGTGTACGGCTCCTGCGCCGGGATGATCCTGCTCGCTCAGGACGTGCTCGACGGCCGGCCGGACCAGCCGCTCATCGGCGGCCTCGACGTCGTCGTGCGGCGCAACGCCTTCGGCCGGCAGGTCGACTCGTTCGAGGCCGACCTGGAGGTCGAGGGCCTGGTCGGCCCGCCGCTGCACGCCGTGTTCATCCGCGCGCCGTGGGTCGAGAAGGCCGGTGACGGCGTGACGGTCCTCGCCAGGGTCGGGGAACATCCGGTCGCGGTCCGGCAGGGGCATCTGATGGCGACGTCGTTCCACCCGGAGCTGACGGGGGACACCCGAATGCACGAGCTGTTCGTCGACATGGTGACCCGGCGGCGCGCGCCGGGCTAACGGCGTTCGCCGCCTGGTGCCTGGTGCCTGGTGCCATGCCTCCAATGCCCGGTTCACGACGCCTGGTCGACGCCGGCCGCGGGGGGCGGTGGGCCAGTCGCGGTAAAGATGGTAGGAGGAAACACGACGTTCACCGGTCGGCCGGCTACGGTGCCCGCCGGCCCGGACAACCAGAACTCGGCCTTCGGGCGCGCATGGCTCCGCCGTTCTCGCGCACCCCTTGGCCATGTGGGATCATGAAGGTTCCCGTGCCGGGGACGGCCGGGCCGACGGACTGGCCGAAGGAGGTGCGCGCGTGCTGCGTCGTCGCGCCGCCAGAGGCGTTGGGTCAACAGAGGGGCAAGCATGAGCGGTCACTCCAAGTGGGCGACCACGAAGCACAAGAAGGCGGTCATCGACGCCCGTCGTGGCAAGCTGTTCGCCAAACTGATCAAAACGGTCGAGGTGGCCGCGAAGACCGGCGGCGGTGACCCGGCCGGTAATCCCACCCTCGCCGACGCGATCGCGAAGGCGAAGTCGCAGTCCGTGCCGAACGACAACATCGAGCGGGCGGTCAAGCGCGGCTCCGGTGAGCTGGCCGGTGGCGTGACCTACGAGTCGATCACCTATGAGGCCTATGGCCCGAGCGGGGTCGCCGTGATGGTCGAGTGCCTCACCGACAACCGCAACCGGGCCGCCTCGGACGTCCGGGTTGCCGTCACCCGCAATGGCGGCACGATCGCCGACCCGGGCTCGGTCTCCTACCTGTTCAACCGCAAGGGCGTCGTGCTGGTCACCAAGACTGCGGGGCTGACGGAGGACGACGTGCTGCTGGCGGTTCTCGACGCCGGCGCCGACGAGGTCAACGATCTCGGCGAGGCCTTCGAGGTGGTCGCCGAGGCCACCGACCTGCACACGGTGCGGGTCGCGGCGACGGACGCCGGCCTGACGGTGGAGTCCGCCGAGATCTCCTGGCTCCCGAGCGTCAGCGTGCCGCTCGAGGCCGAGCCCGCCCGCAAGGTGCTCAAGATCGTCGATGCCCTCGAGGACCTGGACGACGTCCAGTCCGTCTGGTTCAACGYCGACATCTCCGACGAGGTCATGGAGCTCGTCGCGGGTTGACGGCGGGAGTCGCTGCCCGGCGGCGTGTCGGGCGATGTCCGAACCGTCCCGTACTAGGATCCGAACAGGCGTTCGCTATCTCGGTGAACGCTCTTGTCCTGGGCGGAGGTTCGGCGGGTGCGGGTGCTCGGTGTTGATCCCGGGCTGACCAGGTGCGGGCTTGGGGTTGTGGACGGCGGGGGTGCTGGGCAGCGCGCGACGCTGGTCGAGGTCGGGGTCGCGCGGACGCCGGCGGATGAGGACGTGGCGATCCGGCTGCGGGACATCTCGCTGGAGATCGAGTCCTGGCTGGACCGGCACCGCCCGGACGCGGTCGCGGTGGAGCGGGTGTTCGCCCAGGCGAACGTGCGCACGGTGATGGGCACCGCGCAGGTCGGCGCGGTCGCGATCGTGCTCGCGGCGCGCCGTGGCCTGCCGGTCGCCCTGTACACCCCGAGCGAGGTCAAGGCCGCCGTCACCGGCAGCGGCCGGGCGGACAAGAGCCAGGTGACCTTCATGATCACTAAGCTGCTCGACCTCGCGGCGCCGCCGAGACCGGCGGACGCCGCCGACGCGCTCGCGCTCGCGCTGTGCCATGTCTGGCGCGGGCCCGCGCTCGCCAGGGTGCGGGCCGCCGCGGCCGGCGCGGGGGCTGCCCGCGCCGCCCGGCTCGCGACGCCGCCGGCCGGGGGGCCGACATGATCGCGTCCGTCGCCGGGCCGGTGCTGTCGGTGTCGCCGACGGCGGCCGTCGTGGAGGTCGGCGGGGTGGGACTCCTGGTGCAGTGCACCCCCGTGACGCTCGCCGGGCTCGTCGTCGGCGAGCCGGCGCGGCTCGCGACCGCCCTGGTGGTCCGGGAGACCGAGCTGACGCTCTACGGGTTCGCGGACGCCGACGAGCGGGAGGTCTTCGAGACTCTGCAGGCCGCGGGCGGAGTCGGGCCGAAGCTGGCCCAGGCGGTCCTCGGGGTGCTGGCGCCGGACGACGTGCGCCGCGCGGTCGCCGAGGAGGACCTGGCGGCACTGACGAAGGTGCCCGGCGTCGGCCGCAAGGGCGCCCAGCGGATCGTGCTCGACCTCAAGGACAAGCTCGGCCCGCCGGTGGGTGGCGCGGCGCCGCGCGCCGGCCTCGGCGCCTCGGGACGGATCATGCCCGCCCCGAGGACCGCGACCGAGCAGGTGACGGACGCGCTCGTCGGCCTTGGATACTCGACCCGCGAGGCGCAGGACGCGGTGGCGGCGACCGGCGACGGCCCGGACGGCGACGTCTCCGCGCTGCTGCGCGCCGCGCTCGCCGTCCTGCGGCCGCGTTAGGCGGCAGGGGGCGTACGGGACAGTGGGGCACATGGGAAGCGAGGAAGGGCTCGTCGCGGCCGCGACCGCGGCGGACGCCGAGGAGCGTGCGTTCGAGGCGGGACTGCGGCCGCGGACGCTGGCGGAGTTCGTCGGGCAGCGCAAGGCACGGGAACAGCTGTCGATCATGCTGGCCGGTGCGCGCGGCCGGGGGCGCCCGCCGGACCACGTGCTGCTGTCCGGGCCGCCGGGCCTCGGCAAGACGAGCCTTGCCATGATCATCGCGCAGGAGCTGGCGGTGCCGCTGCGGCTCACCAGCGGCCCCGCGATCGAGCGGGCCGGTGACCTGGTCGCCGTCCTCACGTCGCTCGCGCCCGGCGAGGTGCTCTTCATCGACGAGATCCACCGGATCGCCCGCCCGGCCGAGGAGCTCCTCTACTCCGCGATGGAGGACTTCCGCGTCGACGTAGTGCTCGGCAAGGGCCCCGGCGCGACCGCGATCCCGCTCGACGTCGCCCCGTTCACCCTGGTCGGCGCGACCACCCGGGCGGGCCTGCTGACCGGGCCGATGCGCGACCGGTTCGGCTTCACGGCCCATCTCGACTTCTACGACGCGGACGAGCTGACCGCCGTGCTCACCCGGTCCGCCCGGCTGCTGGGGGTGGAGCTCAGGCCAGAGGGGGCGGTCGAGGTGGCGGGGCGCTCCCGCGGCACCCCTCGGATCGCCAACCGGCTGCTGCGCCGGGTCCGCGACTACGCCGAGGTGCGTGCCGACGGGGTCATCACCCTGGAGGTCGCGAGGGCGGCGCTGCGGGTGTACGACGTCGACCCGCTCGGGCTCGACCGGCTCGACCGCGCGGTGCTCACCGCCCTGGTCAAGCGGTTCGGGGGCGGCCCCGTCGGGCTCACCACGCTCGCGGTGTCGGTGGGTGAGGAGCCGGAGACCGTGGAGGACGTGGCCGAGCCGTTCCTGCTGCGCGCCGGCCTACTCKCCAGGACAGCCCGCGGCCGGGTCRCCACCCCGGCCGCCTTCGCCCACCTCGGCTACGACCCCCCGGCCGACCCGCTGGGCCGCTCCCAGGCCATCCCCGCCCCCCTGTTCGAACCGGGCTTCGAGGCCGACGCCGACGCCAACTGAGTCATCCCACCGCCCAACCGGCCCCTTGGGCGTGGCCTGGGTTCGGACGTCAGGCCGCACGGTTGGTGAGGCGTCGCGTTGGTGGGCAATGCGCGCAACAGAACCACAGAACGTGACGGCGCATCGGCGCAGTACCAACCCGGCCACGTCGCCCACCCGCGACCAGGCCAACGATCGTCATACGCCTTGACCCGGAACCATTCGGGGAGGGCGCTGCGCGCCCGACAGGCGGCGCCTGGTCGGGGTCCCTGCCGGATCGCGTAGCGATCTGGTAGGTCTGGGGCGCGGAGCGTCCGGTCACGGGACCGCCGTACGATCGGCCGCGACACCGAGGAGGGCAGGACGTGCACGTACTGGCGACCGCCGCGTTTGCGGCCGGCGAGACCACGGCCGACGACAAGGGTGGCGGTGGCGGCGCCGGCAGCTGGCTACTGCCGCTTCTGATCATTCTGGTAGGGGTGTACTTCTTCACGATCCAGCGCAGGCGATCGCGCGCGACCCAGCAGGAGCAGTCGAAGCTCGGCCCGGGCAGCCTCATCATGACCCGCGGCGGGCTCTACGGGACGGTCGTCGAGGTCGACGGCCAGGATGTGCTCCTGGAGATCGCGCCGGACGTCGTGTGCCGGTTCAGCCGGGGCGCGATCGGCCGGATCGTGAGCTCGCCGACCACCGAGGTCGACGAGGACACGGCCGAGACTCCGGACGACGACACGCCGACGGCCGACGGATCGCCGGCCGGGACGGCCGCGGACGCGACGTCGGAGCCCTCGGGCGAGCCGGCAAGCGAGGACCGTCCGGCGCCCGATGACGCGGACAAGCCGAAGAAGGAACTGTAGGCGTCCCTGCGTCGTAAGAAGAACGACCCATCCGGCGCGGGCTGGGCGGCCAACGTCCCCATCCCGTCGCTCGTCGGATACGTTGGGCTCCGGCCGGGATCATCGTCGACCCGGCGGTCATGAAGGGACATCCGTTGGCACGTCGGTCGACACGGTCGCGCGAGATGCGGCCGTTCTGGCTCCGGCTGGGGTCCCTCGCCGGTGTGCTGGTGGTGCTGTACGGGATCATGGCCTTGACCGGGACGTTCACGCCCCGCCTCGGCCTGGACCTGCAGGGCGGCACGAGCGTCATCCTCACGCCGAAGTCGACGCAGGCGGGCCAGAAGGTCAACAGCGGCGCCGTCGACAAGGCGATCGACATCATCCGTCAGCGGGTCGACGGGCTTGGCGTCGCCGAGTCCGAGGTCAAGCGCAACGGCAACCAGATCGAGATCTCGGTGCCCGGCCGCGGGCGCTCCGACGTCGTCAACCTCGTCGGCCAGACGGCCGAGCTCCGGTTCCGTGAGGTCGTCACCTCCGGCGCCGCGGCACCGGCTCCCAGCCCGACGGCCACCCCGTCCGCCGGCGCGTCGGCCTCGCCGTCGGCCGGCTCGACGCTCGCGCCGGCGAGCGGGCAGCCGACCGCCGGCGCGACGGCGTCGGCCTCGGCGTCCGCGAGCCCGGCCGCGGCTGCGACACCGAGCGCCACCCCGACGCCCACGCCTACCTCGACGCCGTCCGCGAGCGCCACCCCGTCCGCGACGCCGACGCCGAGCGCCAGCCCGGCGGCCGACGCGAACACGCCGCCCGCCGACGTCCAGAAGAAGTACGACGAGCTGACCTGTGCCCCGTCGGAGGTACGCGGCTCCGCCGCCGCCACCGACGCGCCGGGGGACTGGACCGCCGCGTGCGACCGGACCGGCCAGGTCAAGTACCTGCTCAAGCCGGCGAAGGTGATCGGCACCGACGTCAAGACCGCGTCGGCGGGCCTGCTGTCCAGCGGCGGCACCACCAACGTCAACACCGGCCAGTGGGTCGTGAACGTCGACTTCACCGGCTCGGGCCAGAACAAGTTCACCAAGCTGACCGAGGACACGATCGGCAAGCAGGTGGCGATCGTGCTCGACGGCGTCGTGCAGTCAGCGCCGACGACCAACGAGCGCATCCCCGGCTCCGCCCAGATCTCCGGCAGCTTCACCCAGTCCGACGCTGACGACCTGGCCAACGTGCTGAAGTACGGCGCACTGCCGCTGTCGTTCGAGAAGTCGCAGGCGGAGTCGATCTCGCCAACGCTCGGGCGGCACGAGCTCAAGGGCGGCCTGCTGGCGCTCGGGATCGGCCTCGCCCTGGTGATCCTCTACTCGTTCTTCTACTACCGGCTGCTCGGCGTCGTCGTGATCACCTCGCTCGCGGTCAGCGGCGTGCTGATCTACGCCGCGGTCACGCTGCTCGGCGAGGCGATCGGGTTCACGCTCACCCTCGCCGGCATCGCCGGTCTGATCCTCTCGGTCGGCGTGACGGCTGACTCCTTCGTCGTCTACTTCGAACGCATCAAGGACGAGGTCGCCCAGGGCCGGACCACCCGGGCGGCGGTCGAGCGGGCCTGGCCGGCCGCGCGGCGCACCATCCTGTCCGCGGACACGGTCTCGTTCCTCGCGGCCGCGGTGCTCTACATCGTCTCCATCGGGTCGGTACGCGGCTTCGCCTTCACCCTGGGGCTCTCGACGCTGTCCGACGTCGTCATCGTGTTCATCTTCACCAGGCCGCTGGTGACCCTGCTGGTCCGGCGCCGGCTGTTCAACTCGCCGAAGTGGTCGGGCCTCACCCCGGCGAAACGCGGGAGCACCGACGGCAAGGAGCGGCCCCGGCTCTCGCGCCGGGTCGGCACCGTACCGGCCGCCGGAGTACCAGGTGGCGGAGCACCAGGCGGCGGCACCCCGGCCCAGGGAGCGCCGCCAGGAGTGGCTTCCGGCCCCCGGCCGGGGGCGCGTGCCGCCAGGCCCGGACAGAAGCGGGAGTCCTGAGATGTCGGCGATCACCCGGTTCTACCGCGGCGAGTTCTGGTTCGACTTCATCGGCCGGCGCAAGATCTGGTACCTGTTCTCGGGTGTCCTGCTGGTGATCTGCATCGTCAGCATGATCGTGCGCGGCTTCTCGCTGGGCATCGACTTCTCCGGCGGCGCCGTCTTCCAGTTCCCGGCGAACGGCCACTCGGTCGAGGACGCCCGCGGCACGCTGAACTCGGCCGGGGTGAACCCGAACGACGCGATCATCCAGCAGCTCGAGACCAGCAAGCAGCTGCGGGTTCAGACTCCGGTGCTCACCGACGCCCAGGCCGAGGCAGTCACCAGTCAGGTGGCAGAGGACTTCGGAGCGAAGAGCGCCGATATCGCGGTCTCGACGGTCGGCGCCTCCTGGGGTTCCACCATCACGAAAAAGGCCGTCGAGGGCCTTGTGATCTTCCTCGTGCTGGTGATGCTCTACCTGACGTTCCGGTTCGAGTGGAAGATGGCGGCCGCCGCGATGGTGGCGCTGATCCATGACCTCGTGGTCACTCTCGGCATCTACTCGCTCGTCGGGTTCGAGGTCACGCCGTCCACGATCATCGCGCTGTTGGCCATCCTTGGCTTCTCCTTGTACGACACCGTCGTCGTCTTCGACCGAATACGGGAGAACACCGCCGGGATCGCGACGTCCAGCCGGCGTACCTACGCCGAGGAGACCAACGACTCGCTCAACGAGACCCTGATCCGCTCGCTGAACACCTCGTTCATCGCGCTGATCCCGGTCGCGTCGCTGCTGTTCGTCGGCGCGGGCCTGCTGGGCGCGGGCACGCTCGAGGACCTCGCCCTCGCCCAGTTCGTCGGTATCGCCTCGGGCACCTACTCGTCGCTGTTCCTCGCTGCCCCGCTGCTGGTGGACTTCAAGCAGCGTGAGCCGGCGGTTCTGGCCCTCCAGGCTCGGGTGCTGCGGGCCCGGGCGAGCGCCGCGCGCACGAGCGCGATGGCCGAAGCCGCGGCGTCGGGCAAGAACACGGGCACGGCGGCGCGCGCCCCCCGCCTGGCCGGGGCGGCCGGCGAGGCGGACGCCAGCGTCGTCGAGGTCGGTGACGAGGAACGGGAACCCGCCTCGGCGGGAGTGCCACGCCGTCCGGGTGCCCGCCCTGGCCAGCCGGCCGGCCGCGGCCGCGCCGCGCCGCGCCGCGGCGGAGGTCGCCCCGGTGGGAAGCGGCGACGGTAAGAAGGCGCCATGACGAGCATCGAGACTCCCGCGGCGAGCGCCCTGACGCCCGAGGCGGCCGACGCCGGCCTCGCGGCGGCGGCCCAGGCGCTGCGCTCCCACGTGCGCGACGTCCCCGACTTCCCCCAGCCGGGCGTGGTGTTCAAGGACATCACTCCGCTGCTGGCGACCCCGGCCGCCTTCGGGGCGGTGATCGGCGCGCTCGCCGACACGGCCGAACGGCTCGGTGCGACCGTGGTCGCGGGCATCGAGGCCCGCGGCTTCCTGCTGGCCGCGCCGGTCGCCGACCGGATCGGCGCTGGGATCGTCCCGATCCGCAAGCAGGGCAAGCTGCCCGGCCGCACGGTCACCGAGTCCTACGCGTTGGAGTACGGCACGGCGACCCTGGAGATGCACGCCGACGCCGTCGGCGCCGGGGACCGGGTGCTCATCATCGACGACGTCCTCGCCACCGGTGGTACGGCCGCCGCGGCCGTCAACCTGCTGCGCCACGGCGGCGCCGAGGTGCTCGGCCTCGCCGTGCTCATGGAGCTCACGTTCCTGGCCGGCCGCACCCAGATTCCGTCACTCAACGTGACCACCCTTCTGTCGATCTAGGCTTCTCGCTCCCGCCGCCCGCGGGCCGCCCGCCGCCGAGCGGGGCCCTGCCCTACCTGCCACGCGCCGCCGTCCTTACGGCCGCCGCGCGCGTCACCGAGGCCACCCAGGCATGATCCCGGGGCTTCGGTGTCGGCTTGGCTGGGTTGCGGAAGGCCTGCGGCTAACCCAGCGTTAGTCTCGAAGTCAGACTTTCCGGCAGGAGCAGGCCAGTGCCCGACGCAATCCCGGTGATAACCGGCGGCGGACCGCTCCCGGCGCCCGGGCCCGTGACGGGTCCGGCGCCGGAGCGGCGTCGTGGGTTGCCCAGAACCGGGAGCCAGGGCGCCGGCGAGCGCGCTCCCGGCGAGGACGCGGGCGCCACCGCGGCGGGCGCGGCGGGGGTCGACCGTCCGGTCACCGAGACCGAGGCCGTCGGCGGGGGCGCACCGGTCGGCGGGGGTGTCCTGGCCAGCGGTGGTGTCCTGGCCGGCGGGCCGGTGTCGGACGAGCTGCCCGAGGACGGCGCCCCGGTGACGCCCCGGCTGGGCCACGAGTCGCCGCCGCTGCCGCGCCGGCTGCGCAGCCGGCTCTCGCGCCTCTCCCCGCATCGCGAGACTCCGCCCTCCGCGCTGGACCCGGTGCTGCGCGGCCTGCTCACCAACCACCCGAAGGCCGACATCGGGCCGGTCCAGCTGGCCTTCCAGGTGGCGGACGCGGCGCATGCCGGGCAGGTGCGAGCCTCCGGCCACCCCTACATCACCCATCCGATCGCGGTCGCGAGCATCCTCGCCGACCTGGGCATGGACGTCCCGACGTTGTGCGCCGCGCTGCTGCACGACACGCTCGAGGAGACGACGCTCACCGCCGACGCGATCCGCGAGCAGTTCGGCGACCAGGTGGCGCTGATCGTCGACGCGGTCAGCCGGCTGCAGAAGGTCAACGCCGGCGAGATGGCGCAGGCGGAGATGATCCGCCGGATGGTGATCGCGATGGCGCGCGACCCGCGGGCCCTCGTCGTCAAGCTTTCCGACCGGCTGCACAACATGCGCACGCTGCGGTTCCTGCCCGAGCACCGCCAGGAGCGCAAGGCCCGCCAGACGCTGGAGGTCTACGCGCCGCTCGCGCACCGGCTCGGGATGAACTCGCTGAAGTGGGAGCTGGAGGACCTTTCCTTCGCCGCGCTGTACCCGAAGCGCTACGACGAGATCGTCCGCCTGGTCGCGGACCGGGCGCCGAGCCGGGACGTCTACCTCGCCGACGTCACCGCAGGGGTGCAGTCCTACCTGTCAGAGGCGGGCATCGCCTCGGTCGTCGTCGGCCGGCCCAAGCACTACTACTCGATCTACCAGAAGATGGTCGTGCGCGGCCGGTCCTTCGACGACATCTACGACCTGGTCGGCATTCGGGTGCTCGTCGACTCGGTCCGCGACTGCTATGYCGCCCTCGGCACCGTCCACGCGAACTGGAAGCCGATCCCGGGCCGGTTCAAGGACTACATCGCGATGCCGAAGTACAACATGTACCAGTCGCTGCACACGACCGTGATCGGCCCGGAGGGCAAGCCGGTCGAGCTGCAGATCCGCACGCACGGGATGCACAACCGGGCCGAGTACGGCATCGCCGCGCACTGGAAGTACAAGGAGGAGGGCCGGGCCGCCAGCCGCCGCCGCGGTGGCGGTGGCGACGAGCCGGACCTGGCCAGGAGTCGCCGCCGCGGCGGCGACGAGCCGGACCTGGCCAGCTGGCTGCGCCAGATCCTGGACTGGCAGCGGGAGTCCGCGGACCCCGGCGAGTTCCTCGACAGCCTGCGCTTCGAGGCTCCGGCCGACGAGGTCTTCGTGTTCACCCCGAAGGGTGACGTCATCCCGCTCCCGGCGGGCTCCACCCCGATCGACTTCGCCTACGCGGTCCACACCGACGTCGGCAACCAGTGCGTCGGCGCCCGGATCAACGGCCRGATCGTCACGCTGGACACCGAACTCGACAACGGCGACACCGTCGAGGTCTTCACCTCCCGGGCACAGGGAGCCGGGCCCAGCGAGGACTGGCTGACGTTCGTCCGCTCGTCCCGGGCCCGTTCCAAGATCCGCCAGTGGCACGCGCGCGAGCGCCGTGAGGACGCGGTCGTCGCGGGCCGCGACGCGATCGCCAGGTCGCTGCGCCGCCACAACCTGCCACTGACCAGGCTGATGACGGGTGAGGGCCTGCTCAGCCTGGCCAAGGACCTGCGCTACGCCGACGTGAGCGCGCTCTACGCGGCGGTCGGCGAGAACAACATCAGCGCGCAGGCGGTGGTGAACCGGCTGCTCACCGCGATGGGCAGTCCGGAGGCGACCGAGGAGGACGTCGCCGACACCGCGCTGCCGATCCGCCCGCTGCGCCGCTCCGCCGGCGACCCGGGGGTGTTGGTCTCCGGGGCGTCCGACATCTGGGTGAAGCTGGCCCGGTGCTGCACGCCGATGCCGGGTGACGAGATCACCGGCCTGGTCACCCGCGGACGAGGTGTGTCGGTGCACCGCACCGACTGCGTCAACGTCGGCGACCCGGCGAGCCCGTCGGCGGACCGGCAGGTGAGTGTCGAATGGGCCCCATCCAGCGGCTCCGTCTTCCTGGTGGTGATACAGGTGGAGGCGATGGATCGCGCGAAGCTGCTCTCCGACGTCACCCGGGTGCTGTCGGACCATCACGTCAACATCCTGTCGGCGTCGGTCACCACGAACCGTGAGAACGTGGCGATCAGCCGGTTCACCTTCGAGATGGGCGACGCGAAGCACCTGGGACAGGTGCTCGGCGCGGTGCGCCGGATCGAGGGCGTCTACGACTGTTTCCGGGTCACATCTGGCGTACAGGCGTAGGCCTGCGGCGCCGTAGAGGAGGGCGGGGGCGATGGACGCTGGGGCGCGGGCGGCACTGCCGGCCGGGGGAAGTCTGTCGCCTGGGGTGACGACGCCGTTTGGTGAGGACGCGCGCCCGCTGCTGGCCGCCCGCCAGGCCAGCCACCGGCTCGCGCACCTGGCGCGCCGGGTGGCCTCCGGCCGCGGCGGGCAGATCCCGCCGGAGCTGCGCGACATCGTCGAGGCCCATCGCGACTTCCACCCCAAGGCCGAGATCGGCGCGATCGTGCGCGCGTACGAGGCCGCCGAGCTCTACCACCGCGGCCAGATGCGCCGCAGCGGCGACCCGTACATCATCCACCCGGTGGCCGTCGCCGAGATCCTCGCCGATCTCGGGGTGGACACGACGACCCTGGTCGCGTCGCTGCTGCACGACACCGTCGAGGACACCAGGGCGACCCTGGAGCTGCTCACCGAGGAGTTCGACAGCGAGGTGGCCAACCTCGTCGACGGGGTCACCAAGCTGGACAAGATGCGCTTCGGCGAGGCGGCCGAGGCCGAGACGCTGCGCAAGCTGATCGTGGCGCTGGCCAAGGACTACCGCGTCCTACTGATCAAGATCGCCGACCGGCTGCACAACATGCGGACGCTGGGCTTCATGTCGCCGCCGAAACAGGCCAAGATCTCCCGCGTCACCCTGGAGATCCTCGCCCCGCTCGCGCACCGGCTCGGCGTCAGCGTGATCAAGCGCGAGCTGGAGGACCGGGCGTTCGAGGTGCTCGACCCGGACGAGCACCGGCGCACGAAGATGCTCGTCGACGACTTCATCGCCGCCGAGCGGGAGAGCGGCCAGCTCACGGCGGTCGTCACCCGGCTGCGCTCCGGCCTCGGCGAGGCGAAGATCGCCGGTGACGTGTCCGTGCGCACCAGCCACCTGTTCTCGATCCACAAGCGCGCCCAGGAACGCGGCCGGCAGCCCCGGGACTTCTACGACATCGTCCGGGTGCTGGTGCTCGTCGAGGACGTCCGCGACTGCTACGCCGCGCTCGGGGTGATCCACGGGCTGTGGCGGCCTGTTCCGGGCCGGCTGCGCGACTTCGTCGCCACACCGAAGTTCAACATGTACCAGTCGCTGCACACGACGGTCACCGACGCGACCGGCCACGCGGTCGACATCCAGATCCGTACCCGGCAGATGCACGTCCTCGCCGAGACCGGCATCGTCGCCCGCCCCGTCGGCGCCGGCGCCGACGGGGCCCGGCTGGAGGGCCTGGCCTGGCTGCACAGCCTCCTCGACTGGCAGGACGAGGCGCAGGACCCGGGGGAGTTCCTCGAGTCGCTCTCCAGCGACCTGGACGCCGACGAGGTGCTCGCCTTCACCCCGAAGGGCAAGGCGATCGCGCTACCGGCCCGGTCGTCGCCCGTCGACGTGGCCTACGCGGTGCACACCGACATCGGCCACCGGGCGGTCGGCGCCCGGGTGAACGGCCGGCTGGTGCCGCTGCACACCCGGCTGCGCAACGGCGACGTCGTCGAGATCCTCACGTCGAACCTGCCGCACGCCGGGCCCAGCGAGGACTGGCTGTCGTTCGTCAGGACCGCGCGCGCCCGAGTACGGATCCGTCGCCGCCTCGCCCGTGGCCGCCGCGACGCCGCCGAGGCCCAGGGCACCCAGCCGCCGGTATCGGAGACGGGCACCTCACCGTCGATGGGCGCACCGGTGGCCCCGGCCCCGGTCGTGGCTCCGGCCACGCCCGTGGCCGGGCAGACCGTCGCCTCGGCGGGCGGCGCGTCCGCCGCGCCGCCCGCCGAGGCGACGGTCCCGTCCGGCCATGCGTCGCCAAGCCCGGATGTGCCCGCCCCGGCCGTCACCGCCCCCGCCTCGCCGGCCGCCACTCGTACCGCCCCCGCCGGGGCCGGGGCGGACGCCGAGACCAGTGGCCGGCCGGAGAGCCCCACGCCCACCACCGGCATCCCCGCCCCGGTCGCCGAGCCCTCCGCCGACCCGCGGCGAGAGCCCGTCCGGGCTGGTACGGCCGCCCTGGACCACGCCCCGCCCGCATCCCGGGCCGCGGGCCCGCCGCCCGCCGCGGGCGAGCCGTCCGTGCCGATGCCGACGCCGGTGACCGACCCAGGCGTCGTCGGCACGAGTGGGGGTGCGGATGCGGACGGCTCGACGGCCACCAAGGCGGCGGTCGTCGCCAGCGCCGCCGCCGCCGTCGCCGCTGGTATGGGCGTCACCGAAGCCGCGGCCGGCGCACGGCCGGCGCCGGAGGGCTCGGACGCCGACTCCGCGACCGGCGCGCGCCGGGGCCGCCAGGCGCGGTCGGCCAGCGCTTCCGTGGTGGGCAGGCGGCCGACGCCGGCCTGGGCGGGCGTGGCGTCACTGGAGGGGCAGGCGGACGCCGCACCGGTACGGATCGCGCGCTGCTGCCTCCCGCTGCCCGGGGACAGACTCATCGGCTTCGTCGCCAGCCAGAGCGCGGGCCACAGCGCGGTGACGCTGCATCGCGCCGAATGCCCGAACACACGGCCGTCCGGACCGTCCGGCCCGGTCAGGGAGCCGGTACAGGTCCTGTCCTGGCGATGTCCGGAGACGCACACCTTCCCCGCGGAGATCGGCGTCGAGGCCTTCGACCGGTACGGCCTGCTCGCCGACATCACGGAGGTTCTCTCCGAGACGGCCGCCGGCCTGCGCGCCGCGTCGACGTCGACGTCGGAGGACCGGGTGGCCCATGCCCGCTTCACCGTCGAGGTGACCGGCCCGGACCAGCTCGCCGCCGTCCTCGCCGCCGTCCGCACCGTGGGCGGCGTCTACGACTGCTTCCGCGCCTGCCAGCCGCCCGCGTGAGTCTGGTTCGCGCCGTGCGGGCACGGAGCGAACCAGAGACAGAGCGGGCGGGACGGACCTAGTATTCACGTCGCGACACTGCCACCAAAACTGCTGGACCGAGCCTGAAGGTGGGCCGATCGAGGTGGAGTCCGACTTAGCGGCCGCGGGGCGCTTCCTGCCCGGCCCGGCGTCACAGGTCGTCACGCCGGCCGGCTCAGGGCCGTTCCCCGGCGTCGTCCTCGGGGCGGAGGCCTACGGGATCAACCCGTTCATCCGAGGCATACAGCGACGGCTCGCCGACCGGGGCTACGCGTCGACGGTCCCCGACTACTACCGCGGCCAGGGGCCGGCCAGGACCGAGGCCTACGACGACTTCACCGAGGTCCGCGAGCACGTCGACCGGCTCGACTTCACCCACGGCGCGCGCGACCTGGCCGGCGCCGTCGACGCCCTGCGCGCCCACCCGGCCGTCGACCCGCGCCGGGTCGCCGTGTGGGGGTACTGCACGGGCGGAACGCTGGCCTGGCTCGCCGCCTGCGGGCGAGGTGACCTGGCCGCCGCGGTCCTGTACTACCCGAGCCAGCCTCGCTTCCACGAGCTCGGCCCGCGCACGCCCGTGCACCCGCTGGACCTGCTCTGGCAGCTCACCTGCCCGGCGCTGTTCCTCTACGGCGACGCAGACCCGGTCGTGCCCCCGGCRCTGCTCGACGAGCTGAGGGCCCGTATCGAGCGCTGGGGCGTCGACGCCGACGTCCGCCTCTACGCCGGCGCCGGCCACGCGTTCAGCTCGCCGTGGGGCCCGATGCGGGACGAGACGGCGGACCGCGCGGCCTGGGCGGACGCCACCACGTTCCTCGACCGGCACCTGCGACCGGCTCGGAGCAGCTGACCACCACTTCGACGGAAGGCCGAGGCGCGGCGCATGCAGGCTCTTGACGGTGTTCGAGTGCTGGACCTGACCGGTGGGATCGCTGGGCCGCTCGGCGTGCTGCAGCTCGCCGAGCACGGCGCCGACGTGATCAAGATCGAGCCGCCGGGTGGCCGGCCCGGGCGGGCCGAGCCCGCGTCGGTGGTCTACGACCGCAGCCGGCGCTCGGTGACGCTCGACCTGAAAAGCGCCGACGGGGCGCGGTTGCTGCGGGAACTGCTCGCCACCGCGGACGTGCTGGTGGAGGCGTTCGCCGCCGGGACGATGGCCCGCCTCGGGCTCGACTACGCCGACCTGCGCGACGAGTTCCCCCGGCTGGTCTACTGCGCGGTCCCGGCCTGGCCGACCGGTAGCCGCTTCGCGGACCGGTCCGGCTACGACGCGCTGGTGTCGGCCCGGGCCGGGCTGCACTGGGAGGTGCCCAGTCACCGCCCCGGGCCGGTGTTCCAGCACAGCCCGGTGGCGAGCCTCGGCGCGGCGTACCTCGTCCCCGTGGCGATCATGGGTGCGCTCGTCGCCCGGCAGCGCACCGGCCGGGGCCAGCGGGTCGAGGTGTCGCTGCTCGCGGGGGCGATGTCGCTGACCACCCAGAACTGGAACTGGACCGACACCGGTCAGCACGGCCTGCCGAACTCGTTCCCCTCCATCCACCAGGCCGGCATCTACGAGTGCGCGAACGGCGAGTGGATCCACGCGGCGATGGTGACCGGCGGGAAGCCGACCCGCACCGAAGGTGACATCCTCGGCATCGAGGACGTCGAACCGGCCGTCGTCTTCGCGATGTCGCCGGCCGAGCGGGCCGCGCACGAGACGAAGAAGGCAGCGGCGTTCGCCCGCCGCGACCGCGCCGAGCTGATCGAGGAGCTTCACGCCGCCGGCCGCAACGCCGAGCCGATCGGGCCGCCCCACGAACGGTTCGGCCATCCGCAGCTGCTGGCCACCGGATCGGTGGTCGAGGTCGTCGACCCGGAGGTCGGCGCCACCACCCAGGTAGGCCCGGTCGTCTTCCTCGAGGCGACCCCGGCCGTGGTGGCCGGCCCGCGCCCCGCGGCCGGGGCGCACACCGACGAGGTGCTCGGCGCGCTCGGCCACGACACCGCCGAGCTCGCCGACCTGCGCGCGAAGGGAGTGATCTGACGTGCCCGGGCCACTCGAGGGTATTCGCGTCATCGACTTCGGTCAGTTCCTCGCAGGCCCGTTCGGGCCGATGCTGCTGGCCGACCTCGGCGCCGAGGTCATCAAGGTCGAGTCGATCCACGGCGACGGCATGCGCCACCACAACGTCGGCCCGTTCCTGGGCTGCCAGCGCGGCAAGCGGGACATCGCCCTCGACCTGAAGAAGCCCGAGGGCCTGGACGTCGCGCTGCGGCTGGTCGCGACCGCCGACGTCGTCCACCACAACATGCAGAAGGGCATCGCCGACCGGCTCGGCATCGGCCACGAGCACTGCAAGGCGGTGCGACCCGACATCCTGTACTGCAACACGTACATGTACGGGCCGGTCGGGCCGTACTCCCACCTGGGCGGGCTCGACCCGCTCGGCCAGGCGGCCAGCGGCATCGAATGGGAGCAGGGTCCGGTCCCCGCGGGCAACCCGCCGCTGTGGTACCGCTACGGGCACGGAGACATCGCCGCCGCCATCCCCTCGGTCTTCGGCGTGCTGGTCGCGCTGTTCCACCGCGCCAACACCGGGGTGAGCCAGTCGGTGTGGACGTCGATCCTGCACGGCAGCATGCTGCACACCGCCGACTCCTGGCTCGCCGCCGACGGCACCCCGTCGCCGCGTGGCGAGCTCGACCGCGAGCAGCTCGGCCTCGGCGCCCTCTACCGGCTGTACGAGACGAGGGACGGCTGGCTGCAGCTGGCCGCGGTGCGCCCCGAGCACTGGCAGGCGCTGTGCGCGGTGCTGGGCCTCGCCGAACTCGCGGCCGACCCGCGGTTCGCCACGCCGGCCGCCCGCGAAGAGCGCCGCGCCGAGCTCACGGCGCTGCTCGCCGAGGCCTTCCGCGCGGACCGGGCGCTGGCCTGGGTACGTGCACTCGACGCGGCCGGGGTGCCGGCCGAGATCTCCGCGGACACCCGCGACGGCGAGACCCTGCTGTTCGACGAGGACCTGGTGCGCCTTGGCCTGGTCACCGAGCACACGCACTCGCTGCTCGGCCGGGTTCGCCAGTTCGGCAACCTCATGACCTTTAGCGACACCCCGACCCGCCCGGACCGCCCGGCACCGCTGTACGGCGAACACACCCGGGAGATTCTCACCGAGCTCGGCTACGACGCGGCGACCATCGACGACCTCCACACCCGCCGCGCGGTGGCCTCATCCCCGGAGAAATATCCATATCCGGTGTGAACGCTCATTTTCCGGGCTCGGTCTTTCAGCCTCGGGCTCCGTTCACAATGGGAGCTCGGTGAGTCCGCGTCGGAGTCGGGATGCGCTGCCGCCGGACAGGTAAGAATGCGGTATCCGGCGCCGGCGGACCGGTTTTTCCACGGGCTGGGTTGTATTTCTGGTTCGCTGTGTCCAGGCAGCACGCTCCGGCCCGTACTCGCTTCGCAGGCTCCGGGGTTGGGGTGGAAGGTTGTTGCTGGTTCGCTCCGTGCGGGCGGCGCGCTACGGCCCGTTACTCGCTTCGCTCCCAAGGGACCTCCGCGCGCCGTCCTCCTCCGCGAACGGGCGCTCCGGCGACCTCGCTGCGGCCCGGCCCACCTCGCTTCGCTCGTGGGTCGGGCCTCCGCGAGGCGCGCCTCCGCGCCCGCACGGTCACCTTGCGCTGAACGTCACGTAGCCGAAGCAGGCCTGTCCGTCGGGACACTTCGCTGCGCTCGTGGAGTGTCTAGACAGGGGTGAAAGCCGCCACACGAGCGAAGCGACGTGTCCATACGAGCGTTGTGGTTTCGGGTTGGTGACGTTCAGCGGATCGCAACCGCGCTGGCGCGGAGGCGCGCCTCGCGGAGGCTTCCCCACGAGCGAAGCGACGTGGGGAGGCCGCAGCGAGGTCGCCGGAGCGCCCGTGAGCGGAGGAGGACACGGCGCGGAGGTCCCGTGGGAGCGAAGCGAGTACGGGGCCGGAGCGCCGTGCCCGGACGGAGCGAACCAATTAGACGAGCGCGCGCAGCTGCTCGTCGAGGTCGCGGACGGCGACGGTGGACTGCCACGGGGCGAGACGCTCGCGGACCCGCTGCACACGGCCGAGGCCGAGGGAGAAGTCCGTCTGCGCGACGATGGCGAGGGCATCGGCCGCGAACCGGCAGGAGCTCTCGATGTCGCGTCGCTGGATGTGCACCTCGGCGATGTCGGCGAGCAGGAGGGACCGCTTCTTGGTGGCGGCGGGGCCGGCGGCGCGCAGCGCGTCGCTCGCCGCCGCGTACGCGGCGGTCGGGCGGCGCAGCCGCGTCATGGTGGTCACCCGCAGGCCGTCGAGGCGKCCGCGGTCGAAGAAGCCAGTCCAGACCCGGTCCGGCGTGTTGGCCTTCGCGAACGCCTCCTGGGCCCGGTCGATCGCGGCGCTCGCCGCGCGGCCGTCGCCGCGCGCCGCCTGCTCCTCGGCCTCCCTGGCGGCGAGCCACGACCTGGTCAGTGGGTTCGCGCCACGCCCGATCCTGCGCTGCGCCTCGGCGAGCAGCGCGCAGGCCTGGTCGGGGCGGCCGGCCGCGCCCGGCTGGTAGCTCTCGTAGCCGAGGACGCAGGCCCACAGCGCCGGGTCGTCGGCCTCCTTGGCGGCCTCGATGGCGACCCGGTAATACGCGAGCGCCGAGGGGTTGTCGTTCATGTCGAACGCGAGCCAGCCGGCGAGCGCCGCCGTCTCGCCCGCGGTGCTGGCGAGTTCGCGCCGGATCGGTGAGCGGGTCGTCGACTCGAGCAGCTGGGTGAGGGTGCACAGGTGGCCGGCGACGCGGCCCAGCAGCGTGCGCGCGGGCACCCGCTCTTCCAGGCCGAAAAGACCGGCGGTGTGCTGGCTGAGCTGCTGGGCGAGCTCGGGGGTGACGGGGCTGCGCTGGCGAAGCGCCGCCGAGAGCCGGTCCCAGGGCGCCTCGTCGGCGGCTCCCGTCGCGGCGACGGTGGCGCCGACCGGGACGACGGCGACCCCACCGGCCGCCATCATCCGAAGGAATCCGCGCCGCTCGACCGGAATGCCGCGAGCGTCCTCGCCGGTGCGCAGGACAATCGACGACGTGCGGTCGACATGGTTTCCGGAGCTGTTCGTGGCCATGGTGTTCACTACGTGCGGGTCCACGACGTCCGCTATACCCAGAATTCCCGCGGCCATGCCTGCGGTGGGCCCATTCGATGTTGGGTCGTCGTCGATGAATCCAAGCTCCGCCGATGAGCGGTGGAAAAGGGCTCGCAACAGCCGCTGGTAACGCAGGCTCGGCTTTTTGTCGCCTTTTTCCCACTTGCAGATCATGTTGCCGGTGACGCCGGCCTCCCGGCCCTCGTGCAGAACCGCGAAACGTCGCAGCTCGACGGCGAGCCGTTCCTGGGACCAGCCTTTCTCCTCCCGGCAGGTCCGCAGCCGGCCATTCGGAGTTCGCGCGGGCATCGGCCTCGCCGCGTCCATCTCGGAATCGGCCGGGTGGATGGCCGGGCGTGACCGGTCGGGCTGGTGGTGAACGCTCTGGCCGTGCCCGCCGCGGCCCGCGGTGTGCTGGCCAGGCGCGCCCGGCAGGGCGGTGTTCTGGCCACGGTTGCCCTGACCCGGGTGGGCGCCTCGGGCAGCCGGGGCGCGGCCCCGGTCCGCGGCCAGCACGCGACGCGGTTCAGTCGCAATGGGACGAGCCTCGGTCCCGACTTGTGCCGGCATCGCGCAACCTCCAGGTCAGGCAATGGACACGATCAGCGTAACCGCTTGGAAAGGCGAGTCCACGAGTACCTGCTCCGGAATTGTTCACGGAACGTACAGGCCTGGGTTTCGGCAAACAGAATGTAGCCGCGCGTTCGGCGCTACGTATTCGGGCTGTGGCCTTAGCGTGGCGTAGCGTGACTGCAGGTGCATCCTGTCGTGCAGATGGTCGTCACCAACGCTCGTGCCGGCTACCGTGCTGTGGAAATCCTCGTGCGCCCGATGTGGTGCAGATCACTCCACTTCGTCGCCGGTCACAGCCCGTGCGGTCACGGCCCGTGCGTCCGCCGCGGGCAGGTCGGGCCGGCCCGGTCACCTGCCGCGCACCGTGAGGCGCGCCCGCCCGGCCGGCCGCCGCCTGGCCGCCAGCCGCCGCCGGGCCTCGAACGGGTGGGCTCCGGCGCGGCGCCTGCCCCGGGGGCGGCCGGTTGTCGGTGGTGCCCCATAGAGTCAGAGCCCGTGAACGTCCGCCACCAATCCGAGCCAACCCGGCCGATACCGCGGCAGGCGGCCCAGACCGTGCCCGCCCCGCGAACCCAGGCACGCCCGCTGCGGGAGTGGCAGCGGGTGGCGCTGGAGCGCTACCGCGCGACCTCGGCCGCGGGTGGCCGCGACTTCCTCGCGGTCGCGACGCCGGGAGCAGGCAAGACGACGTTCGCCCTCACGGCCGCCGCCGAGCTGCTCGCCGCCGGCGTGGTGACGGCGGTGTCGGTCGTCGCGCCGACCGAGCACCTCAAGCGCCAGTGGGCGGACGCCGCCGCCGGCGCCGGTATCTCCCTCGACCCGAACTTCCGCAACTCCGCCGGCGCGACCTCGCGTGACTACGACGGCGTCGTGCTCACCTACGCCCAGGTGGCCGCGCACCCGGCGCTGCACTTTGCCCGCACCAAGGCCCGGCGGACGTTGGTGATCCTCGACGAGATCCACCACGCTGGCGACGCGCTGTCCTGGGGCGAGGCGACCCGGGAGGCGTTCAGCCCGGCCACCCGCCGCCTGGCGCTGACGGGGACGCCCTTTCGCTCCGACGTGAACCCGATCCCGTTCGTCACCTACCTGCCGGGCCAGGACGGGGTGACGCGCAGCGTCGCGGACTCCTCCTACGGCTACTCCGAGGCGCTGCGCGACGGCGTCGTGCGCCCGGTGCTCTTCCTCGCGTACTCGGGCGAGATGAGCTGGCGGACCAGCGCCGGCGCCGAGCTGTCCGCCCGGCTCGGCGAGCCGCTGAACAACGAGCAGACGGCCGCCGCGTGGCGCACGGCGCTCGACCCGCGGGGCAACTGGATCCCCGCGGTGCTCGCCGCGGCCGACATGCGGCTCACCCAGGTCCGCCGCGGCGGCATGCCGGACGCGGGCGGCCTCGTGATCGCGACCGACCACGCGAACGCCCGCGCCTACGCCGGGCTGCTGCGCCGGATCAGCGGCACCGAGCCCACGGTCGTGCTGTCCGACGACCCGACCGCCAGCGACCGGATCGAGGCGTTCCGCCGCTCGACGGACCGCTGGATGGTCGCGGTGCGGATGGTCAGCGAGGGCGTCGACGTGCCGCGGCTGGCGGTCGGCGTCTACGCGACGTCGGTGGCGACGCCGTTGTTCTTCGCGCAGGCCGTCGGCCGGTTCGTGCGCGGTCGCGGGCGGGCGGAGACCGCGTCGGTGTTCCTGCCCAGCGTCCCCGTACTGCTCGATCTCGCCGGCCAGATGGAGGTCCAGCGCGACCACGCGCTGGACAAGCCGCTGCGCGAGCCGGAGGGGTTCGACGACGACGCGTTGCGCGAGGCCAACCGGCGCCGCGACACCACCGACAAGCCGGACTCACCGTTCACGGCGCTGGACTCCTCCGCCGAGCTGGACAGGGTCATCTTCGACGGCGGCGAGTTCGGCGCGCCGGCCGCGGCGGGCTCGGCCGAGGAAGAGGACTTCCTGGGCCTGCCCGGCCTGCTGGAGCCCGACCAGGTGACCACCCTGCTGCGCCAGCGCCAGGCCTCGCAGCTCGCCGCCGAGCGCGCCCGCAAGTCCAAGGCGGCCAAGGACATCGCGGCGGGCGTCACCCCGCCGGCCCAGGTCGGCTCGCTGGCGGCGGAGGAGGACGGCAGCCGCCCGGTCCACGAGGTGATCGGCGAGCTGCGCAAGGAGCTCAACCGGCTGGTCGCGGCGAACAACCATCGCACCGGCCGCCCCCACGGCATGATCCACGCCGAGCTTCGCCGCACCTGCGGCGGGCCGCCCAGCGGCCAGGCCACCGCCGCCCAGCTGCGTACCAGGATCGACACCATCCGGAAGTGGAACGCCTCTTAGCGGACCCGTGAGACGCCACCGGGGCTGACCTCCGCGGAGGTCAGCCCCGGCCTGGGTACTTCGGGCCCGCCGTCCCGTCAGGACGACGGAGTGGCGGTGGCGGTCGGCGTCGGTGACGTGGCCGGGCTCGTGGTGGGAGCCGGCGACGCGGAACCGGTGGCGGCCGCGGGCTGCTCCTGGTCGATCGTGATCGAGGTGATCTGGGGCTTGGTGACGGGGGCGCCGTCCGAGCCGCCCTCGTCGACGCCCGGGCTGGTGATCTTGTCGAGGATGTCCAGGCCCTGGGTGATCTGGCCGAAGACGGTGTAGCCGCCGGCGAGGGCCTTGGCGCCCTCCTCGCTCGGGTTGGCGTAGTTGATGAAGAACTGGCTGCCGTTGGTGTCGGCGCCGGCGTTCGCCATGGCGAGCACGCCGCGGTTGTAGTTGACGCCCGCGGTGTTCTCGTTCTTGTAGGTGAACCCGGGGCTGCCCGAGCCGGTGCCGGTCGGGTCGCCGCACTGCAGCACGTAGATGCCGGCCTCGGGCCCGAAGGTCTCCCGGTGACACGGGGTGTCGTCGAAGTACTTCTGCTGCACCAGCGCGTACAGCGCGTGCACCGTGCACGGGGCCTTGGCCGGGTCGAGAGTCGCGACCATCGTGCCGAGGTTCGTGTTGATGGTCATCGTCGCCGGTTTGGTGCTCACGGCCGGCGCCGCGGCGGGCATCGAGACCTCCTTCGCCGGTGCCTGGCCGGAGGTGTCCTTGGTGTAGACACAGTCGCCGACCTTGGTGGTGGCGCCGGCCGCGCTCGCGCTCGGGGTCGGGCTCGCGGTGGGGCTGCCGTCGCCACCGGTGGTGGCCAGCACGACGGCCGTGATCGTGCCACCGAGCACGACCACGAGCGCGGCCGCGACGATGGTGATGACCCGCTGCCGTCGGCGACGGGCGGCGTGCCGCCGCTCCGCCGCCCGCTGCGCTCTGGCCATCTCCAGCTCGCGCCGTCGCCGTGTCTTCGAGTTGCTCACCGACCGGGCCTCCCTGCCCTACACACGCCTGCCGCTGCTGTCCGCGTCCCTGAGTGACCATGGCCGCCGGGCACGCGAAAGAAGATCATTTCCGCATGCCCTTCGGCCCGCCCGGCTCGCCGACCCGCCCAAGCCTGTTGAATCCGGCTAAGCATTGCCTTGGGGTCGCCTTAGCGAAACCTTGGAGGCACGGACCGCCCGACGGTACCCGTCGGCGAAGTTACCGGATCCGTGGCATCGTTCCGATCATTGAGCGATGGCGCTTCGCCGGGAATCCCGGCGGGGCAGGAGAGCCTCACGCCGGGAGCCCGGGTCGGCCTCACAGGGTGTCGCGGCCGCCCAGGTAGGGGCGGAGCACCTCGGGTACCCGCAGGGCGCCGTCGGCCGTCTGGAAGTTCTCCAGCACGGCGGCCAGCAGCCGGGGGGTGGCGACAGCGGTGTTGTTCAGGGTGTACGCGAAGTGGATCTCGCCATCCGTGGTCCGGTAGCGCACGTTCGCTCGCCGCGCCTGCCAGTCCTTCAGCGACGAGCAGCTGTGCGTCTCCCGGAACATCCCGAGCGACGGGAACCAGGTGTTGATGTCGTTCATCCGATACTTGCCGACGCCCATGTCGCCGGTGGCGCACTCGACGACCTCGTAGGCCAGTCCCAGGGCTTGCAGGATCGACTCGGCGGTGCCGAGCAGCTCCGCGTGCCAGCGGTCCGACTCGTCCTGGTCGTTGGCGCAGATGACGAACTGCTCGACCTTCTCGAACTGGTGGACGCGCAGCAGCCCGCGCACGTCCCGGCTCGCGCTGCCGATCTCCCGGCGGAAGCACGGCGAGATGCCCGCGTACCGGATCGGCAGCCGCGCGGCGTCGAGGATCTCGCCGGCATGCAGGCCGACCAGCGATACCTCGGCGGTACCGGCGAGGAAGGCGTCGTCGGCCGGGATCTCGTAGATCTCGGCGCGGCCCTTCGGCAGCATGCCGGTGCCGACCAGTGGGGCCTCCTTGACCAGCGAGGGCACCGACATCAACCGGAAGCCTTGGCCGTGCAGCAGGTCGAGGGCGTACGAGTGCAGCGCCCGCTCCAACAGCACCGCGTCGCCACACAGCACGTAGGCGCGCTCACCGGCGACCCGTCGCGCCCGAGCGAACTCGGCCCAGCCGCGCTTCTCCGCGAGGTCGACGTGGTCGAGCGGAGCGAAGTCGAACTCGGGCCGGGTGCCCCAGGTGCGCACGACCGTGTTCGCGGACTCGTCCGGGCCGACCGGTGCGCCCTCCCACGGGATGGTCGGCGTCGCCAGCATCAGCTCGTTCAGCCGGGCGCCGGTCGCGGACAGCTGCTCGCGCAGCTCGGTCAGCTTCCTGTCGAAGTCGGCCTGCTCGGCCCGCAGCTCGGCCTTGCGGGCCGCGTCGGCCTTGGCGAACTCCTTGGACCGGGACTTGCGGCTGGCCTGCGCCGTGTCGACCTCGAACTGCAGCTTGCGGTTGTCCTGGTCGAGCTGGAGCAGCTCGTCCACGTCGAGGTCGATTCCCTTGACGGCCACCGCCTGCTTCACGGCGTCGGGGTTCTCCCGGATGAAGCGCTTGTCGAGCATGAAGTCCCGTCGTTCCCGATGAAAGGTTCCGACCGCCTTTCGCCCGGCGCATGCTCGGCTGCGGGCAGGCTGGCCGTCCGACCTGGTACGTGAGGTCGATTCATGGTCACGCTATCAGCCGGGTCTCGCGTGTCTCGCCCGTCGAGGCCCATGGCGCGCGACAGACGATCGACAGACGATACAGCCGACCCCGGCGGCAGAGTCGACGCCTGTGCGTCATCGTCGGGATCGTTCCGGTGAGGGGCTCTAGCGCTGCCGTGGCACGAGGCGGCGAGCGCGGCTGCGCACCAGCACGCCGCCGGCGACGGCGAGCCGGCGCGGCGTGCCGACCGCGACCCGGCGGGACAGCACCTGGTAGTCCGCCTTCTCGATCTCGTCGAGGATGCCGCCGTAGAGGCGGGCCGCCGTCCACATGCAGTCCCGCGAGGTCGGGTGCAACAGCCGAATACCTGGAGTGGCGGCGCGCAGCAGCTCGCGCGCCCGGCCGATCTCGTGGCGCAGCAGCCGGCGCACGGCGCCGTCAACGACGCCGGTCGCGAGCTTCTCCCGGGTGACGCCGAACAGCTCCATCGACTCGCGCGGCAGGTAGACCCGGCCGCGGCGCAGGTCCTCGCCGACGTCGCGCAGAAAGTTGATCAGCTGGAAGGCGGTGCCGAGGTCGCCGGCGTACGGGGCGGCGGCGGGGGAGGAGGGCCCCAGGACGGGCAGCATCTGCAGGCCGATGACGGTGCCCGAGCCGTAGACATAGGTCATCAGGTCGTCGAACGTGTCGTAGCCGGTGACGGTGAGATCCATCGCCATCGACGTGAGGAACGACTCGAAGTAGCCGACGGGCAGGTCCCAGCGGCGGATCGTGTGGATGACGGCCGGCAGCACCGAGTCGTCGGTGGCGTCAGCGCCGCGGTGCAGCGTGTCGACGAGGCGGCCGCCCCAGTCGGCGAGCCACGCGGCCCGGTCGGCGGCGGGCAGCTGGGAGTCCAGGCTGTCGACGATGTCGTCGGCATACCGGGCGAAACCGTAGAGGGCGTGCACGTACGGCCGTTTCCAGGCCGGGAGCATGAGGGTGGCCAGATAGTAGGTGCGGCCGTGTTCGGCGTTGAGCCGGCGGGCGGCGGCATAGGAGCGACGCAGTACCGGCTCCGCTGCGATCGCGGCCAGCTCGGCTTCCTGGGTAACGGTCACGGGAGCCGGCGGCCGAAGGCGAGGCCCAGGGCGCCGGCGGCCAGGCCGAGCGCGAGGCTGGCGCCGACGAAGGCCGGGGTGATCTCGCGGAACTCCTTGCGGTAGCCGATCGAGCTGCCCAGGCCCTTGTACACAGAGGTGAGCTCGTCGCCCGAGGTGGCCCGGTGGTGCGAGCCGCCGGTCTGCTCGGCGATCTGGCGCAGTGCCGGCTCGTTCACCGGTACCGGGATCAGCTGCCCGCCGACGTCGAGCGTGCCGCCGGCGGTGCCGTAGGCGATCGTGTCGACGGGGACGTGCGCGTCCTTGGCGGCCTGGCCGGCCTGGGTGTTGGGCCGGCCCCGGGTCGTCTCGCCGTCGGAGAGCAGCACGATCGCCGCCGGCGGCGGGGACTGGCTGGCCTCCGTCAGCCGTTCGCCCGCGCTGCTGATCGCCTGTAGCGAGGCGTAGATACCCTCGCCGATCGCGGTCGCCGGGCCGAGCTGCAGGCCGTTGATCGCCGTGCGGATCGCCTCGCGGTCGGTGGTCGGCGGCACCAGCACCGCCGCGCTGCCGGAGAAGGACACCAGCCCCAGGTTGATCCGCGGCGGCAGCTGGTCGACGAACGCCTGGGCGCCCTGCTTGGCCGCGGCCAGGCGGTTCGGGGTGATGTCGGTGGCCGCCATCGAGTTCGACACGTCGATCGCGAGCATGATCGTGGCCCGCTCCCGGGGCACCCGCTGTGCCTTGGCCGGGCGGGCGAGCGCGAAGACCATCCCGGTGAGCGCGAGCAGCATCAGCGCGGCCGGGACGTGCCGGCGCCACCACTGCGGCCGCATCGGCAGCACCGAGGCGAGCGTGGAGGCGGACGCGAGCCGGGCCGCGTAGCCGCGGCGGCGGACCGAGGCGACGATGTGCCAGGCGAGCAGCGCCGCGACGGCGAACAGCAGCCACAGCCAGTGGGCGGACAGGAAGCTCATGTCGTCGTGCCGCCTGTTCGGATCGGGCGGACCGTGGCCGCGGGGCGGTGCTGGCGGGCCGTCTCCCTGGCGGCGCGTGCCCTGGCGGCGCCCCCACCCCCGGCGCCGCTGGCACCCCCGGCGCCGCGCAGCGCGGCCTGCCCGCGCCGGCTCGCCGCCGCGTACCGGGCGATCTCGATCAGCCAGTCCTTGTCGGTGCGCAGCCGCAGGTGCGCCGCGCCGGCGCCGCGCAGCGCCGCGGCCACCTCGGCGCGGTGGCTGGCCGCGGCCGCCTCGTAGCGCTCGCGGAAGCGGCGGGAGTGGGTGGGCAGGTCGAACAGCTCGCCCGTCTCCGGGTCGACGACCGCGAGCGGCCCGACGTTCGGCAGCGACAGCTCCAGCGGGTCGACCACCTCGACGGCGAGCACGTCGTGCCGGCCGCCGAGCGCCCGCAGCGGGCGCGCCCAGGCGAGGTCGACGGACAGGAAGTCGGAGATCACGACGACCAGGCCGCGCCGGCGCACGGGCCGGCGCAGCGCCTCGATCGCCGCCGCGAGGTCGGTGCCCGGCCGGGGGCTCCCTGGCGCCTTGGGACGGTGCGTCGGGGGCGGCTGCTGGTGGGTGGGAGCCGGCGGCTGGCCGGTGCCGCGGGCCGTCCGGGTGGCGCCAGGGGCGCGGCGCCCGAACATGCCCGGTCGCGGCGCCTCGGCGGAGGCGGCGGGCTCGAGGGACAGCAGTGTGCGCAGCAGCGCGCGCAGGCCGGCGCGGCCGGGCCTCGCCGGGATCAGCCGGGTGCCGGTGTCGGTGAGCGCGATCGCCCCCATCCGGTTGCCGGTCCGCGCGGTCAGGAAGCCGACGGCGGCGGTGGCGGCGATGGCGAGCTCGCGCTTCTCGCAGCGGGCGCTGCCGAAGTTCTGGCTCGCGGTCAGGTCGACCAGTGCCCAGGTCTCCAGTTCGCGGTCGGCGATCAGGTCGTGCACGTGCGGGACCGTCGTGCGGGCGGTGACCGCCCAGTCCATCCTGCGGACGTCGTCGCCGAACTGGTACTCGCGGCTCTCGGCCTTCTCGCTGCCCTGGCCGGGAAGGATGCCGAGGTAGTCGCCGAGCAGCAGCCCGTCGAGCCGGCGCAGCACGGTCAGCTCCAGGTGGCGCAGCGTCCGCTCGACCACGGGGTCGGTGGCCCGCGCGTGCGCCCGGCCGGCCGCGTCACCCGTGCCGGCGGTGCCCCCGGTCCCGGCCGGCGCGAGACCGGTCGTCCCGGCCACCAGGTCCGGGTCCGGGGAGGGCCCGGCCCACGGCCGACCGACGCCGGGCACGGGGGGAGGGCCGCCCCCTTGGGCGGACATCACCGCGCCACGGGGAGTCAGCCAGCCCGGGCGGCGCCGGGGATCGGTCATGCCGGCCGGTCCTCGTCCTGGTACTCGGGAAAGCCGTTGCTGACGTTCGGGGACCAGCGACCGGCGCCGACCGGGACGCGCCCACCCGGCTGCTGGCGGGGGGCGACCTGCGGGGCAGGCACGCCGGCGACGATGCGGGCGGCGATCTCGTCGGAGCTCAGGCCGTCGGCCAGCGCGTCGTAGGAGAGCACGAGCCGGTGCGGCATGACGTCGAGCGTGACCGCGCGGACGTCGTCCGGCACGGCGTAGTCCCGCCCGCGCAGCAGCGCGAGCGCCCGCGCCGCGGCGATCAGGCCGAGCGAGGCGCGTGGCGACGCGCCGTAGGTGAGCAGGCCGGCGAGGTCGGGCAGGCCGTAGGTTTCCGGGGTGCGGCTCGCCAGCACGAGACGGACGGCGTAGTCCATGATCGCGTGGTGGACGAAGACGTCGTCGGCTCGCTCCTGCAGGCGCACCAGCGTCTTCGGGTCGAGCACCCGGTCCGCTCTCGGCGGGCGCACCCCCATCCGCCGGACGATCTCAAGCTCCTCKCCCGGCGTGGGGTACGGGACGTTGACCTTCATCAGGAACCGGTCGCGCTGCGCCTCGGGCAGCGGGTAGACACCCTCGGACTCGATCGGGTTCTGGGTGGCCAGCACCAGGAACGGGACCGGCAGCCGATGGGTGACGCCGCCGAGCGAGACCTGCTTCTCCGACATGACCTCCAGCAGCGCCGACTGCACCTTCGCCGGCGCCCGGTTGATCTCGTCGGCCAGGACGAAGTTCGCGAAGATCGGCCCGAGCTCGATGTCGAACGTCTCCCGGCTGGCCCGGTAGACCCGGGTTCCGACGATGTCGGACGGGACCAGGTCGTTGGTGAACTGGATGCGCACGAAGCTGCCGCCCACGACGTCGGCCAGCGTCTGCACGGCCAGCGTCTTCGCCACGCCGGGCACGCCCTCGAGCAGGCAGTGCCCGCGCGCCAGCAGCGCGACCAGCATCCGTTCGACCATATGGTCCTGGCCGACGATGACCTTCTTCACCTCGAACAGCGCACGTTCCAGCAGTGCCGCATCGCTGGTCGTGTCCGGTGCGGCCAGCGTCTCCGCCCGTTCCTCCATGGGTCCCATTCTCCCAGCCGGGCCGGGAAACCGGCGGGGAAAGCCGAGGTCCAGCCACGCTCGTCCTGTTTGTTTACGGATTCTTAAGGCGGTTACGGTTTCTTAAGGCGGTTAGGGACATGGGCGTACCGGCCGGGAGTAGCCGGGCGTGGCGGCTCGCGATGATGCGTTCCGCCGCCAGTCGACCGGAGATCAGCACCATCGGCACGCCGACGCCCGGGCGGGTGCCACTGCCGGTGAACACGACGTTCTCCAGGCCGGGAACCAGGTTTCCGGGCCGGAACGGGCCGGTCTGACGGAAGGTGTGCGCCGCCGCGAAGGGCGCGCCAGCGGTCAGCCCGCGCGCCTGCCAGTCCGCCGGTGTGGTGATCGACTCCACTGCCACCGAAGCGCCAAAACCCGGGTATCCCCGGCTCTCCAGGGCCGCGACGACCTCCTCGCGGTAGCGCGGACCGATCACCGACCAGTCCAGCCCCGCCCCGGCCACCGTGTTCGGCGTCGGGAACAGCACGTGGAACGCGTGCCCGCCCGCCGGCGCGAGCCCAGGCTGCGTCACCGAYGGGACGCTGACCAGGAACGACGGGTCGGTCATCAGCTCGCCCCGCCCGATGATCTCGGCGAACGTCCGCCGCCAGGCGTGGCCGAAGTGGATCGTGTGTTGGGCGGCGGCCTCCGGGCGGCCGGCGTCCGGATGGGCGGTGGCGCCCGCGCCCGCGAGCAGCAGGAAACACGAGGGCGAGTAGCGCAGCCGGGCCAGCCGCGCCGGGGTCAGGGCCGGCGGCAGCAGCTCCCGGTAGGCGGTCGGCAGGTCGGGGTTGAGCACCACCACGTCGGCGGCGATCCGCTCACCGTCGGCGGTGCGCACCGCCACCGCCCGCCCGCCCCGGACCTCCACCCCGGTGACAGCGGTGCTGTAACGCAGCGTCACGCCGTGCTTGGCGGCCGCCGCCGCCATCGCCGCCGGCACCGCGTGCATGCCGCCCTCGGCGTGGAACACGCCCGCCACCGAGTCCATGTAGGAGATCACCGCGTAGACCCCGAGCGCCTGGCTGGGCGCCAGGCCGGCGTACATCGCCTGGAACGAGAACAGCCGGCGGGTCCGCGGGTCGTGCAGGTGGGCGCCGACCAGCCGGTCGAGCCGGCGGAAGGCCCCGAGCGCGGCCAGGCGCGCGAGCGACGGGCGCAGCAGCGCCAGCGGCGAGTCGAGCTGGGCGTCGATGAAGTCGCGCATCTCGGCCCGGTAGATCGCGCTGACCAGCTCCACGAATCGCCGATAGCCGGCGGCCTCCGCCGGGCCGCACAGCGCCTCGATGCCGGCGGCCGTCGCCTCCGGGTCGGCCCGCAGGTCGAGCGTCGACCCGTCGGCGAAGCGCGCCCGGTACATCGGGTCGAGGGGGCGCAGCGTCAGCCAGTCGGCGAGGTCCTCGCCGACGGCGGCGAACGCGTCGGCGATCAGGTCCGGCATCGTCAGCACCGTCGGGCCGGTGTCGAACTGGTAGCCGCCGGCGCGCCATACCCCGGCCCGCCCGCCGGGAACGTCGGCACGCTCCAGCACGGTCACCCGCCGGCCGGCTCCGGCCAGCCGCAGCGCGGCGGACAGTCCGCCCAGGCCCGCGCCGACCACCACCACATGGTCCGTCGGCCCGATCACCGTCCGCACGCCGCCACCTTTGTTTCATGGTTCGCTCCGTGCGGGCGGCGCGCTCCGGCCCCGTGCTCGCTTCGCTCCCACGGGACCTCCGCGCGCCGTCCTCCTCCGCTCACGTGCGCTACGGCGACCTCCGCTGCGGCCCAACCCCTTCGCTTCGCTCGGGGCCGGGCCTCCGCGGAGGCGCGCCTCCGCGCCAGCACGGTCACCAACCGCTGAACGTCACCGACCCACGACGACCGGGTCCGGAACCATCCCTGCGGGGCAGGTCGCTTCGCGCGGGGCCGGGCCTCCGCGGAGGCGCGCCTGCGCGCCGCACGGTCACCTTGCGCTGGAACGTCACCAACCCGGAAGCACAGGGCTGGTAGAGAGCTTGCACGACCTGCGGAATCGGCTTCGCCGATTCCGCAGGGACCCCGTCGCTCGTGGCTGGGGCGCTGCACAGGTGTGCCTTCGCTCCCAGCTCGGTTGCTTGCCGCTGTAACGTCACCAAGCCGAGGTCGTCGTGCCTCCATGCGTCCGTCCTGTCCGTGCACATGCCCGTTGATACCTGTGTGGAGCATTCCCGTGTCCGGTCCCGTCGGCAACGCGCTCGTGGTGGTGCTCGCGGCCGTGTTCCTCGCGCTCGCGGTCGGCGGGCTGCGGCTGTTGCGCCGCCCGCCGGTGTCCGCCGTGCGCACGGTCGAGGGGGTACGCGCCGTCGAGGTTCGACTCATGGCCGGCCGAGTCGAGATCGGCGAGGACGACCGGGCCGACGCGCGGGTCGACCTGACGGTACGTCGCCGGGTGGGCCAGGCCCTTCCCCGGCTCACGGTGGCCGACGGGACGCTGCGCCTGGACGGCGAGACGAGCGAGGCGCGGCTGCGGCTGCGGCTGCCGCGCGCGACGCCGGCGCGCGTCGAGCTGCGCGCCGGCGAGATCAGCATGTGGGGCTCGGCGGGGGACCTTGCGCTGGTGACCGAGACGGCGACGATCGCCGCGCGCGAGCTGTCCGGGACGGAGGTCACCGCGCGCGCCGCGGCCGGGGACATCAGCCTGCACTTCACCGGCCAGCCGAGGCGGCTCGCGGTCACCGGCGGGTCCGGGACGATCACCATCGTGCTGCCGGACGGCCGCTATGCCGTCGAGGTGGAGTCCGCGGACCCTGCGAGCCCGGCGCGCGTCGACGTCGACACCGACCCGGACGCGCCAAGCGCCATCCTGGTGCGCAGCCACGGCGGCCCAGTCCGCGTCGGCACCCCCGCCGCCGGCGGCACCCGCCCGATCTGAGTTGCAGGATGTGGCCCCGGCACCGGCCTGACCTGGTCTCTTGAACGGTCAAGTGAGAGGTGACCGTGCGGCGCGGAGGCGCGCCTGCGCGGAGGCCCGGCCCACGAGTGAAGCGACGTGGGTTGGGCCGCAGCGGAGGTCGCCGCAGCGCACGTGAGCGGAGGAGGCGGACCTCCCAGATCGACTTCGTCGGATCCGGCAGGAACCCCGCGGCGCGGAGGTCCCGTGGGAGCGAAGCGAGTACGGGGCCGGAGTGCCGTGCCCGCACGGAGCGAACCAGCAACACAGCTTTGGGGCGGTTCTGGGAGTGGGCTGTATCCCGGCTACGCTCCTTGGTATGACAGCGGTGGGGAGCGCTCCAGTGACCTTGCCTCCGAGGACACCGGCTCCTGGGACGACACAGACTCCTGAGACGGAGCGGCCCAGGACGGTGCGGGACTTCCTCGCCGCCGGTGAGATCTCGTACTCGTTCGAGTTCTTCCCGCCCAAGACACCGGATGGCGAGCGCGCGCTGTGGCGGGCGCTGCGCGAGATCGAGGCGCTGCACCCCTCGTTCGTCTCCGTGACCTACGGCGCCGGCGGGTCCACCCGCGACGGCACGATCCGGGTCACCGAGCAGATCGCCACCGACACGACGCTGACGCCCATCGGCCACCTGACCGCGGTGAACCACTCCGTCGCCGAGCTGCGCCAGGTGATCGGCAACTACGCCGGCGCCGGGGTGTGCAACGTGATGGCGCTGCGCGGCGACCCGCCGGGCAACCCGCAGGGGGACTGGGTCGCCCACCCCGAAGGGCTGCGCTACTCGAGCGAGCTGGTCGAGCTGGTGAAGTCGCTCGGCGACTTCTGCGTCGGCGTCGCTGCCTTCCCGGACAAGCATCCCCGCTCGCCAGACCCGGACAGCGACGCGGACTTCCTGGTCGGCAAGTTCAGGGCCGGCGCCGACTACGCGATCACCCAGTTCTTCTTCAGCGCCGACAACTACTTCCGGCTCGTCGAACGGGTCCGCGCGCGCGGCTGCGATGCGCCGATCATCCCGGGCATCATGCCGGTGACCAACGTCGCGCAGATCGAGCGGATGGCGCAGCTGTCCGGCGCCGAGCTCCCCGCCGACCTCGTCGGGCGGCTGCACGCCGTGGCCGACGACCCGGCGGCGGTGCGGGCGATCGGCATCGAGGTGGCCGTCGACCTGTCCGAGCGGCTGCTCGCGGGCGGCGCACCCGGCCTGCACTTCATCACCCTGAACCGGTCCAGCGCGACCCGCGAGGTCTGCCAGGTCGTCCGCGCCCACCACGGCCGCTCTGGCGCCGACCACTCCGGCGGCGTCAGCTAGAACGCAGAACGGGCGGAGCAGCGCGCCGCGGCGCGCTGCTCCGCCCTGCTCGTTCTGGTGCCGAACGCCTCGCGCACGGCCTAATCCTGTAAGCCGGGTGTCGTGGCCTGATTCAGTCCTGCTCCTCGTAGGCGTCGAAGACGCACAGCAGATACTCGTCGCGCAGGGGCTGCTCGCGGACGAGGGCGAACCCCGCCTCGTTCGCGGCGTCCACGACGGCCATCACCAGGCTCAGGTCGAGCGTGCCGAAGACGGGCGTGATCTTGACCGCGAGCATCACCTGGTCGCGGCTCGTGTTGAAGAACTCGGCCGGGTCAAGGTCGTCGAGGCTCTCGACGACGCCCGAAATCTGCTCGCTCACGCGGGGCACTCTACGGGGAGGCGACGATAGGCCGCGTGCGTACCCCCGTGCCTGGACGGATCGACTACTTCGCCGCATGGGCTGTGACGCACGGTGGCTACGACCCGGCGACGGGTAACGCGCTCGTCCGCGGCTGGCTGACCGTGACCTATCTGTTGGCCCGGCCGCTGGCCGCCGCCAGGACCCCACCGGCCGCCGTCACGGCCGCCGCGGCGGCCATGCCGGCCCTCGCCCTGCCCGCCGCGGTGGCCGGTGGCCGGTGGCCGCTGCTGGCGGCGCTCGTCGTGGCCGTGAGCGGCCTGCTGGACAACCTCGACGGCGCGGTGGCCATCCTGCGTGACCGGGTGAGCGCCACCGGGTTCGTGCTGGACTCGGTGGCCGACCGGGTCGCCGACGTGCTCTACCTGGTAGCGCTGTGGCTCCTGGGCGCGCCTGGCTGGCTCGCCGTCGCCGCCGGCGCGGCCATGGGGCTGTTGGAGTACACCCGGGCCCGCGCCGGCAACGCCGGCTTCGGCGAGATAGGCGTCGTCACCGTGGGGGAGCGGCCCACCCGTGTGATCATCACGGCCGTGGGGCTACTCGCCGCCGGCGTCCTGCCGTCGCTGCGCGGCCCGGCGTCCGTCGCCGCGGCCACTGCCGCCCTGGCCGTCGCCGTCATCGGCCTCGGCCAGCTCACCGCCGTCCTCAACCGTGTCCTGCGCGGCCGCTAAGGACCTCTTCTCCTTCTCCGGCTTCTCGTTCTCCGGCCGGCCCTCGCTACGCGGCCGCCGCCTCGTGGGCCGCGCTCTTCATCGTGTCGGCGAGCAGCGTGTAGGCGCTCGTCCAGGCGTCCCGCACGGGCGGGGTGAAGGCGTCCCCGAGACCCTCGGCGAGGGTGGCCAGCAGCGCGGCGGCGACCGTGTCGTAGTGCGCGTCGCTGACGCCGTAGCCGGCGTGCCGCACGCCGAGCGACCGCACCGCCGGCACGATCGAGTCGAGCCGGGACAGGCCGTTAACGGCCACGGCCAGCATGTTCATGAGCTTGCCGCGCTGCTCGGCCAGGTCGGCCGGGAACATCGCGCGCAGGGCGGGGTCGAGCTCGAACAGCCGGGTGTAGAACAGCGCGGCGACCGCGTCGGACGCCGGCGCGACGGCGCCGAACGTCTCCTGGACCAGCCGGATCTCCTCAGGGCTCATGATCTCCTGCTCTGGGGTGGGCGTTCGTCGGGCCACGCGCCGTCGCGTGGCCCCTGCCGACGCCCAGTGCACTGCGACTCGGTTACGGCACGCACCGTTACGGGTCTCGGGCCCGTGAAAGTCCTCTCACGGTGGGCCACCCGCCGATGTGAGACCGGCGGGCGTTCGGCACTGGCAGCTGACCATACGGCGCCCACGCGGTCGCCCAGAGATCGTTATGCCGACATGTCAGAGGCTGGTCCGTCGCCGTCGCCGTCGCCGTCGGACCGCCGGGCGGCCGGTGGCGCGAGAACGGCCTGGGCGCGGCGGGTGTCCTCGGCGCCGGCCGGGACCTGCAGGACCAGGAGCAGGTCCGGATGCTCGACCGGCCGCAGCTGGAACAGGTCAAGGGTGATCCGCCCAGCCATCGGGTGGTCGATCACGATGGCCGCCGGTCTGAAGTCGCGCACGGGGTAGCTCGCCCACCACTGCCGGAACTCGGGGCTGGCGTCGGTGAGCGCCGAGACCAGCTCGGCGAAGCGCGGATCGTCGGGCTGGCGGCCGGCGGCGGCGCGGAACTGGCCGAGCACCGCGCGCGCGGCCGGCTCCCAGCCCGCCATTCGCCGCCGGTTCTCGGGATCGGTGAACATCATCCACAGCAGGTTGCGCCGCGGCGGTGGCATCGAGCCCGGGTCATGCCGCAGCCGGACGTAGGCGTCGTTCCACGCGATGAAGTCGTAGTGCCGGTCATAGAGGGAAGCGGCGTTCGGGGCGGCCGCGTCGACGAGGCGCCGCAGCCGGGGTGTCGCCGTCTCGGCGGGGGTCGGCACGGGTGGCATCGGCAGGTCGGCCAGCGCCCGCAGGTGGCGATGCTGGTCGGGATCCAGCCGCAGCGCGCGGCCGAGCGCGTCGACGATCTGGGCCGACGCCGGGATCGGCCGGCCCTGTTCCAGCCAGGTGTACCAGGTGAGGGACATGCCTGCCAGCTCGGCGACCTCCTCGCGGCGCAGGCCGGGGGTGCGGCGCCGGCCGTGGCCGGACGTCAGGCCGACATCGGCCGGACGCAGCCGCGCGCGCTGGCTGCGCAGGAACACGGCGAGCTCGGCACGTCGGGCCGCCGCCGGTGACTGCCCCTGATCGGCTGATGGCCCGTCGGTCGTCATCTATGACCACCCGTAGATGTCTGGCCCCTTTGCCACTCTGCTCCGAGCCGGCTGTGCCGACGTCCTCGCCGCCTGATGCCATTTTGTCGCCATTGCCTGGTGGCAATCGCACCAGGCTGAGAACAGCCCAGAGACCTACCGTTCCGCACATGACGGATGGATCCCCACCAATTCTGGTGATCGGCGCGACAGGCCAGCAAGGCGGCGCCGTGGCGCGCGCCCTGCTGGAGCGAGGCCGGACCGTGCACGCCCTGGTCCGCGACCCGGACCGGCCGGCGGCGCGCGAGCTGCGGGACGCCGGCGCGGTGCTGGTCACCGGCGACCTCGACGACCGCGCGTCGCTGCGCGCGGCGATGACCGACACGCCGTCGGTCTTCCTCGCGCTGACCATGATGACCGGCCCCCGGGTGACCGACGCGGGCGTGGCGGCCGAACAGCGGCGTGGCCAGGCGGTCTGCGAGGTGGCCGCCGAGGTCGGCGTCCAGCACCTCGTCTACAGCTCGATCGCGGGAGCGGACCCGGACGCTGTCGACCCCACCGGTGTTCCCCACGTCGACAGCAAGAGCCGGATCGAGGCCCACCTCGCGCGGCTCGGCCTCGCGACGACGATCCTGCGGCCGGTGTTCTTCATGGAGAACTTCGCCTCGTTCACCCGGCCGCAGGCGCGCGACGGCGCGCTCACCGTCAGCCTGGCGGTCCGACCGACCACCCGGCTGTCCACGATCTCCATCAGGGACATCGGCGCGCTGGGGGCGATGGCTCTCGACGAGCCGGAGCGGTTCGCCGCCGGCCCGACGGTCATCGGCGGCGACATCCTGACCGGGCTGGAGATCGCCGAGCGGTTCGCCGCCGCGTCCCGCCAGCCTGTGCTCTTCCGGCAGACCCCGCTGGCCGACGTGCGCGCGTTCGACGAGAACGTCGCCGCGATGTTCGCGTGGCTCGACGCCGGTGCCAGCCAGCGGCCGGACCTGGGCGCCCTGCGCGCGCTGCACCCCGGCCTGCTGACGCTGGCCGGCTGGCTCGACGCCACCGGCTGGGAACCACGCGATGGAGGTCTGGCGGCATGACCGATGGGCTTGTCCTGCCGCCAGGCGCGGGCCGGCGCCTCCAGTCGGCGGGGATGACGTTGAAGATCGGCGCCGAGGTCTCGGCGCGCTGGTCGGTGTTCGAGGCCGACGTGCCGCCGGGCTTCGACGTCGGAGCGCACCGGCACGGCGCCGCCGAGGAGATCTTCTACATCCTCGACGGCGAGCTCGACCTGCTCGCGTTCGAGCCGCTCGTCCGGACCTCCGGGGACTGGCAGCGTTGGGAGGGCACCGACGGTCGGAAGATCGCCCGTGGCGGGCCCGGCAGCCTGATGCACGTCCCGCCGGGCTGCCCGCACGCCTTCGCGAACCCCGGCTCGGTGCCGGCCCGGATGCTGTTCGTGGTCGCCCCGTCCGGGCACGAGCACTACATGCGCGAGCTGGGCGAGCTGCTGACAGCCGGCGGGCCGCCCAACCCGGCGGAGATCGTCGCCCTCCGGGCTCGCCACGACATCGAGCAGCTCACGCCCCTCGTCCCCGGCCTTCCCGTCCAGCCCGTCCCAGGCGGCTGACCAGGCCGGGCGGGAGGCTCAGGCGGGGCCGACCAGGTCGGCGACGATGCGGGCGGACATGGTGACCAGCGGCAGGCCGCCGCCGGGATGGGTGGAACCGCCGACGAGGAACAGCCCGGGCACCGAGGTCCGGTTCGACGGGCGTAGGAAGGCCGCCCTGGCGCCGTTGGACGAGGTGCCGTAGATCGAGCCACCGGGCGCGCCGGTGCGCCGCTCCAGGTCGGCGGGCGTGATCGTCTCGTACCAGCGCAGCCGGTGGCGGACGTCGAGGCCGCGGGCCGCCATCAGGTCCAGGACGCGCTCGGCGTAGGAGGCGGCGAGCCCCGGCCGGTCCCAGTCGACACCGGCGCGCGCCGGGCCGGGCCGGGCCGCGTGCGGCGGGGCGTTGACCAGCACGAACCAGGCCTCGCAGCCGGGCGGGGCGAGTGTCGGGTCGGGCGGCGCGCTGACGTACACGGTCGGGTCGGTCGGCAGCCGGCCACGGAAGACGGCGTCGAACTCGGCGTCGTAGTCGGCGGGGAACAGCACCGTGTGGTGGCCCGGGTGGCCCGGCCTCGACGGACCCCTGGGCCGGGTGTCCGGGCCGAGGGCGAGCAGCAGGACGAAGCCGGACAGCGACGGCGTCGGCCTGGGCGCGAGCCAGCGGCCCACCCCACTGCCCCCAGCCCCACTGCCCCCAGCCCCGGCGAGCAGCCCGCCGAACACCGTCGCCGCGTCCGCGTTCGCGACCACGACATCCGCGGGCAGCCGGCCGCCGTCCGCGAGCATCACCCCGTCGACCCGGCCGCCCGGCTCCCTGGTGATCGTGACGACCGGGGCGTCGACCCGGATCCTGGCCCGGCGCTCAGCGGCCCGCTCGGCGATCGCCTCGCCAAGCCGGAAGAGCCCGCCGGGGAGGTACCAGCCGCCGTAGCGGCGCTCGACGTGCGCGATCACGGCGAGCGCGGCGGGGGCGCGGCGCGGGTCGGAGCCGGTGTAGGTCGCGTAGCGCTCGGCGAACATCCGCAGCCGCTCGTCGGTGAGGTGGCGGGCGGCCAGGCCCCGCAGGGTCCATCCGGCGGCCACCGCGGTGATGCCGGCGGGGTGGCGGCCGGCGAGGCGGGCCAGCCGGCCGGCGGACATCGGCTGGCCGAGGAACGTGTCCCGAGTGATCTCCCAGACCCTGGCCGCGTGCGCGTCGAAACGGGCCCACTGCTCGCCCGCGCCGGGGAGCAGGGCATCGTCGAGCTCGGCGCGGAACTCGTCGTCGCCGGCGCGGGCGGCGAAACCGGAGCCGTCGGCGAACCGGTAGGCGGCGATCGGGTCGAGCCTGCGGAACTCCAGCCCGGCCGGCGGCGGCCCGCCGGTCGCGGTGAACAGCTCCTCGAAGACCTCGGGCATGGTCAGCAGCGACGGGCCGGTGTCGAAGGAGAAGCCGTCCCTGCTGTACCAGCCGAGCTTGCCGCCGATCTGGGACGACTGCTCGCACACCGTGACGACGTGCCCGGCGGCGGCCAGCCGGGCCGCCGCCGCGAGCCCGCCGACCCCGGCGCCCACCACCACGATCCTGGCCATCCGCCGACTCTACTGACCTCGATCATGGCGATCGCCGGTTTCGGCGACCGCCGCCGCCCGCCGCTCGCCGTGCCTCGCTCACCTCGCGCGTGGGCGGCGCCGCTCCCGGCCGTGGGGTCAGGGGCCGTCGGGTCCGGGGAGGAAGCGGCCCTTCCAGCTGAGGGTGCCGCGGCGGTGACGCCACCAGGACAGCGCGGTCAACCAGCCGAGGGCGCAGATCGACAACGGGTGCGCGGCGGCGTCCGGCCAGGCGCGCCCGCCGGTGGCGCGGGCGGTGACCGCCCGGCCGGCGACCCCGGCGAGGTAGCCGGCGAGGCCGGCACGCGACCCGCGCAACGCCGCGACGGCCGGCAGCACGAACAGCCAGCCGAGCAGCCCGACCTGGCCAGCGCTGGCGATCACCCGCCCGCCACCGGCCGCCCACAGCGACTTGGCGTAGCCGTCGCGCAGCTCGGCGGCGCTGGTGTACATCCGGGTGGCGGCCAGCCGCGTCCCGTCGGCGACGACGCCGCGCCCGCCGGCCCGCTTGACCGCCCGCAGCAACGCGATGTCCTCCAGCACCTCGGCGCGCACCGCCGCGTGCCCGCCGGCGCGCCGGTAGGCGGCCGCGTCGACGCAGAGCAGCTGCCCGCCCGCGGCCGACAGCGACGGGCGGGGCGAGCGCTCGGCCGCTCGCAGCGGTAGCAACGCCAGGAACGACCACTGCAGCAGCGGCTGCACCAGTCGCTCCGCCACGCCGACCGCCTCCTGCCGTGGGTACGGGCTGACGAGGTCCAGCCCGGCGTCGCGCAACAGTGCGACCGCCCGGGCGAGGCCGTCCGGGGCGAGCGTGACGTCAGCGTCGACGAACACCAGCACGCTCCCGGTCGCCGCCTCGGCCGCCCGGGCGCAGGCGTGCGTCTTGCCCAGCCAGCCGGCCGGCGGGCCCTGGCCGCGCTGGAGCACCACCCGCGGGTCGACGGCCGCGACGGCGGCGACGAGATCCGCGGTGGCGTCCGTGGAGGCGTCGTCGTGGACGATCACCTCGAGGTCGTCGACGCCGGTGGCGGCTAGCACGGCGGCCAGGCACGGCCCGATCGCGACCGCCTCGTCGCGGGCGGGCAGCAGCACGGAGACCCGTTCGGCGGCGGCCCGCGCCGGCGGAGGCCGTCGCCACAGCCGCGTGTTGACGACGGTGTGCGCCGTGACCAGTACCGCCCCCGCGGCCCCGGCGCGCACGGCGTCGCGGGTCGCGGCGCGTGCGGCGGCCCGGACGGTCGTCCACCTGGCGGCCGTCCACCTGGCTGTCATCCGCGCTTCCTGGGCGGCGCCGGCGGTCCTGCTGGCCCGGCGCCGGTGGAGGTGTCGGTCAGATCGCGCCGCGGGGCACGCGGTTCGTCCGGCCTGGGGGGAACAGGCTGATGTGCCAGGCGGCGGACGGCTCGCGCGGCGGCGAGGAACGCGACGGGCAACAGCGGCAGGGCCATGCCGACGCCGCCGGCGAGCGCGACCGTGAGCTGGCCGAAGAAGACCAGGCAGGCGAACACCCAGGATCCGTAGGTCCAGCAGAGCAGCAGCAGCGGGACGCCGTCGCCCGCCAGCCGGTGGCCGTCCTCCGGCGCCCGTCGACGGGTCKGGTCAGGGAGCCGGTCGACGAGCGCCACCAGGACCGTGCCGACGCACAGCCACCCGACGGCGTTGGTCAGCGGAATCCCGTTGAGGGCCGGCCCGCCGCCGGGCGCCCATCCCCAGAAGCCCTCGGCGACCATCCGAGGGTCGAGAAAGAGGTCCCATCCGGCAAGCAGCACCCCACCGGCGATCGCGGTCAACGCATCGTGGCCGCGCGTTCCCGGTGTGTCCCCCTGGCGATGTGTCAGCCAACGGGCGAACAGCAGGGCCGGGTAGGTCATCATGGCCCAGCCGAGGAGGATGAGTAGCGGGACGCCGACGATCTCGGGGCCTAGTCCGCCGGTGTAGGAGTAGCGGCCGAACGGCCAGCCGGTGCGCACGCCGACCACCTCGGCGGCGAAACCGAGGCCAATCGTGAGAACCAGGTATCCGGCGGTGAAGACCCAGCCGCGACGCAGGGCCGCGTGACTCGCCGAGGCGACGAAGAACGCCACGATCTGGGCGGCCGTCAGCCAGAGCCGCCCGCGCCCGCCCGCCGGCAGCAGCGGGTAGGGGATCTGGGCTGCGACCACCATCCCGGCCGCGAGCCAAGGCACCCAGGCCCGCGACGGCGGAACCCGTACCCCCCGAGATGGCGGGGGCCCCGGTGGTGACAGGGGCGACCCGCCCGCGGCACCGAAGCCGTGGGCCACGCGGGCGGCCCGCCTACAGTGCGCGGGCGGGACGGCCGAAGCGGGCCGTCACAGCGCCGCGCCGGCGCCGGGAGGCCGGCGGCGGCAGCTCCTTGCCGAGTACCGCGTAGGGGGTGTAACTGCCAGGGAAGCGGAAGTTCGACAGCAGCGGGGCGAATCCCTCGCTGGTGTAGAGCCGGCGGGCGCGGCTGTCCGGGAGCTCCAGCGCCGAGAGTGCCGCGGTGCGGTACGGCACGTCGCGCAGCAGCTCGCGCAGCAGCTCGCGGCCGATGCCCTGGCCCTGGTAGTCCGGCAGGACGTGGAGCTCGACGATCTCCAGGCAGTCCTCCAGCCAGTACGCCGCGGCGGCCGGCGACAGCGCCGAGGCCACCACGTCGTGCCACCACTGCCCGACCTGGCCCGGCATCGCGTAGGTGATGCCGACCAGGACGTCGTCGGAGGTCAGCGCGGCCACGGCGCGCAGGTCGCGCCGCTCGGTGTGCCGGCGGGCATGGGTCATGCGGTCGCGTGCGGCGCGCACGGGATCGGCCTCGTGGACGTCCAGGAAGGCGGCCTTGTAGACGGCGATCACTTCGTCGAGGCGGGCCCGCATGCGGGCGGGCGTCCAGCGCACCAGCCTGATGTCGGCACTCGCCAAGGCTCGCCTCGCAGGGGTTGGGCGCCTGGCCGAAGGAAGCGCGACAAGCTCGTCCTTCGCGCCTCCGTGAGCCAGGGTTCGGCGTGGAGTCGGGAGGTCGACGATAACCCGCCGGTGCCGTCGCGCGCCCGGCGACGGGGGGAGCGGACCACGAAGAGGACAGAGAGACATTAATCGATTACTCAGTCGCAGTTGATTTCGGCTGGTGTGCGACATTGCGCGTGGAACGATTCCGCCATGGCCGCGACCGAAATGCCCGGACTGCCCCCCGGCTATCGGGCGCTGCTGAGTTCCCCGGGGCTGCGGGCTGTGTTCGGGGCGCACGCGGTGTCCATGGTCGGCACGGTCGCCGCCGAGGTCGCGCTGAGCATCCTGGTGTTCCAGCGCACCGGCTCGGCGTTCCTGTCGTCGCTGGTCCTGACCTTCTCGTTCCTGCCGTATGCCGTCGGCGGGACCGCGCTCTCCGCCGTGGCGGACCGTTTCCCGGCCCGGCGGGTGCTGGTGGCCTGCGACCTGATCAGCGCGGCCTGCGTCGGCGCGATGCTCGTCCCGGGGCTGCCGATCGCAGGGCTGTTCGCCCTGCTGCTGGTGATCGGGACCGTCGCGCCGGTCTTCCAGGGCGCCCGGGCGGCGAGCCTCGCCATCTTCCTCGGCCCGGACGCCTTCCCGACGGGCAGGTCGTTGCTGCGCACCATCAGCCAGTCCGCGCTGCTCGCCGGCATGGCGGCGGGAAGCATCGCGCTACGGGTCCTGGGGCCGACCTGGCTGCTGGCGGCGGACACGGCCAGCTTCCTCACGTCCGCGGCCCTGCTGAGACTCCGGTCGCCGGCCACCCCCGCGCCGGCCGGCGAGAGGGGCGGCCGGCGCCGGGGAGACGCCGGCCCGGTCGTCGAGGGAGCCGAAGGGGCCGAGAAGGCCGAGGGCGCCGCGAGGGCTGAGGGAGCCGAGGGCGGTGAGAGGGCTGAGCCTGCCCGGTCGATGCTCGGCGACTCCCTGGCCGCCCTGCGCTACCTGGCCGGGACCTCGCCCCTGCGCTGGCTGGTCCTGCTGGGCTGGACGGCGGCCGCGTTCGGCATCGTCGCCGAGGCGCTGATCGTCGCCTACACCGTGCGCACCGGCGCGTCCGCGTCGAGCGCGGGCGTCCTGTTCGTCAGCAACGCGGCGGGGGCCGTGCTGGGTGAGGTCGTCGTCTCGCGGTTTCCTCCGCGTGCGCGGCGCGTTCTCCTCCTGCCGCTCGCCCTGCTGATGCAGCTTCCCCTGATCGCGTTCGCCGCGACGCCGACCATCCCCGTCGCCGCCGTCCTGCTGGCGGTGGCGGGAACCGGCATCGCGTTCGGCCAGGGGCTCGACGCGCTGGTCGTCGCCGCCACCAGCCCGGCGGCGCGCGGACGCGTCTTCACCCTGCAGGCCAGCGGGCTGATGGCGGCGCAGGGCGCGGGCGCCGCGCTCGGCGGCCTGGCGGGCACCTTCATCGCCCCGGGCCTCGTCATCGCGGCCGCGGGCGCACTGGGCGGGGTCTGCGTTCTGGCTCTGGCCCGGGTGGCGCTGCGCCGGCCAGTCGCCACCACCACCGCCCGGAACGGGCGTCCGCGTGACCGGCGGGGGTCATCGACCACCGCCGGGACGCAGGGGGTCGCGCCCGTCGAGGGTGCCATGGGCGTCGAGGACCGCGAAGCGGGCGAACAGCTCCTCGGCGTACCAGCCGACCTCGGGGGTGCGGCGGACGGCGGCGGCGTGCGCGGGGCGCCCATAGGCGAACGCGCGGACGGCGGTGAGGTCCGGCCAGACACTGAACGTCCCCTGCAGGCCGATCGGGGCCTCTCCGATGCCGATCGCGAGCCACGGTCCGGCGGTGGGGTCGGCGGCCAGGGCGGCGAGGTCCGCGGCGACCGGGGGAGCGGCCCGCCAGAAGGTGACCGCGTGCCTGGGCGCGAGCCGGGCGCGGGTGAGGACCGCCACCGGGCCGCCAGGCGCCTCCTCGGTGGCTCGGCGTCCCGGGGCGAGGCGGCCGAAGGGCTCACGGCCCGACCAGCGACCCCTGGTGGCGACGGGCCGTAGCCGCAGGTGGAGATGCTCCTCGGCGGCGTGGGCCCAGGAGCGCGCGACGGCGCAGGTCGTGAACGCCTCGGCCGCTCGCTCGCTGTCCCAGACGGCCACCAGGCCCCAGCGGCGCGGCTCGGCGTCCAGCGGGCCAAAGGCGCCGGGGGCGCCGGTGCCGACCAGCTTGGCGAAGGTGAGCCCGGGGACCCGGCGTAGCCGTGCCCCGCCCAGCGCCATCCGGACCAGCGCCGCGCCGACCCGCCGGGTCGGTACCCGCCACAGGTCGACGGTGACCAGCGGCGGCGGGGGGCCGGTCGCACCGGCGGGAAGGCCTTTCTCGCAAGGGAAACTCGCCGGCGGAACCGGGTGCGGACCGGCTGCCGCGACGGCTCGACACGGCATGACCGGTGACATTGACGCCTCCTCTCGGCCGGGCTACCTTCAGTTGTGTTCGAACTTGTGTTCGAACACGGGTGGGGCGCCGGCCAGTCAGCCCGCAGTCAGCACTGACGACGCCAGCAAGGACGCCGCCAGACCGGAGGGTGGGACATGAACAGCCAGCCGACTCCGTACCAGCCAGCTCAGCCAGCGCCGCGCCCAGCCATGCGTCAGCAGCCCGTGTGCCAGCAGCCCACCCTTCACCCGGTCCGCCATCGGCCCCCGCAGCCGCCGCGGCCTCCACAGCCTCCGTTGTCCTCGCAGTCTGCCTCGGGGGTGGGACAGGTTTCCTCCGATGATCGCCGCGTGGCGGTCCCGGCGGCCGGGATGCCGCGCCGTTCCCGGGACGACCTGCTGGCCGCGGCCCGGCACGGGCTGGCCGAGGCGGCGTTCGCCCGGCCGGCGGGTGAGCGGTATGCCCTCGCTCACCTCGCCGCGCTCCGGGTGGCCGCGGCCGTGCTGGCGGCCCGGGCGAAGCCGCGGCCGGGCCGGCGCGGCCGGCCGGTGAGCGCCTGGCGGCTGCTGGCCCAGGTCGCCCCGGAGCTGGGCGAGTGGGCGGACTTCTTCGCCGCGGGCGCGCCGCGGCGGGCGGCGGCGGAGGCCGGGCTGTCGGTCGTGAACGCCCGCGAGGCCGACGACCTCGTCCGGCAGGTGGAGATCTTCCTCGGCGTGGTGGAGGAGGTCCTCGGCCTGCCATCCCAGCCTGCGCTCACCGGGACGGTGCCGGGGACGGCCCGTTCCGGGACGGAATAGCCGTGGCGCCCGCCAGGGCGGCCGATCCCGCCCACGGGTTCGCCGAGCCGGTGGTGGCCGCGCTGCGGGACCTGCGGGAGCTGCGGGACCTGCGGGAGATCGCCAGCGGCCCGGAGGGCCGGGCCGACCCGCCAGACCTCACCGACCCGGACCGGATGCTGCCGGTGCCGGCGGCGCTGGCCGCGCTGCTGCCCCGGCGCGCGCTGCCGCGCGGGGCGACGGTGGCCGTCGAGGGATCGGCGGCGCTGCTGCTCACCGTGCTCGCCGAGCCGTCCAGGGCCGGGGCCTGGTGCGCGGTGGTCGGCTGCCCCACGCTCGGTCTGCTCGCGGCGGCCGAGGCGGGGATCGCGCTGGAGCGGCTGGTGCTGGTCCCCGAACCGGGGCCGCGCTGGCCGGTGGTCGTCGCCGCGCTGATCGACGCCCTGGACGTGGTCGCGGTCCGCCCGCCGGCGCGGGGCGCGGCGGCCGGGACGGCCAGCGCGGCCCGGCGGCTCACGGCCCGTGCCCGGGAGCGGGGCTGTGTGCTGGTCCCGGTCGGGGAGGGATGGGACGGCGCGGACCTGCGCCTGGCCGCCGGGGAGCGTTCCTTCCACGGCGTCGGCCAGGGGCACGGCCACCTCCGCGGCGCCCGGCTGCTGGTCCGGGTATCCGGCCGCGGCGCCGCGGCCCGCCCGCGCGATGGCTGGCTCACCGTCGCCGGCGCGGATCCCGTCACCAGCCTGGCTGCCGCCGCCCGAGACCCCGGCGTCGGGTCGCGAGCCGGCGGAGAGACGCGGGTCGCGCCAGGGCCGTCCTCTGCCGAGAGGGCGGCCTAGATGCCTGTGCGGATGCTTGCCCTGCACTGCCCGGACTGGCCGACGACGGCCGCGGGAGCCGGTCCCGAGGAGCCCGCCGCCGTCATCGAGGCGAACCAGGTCGTGGCGGTGACCGCGGCCGCCCGCGCCGCCGGCGTGCTGCCCGGGCTGCGCCGTCGAGACGCCCAGGGGCGCTGCCCCGAGCTGCGGCTGCTGGCCGCCGACCCGGAGCGGGACGCCCGGCTGTTCGAGCCGGTGGTTGCCGCGGTCGAGACCGTAGTGCCCGGCGCCGAGGTGACCCAGCCCGGCGACTGCCTCGTGCCCGTCCGCGGCGCCGCCCGCTACTTCGGCGCCGAGGCCGTGGTGATCGCCCAGATCCGGGGCGCGGTCACCGCCGCGCTGGCCGCCGTGGCGACCGGCGCCGCGGCCCGTGGGCCCGCGGCGACCGGCGGCCCACGCGGCTCGGCCCGCCGGAGCGGCCCGAGAGGCCTGGGCGACAGGGCCGGTCTGGCTGACGGGGGTGGCTCGGGCAGAGGCGCGGCGGCGGCGGCGCGCCCGTCCTTCGGGATCGCCGACGGGCCGTTCGCGGCCATGGTGGCCGCCCGGCTGGGCGAGACCGTGGCGGCCGGTGCCGCCGCCGGCTTCCTCGCGCCGCTGCCGGTGGAGCTGCTCGACCGTCCCGAGCTCACCGGGCTGCTGCGTCGGCTGGGGCTGCCCACCCTGGGCGCGTTCGCCGCGCTGCCCGCGCGGGAGGTGTTGGTCCGGTTCGGCCCGGACGGGGCGCTCGCGCACCGGCTCGCCCGCGGCGACGACGAGCGGCTGCCGACGCCGCGGGTGGTCCCGCCGGACCTCGCCGTCGAGACCGAGCTCGACCCGCCGGCCGACAACGTCGACCAGGTCGTCTTCACCGCCCGCCGGCTCGCCGAGGACGCCCACGCCAGGCTGCTGGCCGCGGGGCTGGCCTGCGCCCGAGTCGCGATCGAGGCGGAGACGGAGCACGGCGAGCCGCTGCGCCGGGTCTGGCGGCACGACGGCCCGCTGACCGCCGCCGCGATCACCGACCGGATCCGCTGGCAGCTCGACGGCTGGCTGTCCGCCGCGAACGCCGTCAGCGGGCCGGTTGGGCAGGCCGCCCCAGATGCGGTCACCACTTCCCCGTCGCATCTGGGGCGACCTCCCCAACCGGCCCGGGTCATCCGGATCCGGGTGACCCCACACGACCTGCTCGCCGCCGACGGCCGCCAGCTGGGGCTGTGGGGGGAGCCGGGAGCGGTCGATGGCCGGGTGCGTCGCGCGCTCGACCGGGTGCAGGGGTTGCTCGGGCCGGAGGCGGTCCTCACCGCCGAGGTGCGCGGCGGGCGTGACCCGCTCGCCGCCGTCCGGCTGGTGCCGTGGGGGGAGCCCCGCGGCCCACGCGGCCCGGCCGAGGCGGAGCGGGCCGCCGCCCCCTGGCCCGGCCGGCTGCCCTCGCCGGCGCCGGCCACCGTGCTGACCGAGCCCCGCCCCGCCGAGCTGCTTGATGCCACCGGCGATCCGGTCGTCGTCAGCGGGCGGGCGACGACCACCGGGGCGCCGGCCTGGCTGGCCGTCGAGGGCCGCCCACGGGCCCGGGTCGTCGGCTGGGCCGGGCCGTGGCCGGTCGACGAGCGGTGGTGGGAGCCCACCGCCCGACGCCGGGCCCGGTTCCAGCTGGTCACCGAGGACGGCTCGGCCTGCCTGCTGTTCGTCGAGTCCGGCCGCTGGTGGTGGGAGGCGTCGTACGGGTAGGGACGGCGGGCCGTGTTGGGGTGTATGGGTCGGGAGGTTGCGGTGAGCTGGTGGAATCCGGCGGTTTCGTGGACGGAGCTGGAGCGGCGGATGTCGGGCCGTCCGGCCCGTCCAGGCGGGGGCGAGGACGGGCCGGACGGTGATGGTGGGGACGCGCCGGCGTGGACGCGGCGGCGCGAGCCCTACCGCCCCGCGCCGGAGCTGGTCGCGGCCGCCGTCGCCGCCGCGCGCGGCGGCGACGGCGCGGCGCTGGCGGGCGAACCGTACGCGGAGCTGCACTGCCACTCCGCGTTCAGCTTCCTCGACGGGGCCAGCCAGCCGGAGGATCTCGTCGAGGAAGCCGCCCGGCTGGGGCTGTCCGCGCTGGCTCTCACCGACCACGACGGCATGTACGGGGTGGTCCGGTTCGCGGAGGCGGCGGGTGAGGTGGGCCTGCGGACGCTCTACGGGGTGGAGGTCTCCCTCGACCTGCCTGCCCCGCGCCCAGGCGGCCCCGACCCCGACGGCGAGCACCTGCTCGTGCTGGCCCGCGACCCGGAGGGATACCGGCGGCTGTCCAGGGCCGTGTCCGACGCGCACCTGGCCGGCGGGGAGAAKGGCCGCCCGCTGACCAGCCTGGACGTGCTCGCCGCCGCGGCTGGCGACGGGCACTGGCAGATCCTCACCGGCTGCCGGAAAGGGGCGGTACCGGCCGCGCTGGCCGCAGGCGGGGTCGACGCCGCCCGGGACAGCCTGGACGGGCTGGTCGCCCGGTTCGGCCGGGACAACGTCGCCGTCGAGCTGTGGGACCACGCCCAGCCGCTCGACTCCGCCCGCAACGACGCCCTGTACGAGCTTGCCCAGGAAGCCGGGCTGACCTGCGTCGCCACGAACAACGTCCACTACGCCACCCCGTCGGCGGGCCGGCTCGCCGCGGTGATGGCCGCGATCCGGGCCCGGCGCGCCCTCGACGAGATGGACGGCCACCTGCCCCCGGCCGGCTGCGCGCACCTGCGGTCCGGCGACGAGATGGCCGGCCGGTTCACCCGCTACCCGGGCGCGGTCGCGGCGGCCGCCCGGATCGGTGCCGAATGCTCCTTCGACCTGCGCCTCGTCGCGCCCCGGCTGCCGGACTTCCCGGTGCCGCCCGGGCACACCGAGGCCAGCTGGCTGCGGCTGCTGACCATGCAGGGCGCCGCCCGCCGGTACGGCCCGCCGTGGCGGGAGCGGGCGGTCGGCGCCTACGACCAGCTTTCCCACGAGCTCAACCTGATCGAGTCGCTCGGCTTCTCCGGCTACTTCCTGATCGTCCACGACATCGTCGAGTTCTGCCGCCGAGAGGACATCCTCTGCCAGGGCCGCGGCTCGGCGGCGAACTCGGCGGTCTGCTACGCGCTGGGCATCACCGGCGTCGACGCGGTCCACTTCGGCCTGCTGTTCGAGCGTTTCCTCGCCCCGGAGCGCGACGGCCCGCCCGACATCGACCTGGACATCGAGTCCGGCCGGCGAGAGGAGGTCATCCAGTACGTCTACGGCCGCTACGGCCGGGACCGGGCCGCCCAGGTGGCCAACGTCATCAGCTACCGGTCCCGCTCGGCGGTGCGCGACGTCGCCCGCGCGCTCGGCTTCTCGCCCGGCCAGCAGGACGCCTGGTCCACCGGCATCGACCGCTGGTCCCCGCTGCCCGCCACCACCACGGCACCGGCCATCCCGACCCAGGCGTCAGCCCCGGCACCCCCGGCAGCGGCACCCCCGGCAGCGGCAGCGCCGGCAGCGGCAGCGCCGGCCGGGCCAGCCCCAGCCGCGGCGGTCTCGGCGGCACCGCCCGACCGGGCGGCCGCCAGCCCCGAGCCGCGGGATCGGATCGGGCCGGAGATCCCGGCCGAGGTGGTGGGGCTCGCCGGGCGGCTGCTGGGGTTTCCCCGGCACCTGGGCATCCACTCGGGCGGGATGGTGATCTGTGACCGGCCGGTGGCCGAGGTGGTGCCGGTGGAGTGGGCGCGGATGCCCGGGCGGACCGTCATCCAGTGGGACAAGGACGACTGCGCGACCGCAGGGCTGGTCAAGTTCGACCTGCTGGGCCTGGGCATGCTCGGCATGCTGCACGGCGCGTTCGAGCTGATCCGTGCCCACCACGGCCGCGACCTGGACCTGGGTGAGATCCCGCCGGAGGACATGGCGGTCTACGACATGCTCTGCGCCGCCGACTCCATCGGGGTCTTCCAGGTGGAGAGCCGCGCCCAGATGGCGACCCTGCCCCGGCTGCGCCCGCGCCGCTTCTACGACCTGGTCGTCGAGGTGGCCCTCATCCGGCCCGGCCCGATCCAGGGCGGTTCGGTACATCCCTATATCCGGCGCCGCAACGGCACCGAGGAGGTCACCTACCCGCACCCGCTGCTGGAGCGCTCCCTGAAGAAGACCCTGGGCGTTCCGCTCTTCCAGGAGCAGCTCATGCAGATGGCCATCGACATCGCCGGGTTCTCGGCAGCCGAGGCCGACCAGCTGCGCCGGGCGATGGGCGCCAAGCGGGCGACCGAGCGGATCGACCAGCTGCGCGCCCGCTTCTACGAGGGCATGGCCGCGAACGGAATCGTCGGGGAGACGGCCGACGAGCTGTACACGAAGCTCGCCGCGTTCGCGAACTTCGGCTTCCCGGAGAGCCACTCGGTGAGCTTCGCGTTCCTCGTCTACGCCAGCGCCTGGATCAAGCTCTACTACCCGGCGGCGTTCTGCGCGGCGCTGCTCAACGCCCAGCCGATGGGCTTCTACTCCCCGCAGAGCCTGGTCGCCGATGCCCGCCGCCACGGGGTCACCGTCCACGGCCCCGACCTGAACGTCTCCGCCGCCGCCACCACCCTGGAGAACATCCCCGCCCCCCGCCAGCCCGCGGACGGGGTTCCCGCCGGCCCGGCGAGGCCAGGGGCCCCTGCCGGGCCGGCGATCCGGGAGGTCCGCTGGGATGCCATGGCGCCGACCGGCCCGACCGGCCCGACCAGCCCGCGCGGGGCCGGCGGGGCTGGCGCCGCTGAGTCGATCGCGCAAGGACCCCGGAGAGGCCGGAACCCCGTCGATCCGGCGGGAACCCCGGCAGACCTGGCCCCCCTCGCGACGGCGGCCCCGGCGGCCCTCGCGGCCCCGACGGTGGCGTTGGGGGGTCGGGGCGCCGGCTGGCTGGTGGACACCGACCAGGCGGCCGATCGGTACCCGGCCGTCCGGCTGGGCCTGGCCGGGGTGCGCCTCATCGGCGCGGCGAACGCGGAGAAGATCGTCACCGCCCGGGACGCGGACGGCCCCTTCCGGGATCCGGCCGACCTCGCCCGGCGGACCGGCCTGGCCGCCGCCCAGCTGGAGGCGCTCGCCACCGCCGGCGCGTTCGGCTGCTTCGGGATGGCCCGGCGGGAGGCGCTGTGGGCGGCCGGTGCCGCCGCCCAGGCCCGACCGGGCCGGCTCGAGGGGATGGCCGTCGGTGCCGACCCGGCGGCGGTCGCGGCCTACCTGCCCGGGATGACCGCCGCCGAGGAGGTGGTCGCCGACCTGTGGGCGACCGGGATCACGCCGAGCCGGTACCCGACCGAGTTCGTCCGGGACCGGCTCGACGCGCTCGGAGTGGTCGTCGCCTCGGGGCTGGCCGGGCTCGAGACGGACCGGCGCGTCGTGGTCGCCGGCGTGGTCACCCACCGGCAGCGCCCCGCGACCGCGGGTGGGACCACCTTCCTCAACCTGGAGGACGAGACCGGGCTGGTGAACGTCATCTGCTCGCGGGGGGTCTGGGTCCGCCACCGGACGGTCGCGACCTGCGCGCCCGCGCTGATCGTCAGGGGGAGGCTGGAGAAGGCCGAGGGCGTGGTGAACGTGATCGCCGAGCGTCTGGAACGTCTCCCGATCGCCGTCGCCCGCCGCTCCCGGGACTTCCGGTGAGCCCGGCCGCCGGGGCGCCCACCGCGCGGCGGCCGGACACCGTGGCTGAGTCGCTTCCACTCGATTACCATCGGTTATCTTTGCGGGTGCCGTTGTTACCGAGCGTGGGGGTAGCCGATGTCCCGATGGATAATGACGGTCGCCGGTGTCTCCGTGGGTGGGCTGGTCGTCGGCGTGGTCATCGGGTTCTCCCTTCCTGCCCGATGACGGTCGCCCGCCCGCCCGCCTCCTCGTCGGACCCGCGGCACGCGGCCGTGTGGCGGGCGCTCGAGGACATCCTCGCCGCCGCCGGGCCGGTCGGGCCGGGGCTCACCGTCGTCGACGCCGGCGGGGGCAGCGGCGGCTTCGCCGTGCCGCTCGCGCAGCGCGGGCATCGGGTGACGGTCGTCGACCCGAGCCAGGACGCGCTGGCCGCGCTCGCCAGGCGCGCCGCCGACGCCGGTGTGGCCGACCGGGTGACCGGCAGCCAGGGAGACCTGGCCGAGCTCGCCACCGCCGCCGGCCCGGCCGTCGCCGCCGCCGGCGGCGCCGACCTGCTGCTCTGCCACGCCGTCCTGGACCAGGTCGAGGATCCCGAGCAGGCGCTCGCCGCGGCGGTGCGGGTGCTGCGCCCCGGCGGCTGGCTGAGCCTGCTCGTCGCCGGCCGGGCCGGCGCCGTGCTCGCCAGGGCGCTCGCCGGCAGGTTCGGCGAGGCGGCCCGGGTGCTCACCGACCCGGCGGGCCAGACTGTCCCGGGGGAGCCCATCCGCCGCTTCGACACCGCCGAGGCCATGTCCCTGGTGCGCTCGGCCGGCGCCGAGGTGGTCGCGGTCCACGGTGTGCGGGTGTTCGCCGACCTGGCCGCGGCGCCCCCGCCGGCCCGCGGCGAGGGCGAGCGGGAACCGCCCGCGGCCTGGGCCGACCAGCTCGCCGACCTGGAGGCCGCCGTGTCCACCCGTCCGCCCTACCGTGACCTGGCCGCCCAGCTGCACGTACTCGCCCGCCGCGTCCCGGCCGCGCCATGACCGACAGGAACGCGTCCGACAGGAGCGGGCCCGACGGGAGCCCGCCCGGCGAGACCGCCACCGGCGGGGCCGGATCGGTGGGCAGCGACATCCTGCACGTCGACATGGACGCGTTCTTCGCCGCGGTGACGCTGCTCGCCCGGCCCGAGTTACGCGGCCAGCCGGTGATCATCGGCGGTGGGCCGCGCGGGGTGGTGCTCTCCGCGACCTACGAGGCGCGCGCCTACGGCGTCCACAGCGCCATGCCGATCGCCCGCGCCCGTCGCCTGTGCCCGGCCGCGCTGGTGCTGCCGCCGGAGCGGGACCGCTACCAGGAGGTCTCGCGGCGGGTGATGGCGATCCTGCGGGACGTCACCCCGCTGGTGGCGCCGATGTCCGTGGACGAGGCGTTCCTCGACGTCGCCGGCGCCCGCCGGCTGTTCGGGACTCCCGCCGAGATCGCCAGGATGATCCGCGCCAGGGTGCTCGCCGAGGAGGGGATCACCTGCTCGGTGGGCGTCGCGCCGACGATGTTCGTCGCGAAGATCGCCTCGACCAGATGCAAGCCGGACGGCCTGCTCGTCGTCCCGCCCGGCGAGGTGCTCGCGTTCCTGCACCCGCTGCCGACCTCCGCGCTGTGGGGAGTCGGGCGGGCCACCGAGACGGCGCTCGACCGACTCGGGCTGCGCACCATCGGTGACATCGCCGACTGCCCGCTGCTCACCCTGCGCCACGCCGTCGGCGACGCGGTCGCCCACCACCTGCACGCGCTCGCCCACGGCCGCGACGAGCGCGCCGTCGACCCGGACACGACCGAGGTCAGTATCAGCGCCGAGCACACCCTGCCCGTGGACGTCGCCGAGGTGGACCAGCTCGCGCGTGAGCTGCTGCGGCTGTCCGGCCAGGTGGGCCGCCGGCTGCGGGCACGCGGCCGGGCCGCCCGCACGATCGGGATCAAGGTCCGGTTCGCGGACTTCACGACGGTCACGAGGGCGCGGACGCTGCGTGAGCCCACCGCGGTGAGCCAGGAGATCTACCGAACGGCGCTGGCGCTGCTGCACGAGGCGGGGATCGCGGGGCGGGCCGTCCGGCTTGTCGGCGTCCGAGCCGCGAGCCTCACCGACGCCGCCGACACCGGCCACCAACTCACCTTCGACGAGCGCCCAGCCGGCTGGCCCCAGCTGGACCGGGCCACCGACGCGGCCGGAGCCCGTTTCGGCGCGGGCGCCGTAGCCCCCGCCAGCCTGCTCCTCCGCCAGGTCCAACCGCCACCCGACCCGAAACGCGACAAGCCCTGACCGACGCGATGTTTCTGGTTCGCCCAGAAACGCGCTTCACCCCTCCCAGCGTCGACGCCAGCGCTCCTCGAAGCGCTCGGTGACGCTGGGGCGGGTGCGGCGGCGGGGGGCGCCGGCGCGACGGCCCTGGTCGGGGCCCCGGCCGCTCATGCGGCGCAGGTCGCCGGCGCCGCGGACGGCGGCGGTCAGCATGATCGAAAAGCCGAGGATGCCCAGTACGACGGTCAGTACCGGCAGCTGGCTGAGTACGACGCCGACAATCAGCATCGCGAGCCCGAGGACGAACAACACCGCGTTGCGGCGAATCCGGCGGACCAGATAGGTACGCGGAGTAGCCGAGCGGACAGTGCTCGCAAACTTCGGGTCGTCCTCGACAAGAGCGCGCTCGATCTGCTCGAGCATGCGCTGCTCGTTCTCCGAGAGCGGCATCGACGCTCCTCCCACGGCCGGTAGGACGAACCTAACCAAGGATAGGCATCTGAGGGCGGGCGCGGTAGGCAACCGGCCATCCTAGGTACCCAGCCGTAACACTGAATAGGTACCCCGAGGACGCCGTGGTCCCCGGGTGCGTGCTTCTGGTTCGTAGTTGCGTCCTGCCGGGCTGTCACTGGCCGTTAGGACGGAGCCAGCCGACCCTCGACACCCCTGTGGGGCCAAGCGTAAACAAAACAGTCGGGTGTGGGGTCCCGCAGACAGTCCGAGCCGTGTCTGGATCCCGACCAGGCTGGCCGCGGCTCCCCGGCCAGGCGGCCCGGCGAGGCGCGGCACCCCGACCGCGCCGGATCTTCGCAAGGCCAGCCGGGGCAGGAAGCGGCCAGGTCAGGAGCGGCCGGCGGGCTCGGGCGGCTCCGCGGACTCGTGCTGGGGGGAGAGGTCGGGCGAGGCCGCGGCCGAGTCGGGGGAGCGGCGCTGCCAGGCACGCTCGTCGGCCGCATAGGCGCCCGAACGAGTCAGTCTGCGCAGAACGGACGGCGGGGCGACCTGCGCGACCAGGCGGCGGCCACGGGGCGCGACGGCCAGCAGGGCGTCGATCGCCGTGGTCACGTCGGCTCCGATGGTGCCCGCGCCCCCGCCGAGCGGGGTGCCCGGCGGGGCATAGCGGACCMGCTCCTCGGCCCAGCCGATCCGGCTGAGCGCCGCCCGCGCGGCGACGACCTGCTCGTCCTGCGCCTCCGGCCCCGCCGACAGGTAGGAGGACAGGCGCGCGACCACCATCCGGGGCGAGTCGCTGGGCCGCAGCGGGATGCCGAGGTCCGTCGACACGTCCAGCAGCTCCGCCCAGCCAGCCCGCACCCGCGCGCTCGCCCGCATGGGCTCCTCGCCGACGGCGTCGGCCGTGGCCGCGTCCGCCGCTGGCCCGGCGCGCAGCCGCCGGCGCCGGATCACCCGCCGGGCGATGGCCGGCGCCAGCAGCAGGCCGATGGCGGCGAGCGCGACCAGCAGCCAGATCCCGACCCACAGCACGAGATGGGCCGCGCGGCCCATTCCCGTCCGTGCGCCCGTCTCCTCGCCGGCGCCGAGGGTCGCGGTGGCCGCCGGCTGTTGCCCGGTCTCGCTCTGGTGCTGGTCGGCGGCGGGTGCCCAGGTGTTGTCGCCGAGGCCGCGCAGCTCGCCGATCGGGGTCGGGTTGAAGCTGATCCAGCCCGTGCCGGGCAGCCAGACCTCCGTCCAGGCGTGCTTGTTGCCGTTCTTGTAGAGCAGCGTGCCGTCGGGCTGTGGGACGCCGTAGGCGAAGCCCATCGCGACCCGGGCCGGGATGCCGAGCGACCGGACCATCGCCGTCATCGCCGTCGCGTAGTCGACGCAGAAGCCGCGTTTCGTGCCGAACAGGAAGTTGGCGAGCGTGCCGGCGACGGCGTTTTGGTCGTAGGTGAACGCGGAGCCGCGCAGGTAGCGCTCGATCGCGCTGACCTTGTCGTAGTTGCCCCGGTAACCGCCCGTCACCTGCCGCGCCAGCGACGCGACTCGCGGGTCGAGGGTGGACGGTAGCGCCTTGTCGGCGTCCAGCTCGGCGGGCACCGGTCCGGTGGCGGCCCGCTGGGCGGCCGTCGGCGCCGGGATCCTGGCCTCGACCGTGTAGGTGGCGCCGGCCGCCGACGTGCCGACCGTCGCGTAGAGGGTGCTGGTCGGCTGGTTCAGCCACCAGTCGCCGGCCAGCCCGGTGATCGATGCCGGAACGCCGGGCACCGGCAGGTCGGTCTCGTGGAAGTCGGGATGGACGGCGATCGTCGCGGACACCGTGGTCGTCGCGACGCCCACCGCGGGGCCGGGCAGGCCGGCGGCCACCGACGTGTCGCCGGCGCCGGGCAGCCGCACCGACGTGAAGCGTTCGCCGTCGAACGTGTCCAGCGCGGTCTCCCGCAGGAACACGTCCTTGAAGGCGTTCGGGTCCGCCGTCCGCACGCTCAGCTTCGGCGTGCTGAGATCATCCTGGTGCAGGCTGCCGGCGAGGTCGGCGGTCGAGTGCCCGTCGGGGTTGGCCGGCCGCGGCGCGCTCGCCGGGCCCTCGGTCTGGGTCGTGCCTGGCTGGTCCTGGTCGGGCGCCGGGGTCGCCGACTGGGTCTGACCCGGCGTGGACGCGCCGCCACCGGCGGGACCCTGGCTCGGGTCGGGAGCGTAGTTCGGCGCCGGGGTGGCGCCGTCGGTGCGCGGGGTCGGCTCGAAGGCGATCCAGCCGGTGCCGGGCAGCCAGACCTCCGGCCAGGCGTGCGCGTCGCCGTTGCGGATCAGCCGGCTGCCGTCGGCCTGCCGGACGCCGTCGACGAAGCCGACGGCCACCCGCGCCGGAATCCCCAGCGACCGGACGAGCACCGTCATCGCCGAGGCGAACTGCTCGCAGTAGCCCCGCCTGCTCCCGAAGAGGAACTCGACGAGTGCCCCCGGCTTGTTCGTCGGCGCACCGTTCAGGTCGTAGGTGAAGGTGCCACCGCGGAAGTAGTCCTGGATGGCGCGGACCTTGTCGTAGCTGGTGGCGCGTCCCTGGGTGATCTGCAGCGCGAGCTCGGCGACCCGCGGGTCGAGGCTCTTCGGCAGCGTGACGTCGATGCCGAGGCCCTCCGGCGGCGACCCCGCGGCGGTGAGCTCCTCGGAGGTGGGCGCCGGGGTGGCGGCGGTGACGGTGTAGGTGATGCCGGACGCGTTCGCGTGGGCGGCGAAGATGGTGCCGGTGTCGCGGTCGAGCCGCCAGTCGCCGGTGAGGTCCTTGACCGACGTCGGGAGGCCTGRCACCGGCAGGTAGACATCCGGGTAGCCGGGCCTGATGGAGATCGTCGCGACGGTCTCGGTGGTGGTCAGGCCAGCGGGCGGGCGGGGCAGGCCGTGCTCGATGCGGTCGTCGGTGGTCGCCTCCAGCTGCCGCATGTTGAAGGCGCTGCCGTCGAAGTCGTCCAGCGCCACCTGCCGCAGCCGCAGCGACGCGTCCGGGTCGCTCGGCCGCAGCACCGTCATCACCGGGCGGTCGGGGTTGTCGTGCAGCCGCTGGGTGAGGGTCGCCATCGGCGGGCTCACCTTGGTCTGCGAGCTGCCGGGGCCGTCCCCGCTCGCCGATCCGGTGTCGCGGTTGACCAGGCCGTTGCCGTTCAGCGACGGCGTGATCACCGGGACCAGCACGGCGAGCAGCACGGCGCCGAAGGCGACCCGGCCGGCCAGGCCGCCCAGCAGCAGCTGGGAGCGCCCCTGGCCGTGGGTGGTGACGAGCCGCCCCCACCGCCGCATCACGGAACGCCCGTCGAGTATGAGCAGCGCCAGGAATCCGAACACCCCGACGGTGAACGGCACCACGCCGACGCCGCCGGGCAGCACGGCCGCCGGCACCGCGAACAGGCCCAGCAGCGGCAGCCCGGCCAGCGTCGGCCGGCGGGCGGCGACCGTGAGCAGGTCCACCACCAGCGCGACCAGCGCGACGCCGAGCACGGTCAGCACGACCAGCCCGGGCCGGCTCGGTACCGGCGCGGCCAGCCGGGACATGTCGCCCCGGCCGTCGGACATCAGGTCCGTCAGGCGCGCGAGGCTGGCGCCGTTCGGCACGAAGCCAAGCCAGGCCTCGGTACGCGTGCACAGCCCGGTGAGCGTGAGCAGGAGGCCGGTGAGGCTCAGGACGATGGTGGCGGACGGGCCGAGGCCGATGCGGCGGCCGAAGGCGGCGAGCCCGACGACCACCAGGACGGCGAGCAGCACCGGGCCGAACCACCACCACAGACCGCGGAACAGCGGCGTGAGCGCGAGCGCGCACATCAGCGAGGCGAACGCCCCGACGGCCGTGGGCACCCACTGGCCCTGGGCGCTGGCGTGGCCGGCGCCCACCAGGGTGGCGAGCCGTCCGCCGCGGTTCGTGGCGCCCGGCCGGCCGGCGGCGGGCATGGCAGGCCGAGTCATCGCGGCACCTCGTGTGCGTCACCGGCGCTTTCGCGCCCGTCCCTCGGGAGCACCGCCGGGCCGCCCCGGCTGGGGCGGGGGGTGGCTCCGAGCCAGGGCGCGCCAGACTGGGAGCCGGCGCGCGACCAGCCGGTCCCGTAGCGGACGGCGGGCAGCGACACCCGCGGCCACTCGTCGGCGAGCCGGCTGCCGTGCCCGGTGACGAGCACTCGCCAGCCGGCGCGGCTGAACGCGAGCTCGCAGCCGGCGAGGTCCGTCCTGGCCGCGGCGTCGTTTCCCCAGCGGGTGAGGTCGACGAGCACGGCGACGGCCGGCGCGGAGCGCGGCCGCATCGCGCTGAGGCGGCGGGCCACCTCTGGCGAGGTCTGTCCGAGGACGAGCACCAGCATCCCGCCGTCGCCGGCCGCGATCGCCGTGTACGCCGCCGTCGGGTCGAACGTCGAGACCTGGGTGACCGTCGATAGCTCGTCGAGCAGCGGGTTCACGCTGCCGGCCGTCGCGACGGCCGCGAGCCCGTGATTGGTGACCAGCCGGACGCCGTAGCCACTGCGGGCCAGATGCGCACTGATCGAGCCGGTCGCGCCGACCGCCCACTCGAACGGCGATGCCGGGCCGATGTGGTGGCCCCAGGATCCGAGGTGGTCGTCGAGCAGAACGGTCGCGCCGCCCACCCGTGGCTTCTCCTCCCGGCGCACCATCAGCTCACCGACCCGGGCGGTGGTGCGCCAGTGCACCCGGCGCAGGTCGTCGCCGGACCGGTAGGGCCGAGTGGTCACCTCGTCCTCGCCGTGCAGCGCGGAGCGCCGCAGTGTCGAGACCGCGGCGTGCGGCTCCGGGCGGGCTCCGGGCAGCAGCTCGATCGTCGGCGTCACGACCAGCTCGTCACGGCTGCGGAAGGCGCGGGTCAGCTCGCAGAACCCGAACGGGTCGGCGAGGCGGATCGACATCGGGCCCAGCTGGTAGCGCCCGCGGTGCGTGGCGCGCAGCTCGTAGGACAGGTCCCGGGTGCCGCCTGGCTCGATCCGGTCGAGGACGAAGCGGGCCTGGGCGCCGAGCGCGTCGGGCACCCGGTCCTCGACGAGCAGCACCGACGTGGGCAGCCGGCTCATGTTGTCCAGCCGGACGTGCACCCGCGCGGCCCGGCCGGCGGCGACCCGAGGGGGGTCGATCCGGCGGGTGCAGGCGAGCCGGTAGCGCGTCCGGGAGACGAACACGGCGGCCGACAGCGGCAGCAGCAGGAGAAGTACGGCCACCCGCAGCAGGTCCTGCTCGCCGAGCACCAGCGCGGAGATGGCGCAGGCGCCGCCCGCGGCCAGGAACGAACGGCCGCGGACGGTCAGTCCGCGCAGGGCGGCGGCGAGGTCGCGCACCGCGTGGCCGTCAGTGCCCGCGTCGCGGCGGCCTGGCGGCCGGGCCGGGACGGGGGATCGGCGTGCGGGCGACGATGTCGGAGAGCAGCCGCGCGGCGATGTCGACGACCGGGTCGCCGGACATCGCCAGCTCCGGGCGCAGCAGCAGCCGGTGGGCGAGCACGGGCACCAGCAACGCCTGCACGTCGTCGGGCAGGACGAACGACCGGCGGTCGAGCGCGGCGGCGGACCTGGCTGTCCGGATCAGGTGCAGCGCCGCGCGCGGGGAGGCACCGAGCATGATCTCCGGGTGGCGGCGGGTAGCGCCCACCAGCTCGACGACGTACTGGCGGACCTCGTCGGCGACGTGCACCCCGCGCACCAGGGCGCTCATCTTGGCGATCTCGGCGGCGGAGGTGACCGGGACGACGTCGGCCAGCGGCTCGGTGTTGCCGTGGTTGTCGAGCATCGCGAACTCGGCGGCGGGTGACGGGTAGCCCATCGAGATCCGGGCGGTGAAGCGGTCGCGCTGCGCCTCCGGCAACGGCCGGGTGCCCTCCATCTCCACCGGGTTCTGGGTGGCGATCACCATGAACGGCGACTCGAGCCGGTAGCTGACCCCGTCGACGGTGACCTGCTGCTCCTCCATGCACTCCAGCAGCGCGGACTGGGCCTTCGGCTCGGCCCGGTTGATCTCGTCGCCGACGACGATGTTCGCGAACACCGGGCCGGGCCGGAACTCGAAGTCGCGGGTGCCCTGGTTGTAGACGCTCACGCCGGTGACGTCGCCGGGCAGCAGGTCGGGGGTGAACTGGATGCGGCGCACCCGGGCGTCGATCGAGCGGGCGAGCGCCTTGGCCAGCATCGTCTTGCCGACGCCGGGCACGTCCTCGATGAGCAGATGGCCCTCGGCCAGCAGCACGACGAGCGCCGCCCTGATCGCCTCGGGCTTGCCGTCGATCACCGCGGCCACCGAATGCTGGATCCGGTCGGCGACATCGGCGAGCTGGCCGAGATCGCCCGCGGGGTCACGCCAGTGCAGGACTCCTGGCTCCGTCGCCACGTAGGCCCTCCTCCGGGATCAGCGGATCGGTCCGGCCCCCGGCGGGAGCTCTCCATTCCCGAGTGTGACATCCCAACCGGCGATCCTTGCGTGCAAGGGCGTCAAACCACCACCTGGGGGAGGGGGTCGCGCGCCGGTACGCGGCGGCGTGATGCGCCGTAGTGACGCCAGTGGCCCGCGACCGCCGGGTGCGGGCCGAGTGGCATCGGCCGTTCGATCCCCGTCTGTTCGCGGGTCTCGGCCCCCGCCCGCGAGCGTTCCACCAGCGCGTCGCCGGCACGTCATCGTGGGTTCGCCGCCCGGGTCGACGCCCCGCCGTCGGCGCATCGGTCGGACGCCACCGGTGTGCGTTGGCCTCCTCCGGTCCTCGTTCCGCCGGCCGTCGACGTGGCCGGCGTGTCCAAGGCTCGCCGGCCGTCCCGCGCGGCTCCGCGGAGGCGGCCTTCGCCTATCACGGAGCCCGGGCGATGCCTGTGCGGCCTATCAGCGACGGTGATGGCCCGTGACCGGATTGCGCCGCCTTTACGTACGCCGAATTGGCGCACTTCTTGGCGCACGGGACGTCGGTGGTCCCGGGAACCGGCGGGCGTACGGAACGACGTCTCGCAGCCGTGTGGGAGCAGTGGGGGAAGCCACCTCTTCGGGGTGTCGCGGGGGTGCTGGGTGGGGGATAGTGGGGTACAGTGGCGCGCAGTGGGGGGACGGCGACGGACTGATGGCCTGTTTGCGGGACCGATGAGCGGGATCTGTGGGGAGACCGTCGGCCGCGGCGCATGACCCCGCGCTGGTGAGCGAGGAGGGGCGCCGTGTTTCTCGGTAGCCACTCCCCGCGCCTGGACGACAAGGGCCGGCTCACGCTGCCCGCGAAGTTCCGGGAGGAGTTGGAAGGAGGACTCGTGATTACCAAAGGGCAGGAACGCTGTCTTTATGTGTTCCCCTTGGCCGAGTTCTCCAGAATCAGCGAGTCGCTGCGTACCGCGCCGGTTACGGCCAAGTCGTTGCGCGACTACAGCCGAGTCTTCTTCTCCTCCGCCAGCGACGACATCCCCGACAAGCAGGGCCGGATCAACATCCCATCGGCACTGCGCGAGTACGCCGGGCTGACCCGCGACTGCGTCGTCAACGGCGCGAACACCCGGGTCGAGATCTGGGACGCGCAGCGGTGGACGGCCTACCTGACCGAGCAGGAGGAGAGCTTCGCGCAGCTGTCCGAGGAGGTGCTGCCCGGCGTCATCTAGCGCTCCAGGGCGACGCGACGCCCGGGAACGCACGTACCACCGAGCCCCACACGTACCACCGAGCCCCAGGAGTACCCGGGAACCTCCGGGCGCTCTCCGCGGCCCGCGGCCTCGAACCCGCGGCGGGCCAGGCTTGCCGGCGAGGGCCCGGCCCGGTGACCCGACAGGGTGGCCCCGCCCTCCGCACGGCCAGCGGAACCAAGCGCAACCACCAGCAACTGGAACAGACGGCCGTCGCGTGTCGAGTTCTCCCCCCGCCTGCCTCCGGGCGCCACTTCCCCGGCGCCCGGCGGCCCGGCGGGGCGGGACCTGGGCGCACGCCGCGTCCGCTCGTTCCTCCCGCGGGCGCGCCGCCGTCGGCGCGTGCCCACCGGCCCCGGCCCTCCACCGGCTGGATGCCGACGTGGGCGGGCCCGTGCGTAAGTACCCGTTCGCCTGGCGCTTCGGCCGAGAGGGACCGGCGCGGGAAGGGCCCAGTCGAGAGGGGCGGCGAGCGGTGCAGGCCAGCCACATCCCGGTCCTGCTGGACCGGGTCAGCGCGCTGCTCACCCCGGCGTTGGGCCAGCCCGGCGCCGTCGCCGTCGACGCCACCCTCGGCCTCGGCGGGCACGCCGAGGCATTGCTGCGCGAGCTGCCCGAGCTTCGGCTGGTCGGCCTGGACCGTGACCCGCAGGCGCTGGCCGCCAGCCGCGACCGGCTCGACTTCGCCGCCGGGCGGGTGGAGTTCGCGCACGCGGTCTACGACGAGCTGCCGGACGTGCTGGACGGCCTGGGCATCCGGACCGTGCAGGCGGTGCTGTTCGACCTCGGCGTCTCCTCACTGCAACTGGACACCGACGACCGCGGCTTCGCCTACTCGCGGGACGCCCCGCTGGACATGCGGATGGACCCGACGGGCCCGCGCACAGCCGCCGACATCCTCAACACCTACGACGAGGCGTCGCTCGCCCGGGTGCTGCGCCGCTACGGCGAGGAGCCGTTCGCCCGGCGGATCGCCGCCGCCGTGGTGGCCGAGCGGGCCAGGAGCCCGTTCACCACCTCGGCCCGGCTCGCCGAGCTGGTGCGCGCGGCGATCCCGGCGGCGGCGCGGCGGACCGGCGGGAACCCGGCCAAGCGCACGTTCCAGGCGCTGCGCATCGAGGTCAACGCCGAGCTGGAGGTGCTGGACCGGGYCCTGCCCGCCTCGCTCGACCGGCTCGCGGTGGGCGGGCGGATCGCCGTGCTCGCCTACCACTCACTGGAGGACCGGATGGTCAAGCGGGCGCTGGCCGAGGTCATCACGACGAAGGCGCCGCCGGACCTGCCGGTGGTGCCCGCCGGCGCCGAGCCGACCTTTCGCCTGCTCACCCGCGGGTCGCAGGCCGCGTCCGAGGCGGAGGTGACGGCCAACCCGCGGGCGGCGTCCGCTCGGCTGCGGGCCGCCGAGCGGGTCCGCCCGCCGGCCGACACCGACAGAACGGGAGGCCAAGTGGGCCGAAGGAGGCGCGAAAATCTTCCGCCTTCGCGCCTCCGGCCGCCCTCGTCGCCAGAAGGATCCAGGGGAGGAACACCATGACCGCCGCGCCGAGCGACGAGCAGCTGCCGATGTCGGCCGGCGCGACCGCGCTGGCGCCGCAGCCGGCGGCCCCGACTCCGGCGCCGCGTTCACCCCGCCAGCCACCAGCCCGCCAGCAGCGGCCCCGCCGCGCCGGCCCGCCGACCGCCTCGGCCCAGCCGGTCGAGCGGTCCGAGCCGGTCGAGCGCCCCGCGCCGGCCGGCCGGCCGGCGCGGGCCGCGAGCGCGGGGGCGGCCGCCCCCGCCGCCAGACCGGCGGCGCGGCCGGCCGCGAGGCCCGGGTCCCGGGCCGCCCCGGCGCCGGGGCCGACGGCGCTGGCTCGGGCGCGGGCCAAGGCAGCCCGGTCGCAGCGGGCACCGCGGGCCCCGTTCGTGATCCTGCTGCTCGTGCTCATGGGCAGCGGCCTCGTCTGCCTGCTGCTGCTGAACACGGCGCTGAGCGAGAACGCGTTCCAGGAGCACTCGCTGCAGGCCACCTCCTCGGCGCTCGCCGACGAGGAGGAGGCGCTCGCCGTCAAGTCCGACCGGCTGTCCGCGCCGGGCGCGCTCGCCGCGCGGGCGCAGGCCCTCGGGATGATGCCCGGCGGCCTGCCCCGGTACGTGCCGGCGGGTACCCCGCTGCCGTCGGGCGCCCGCGTGGTCGCCGGCGGCGGGGACGCGAACGGCGGTGTCATCCTCTACGTCGTCCCGGCCCCCGGGCAGCCGGCCGCGGACGCCGCGGCCGGTCAGCCCGCCGGCCAGGACGGTCAGCAGGGGCAGGGCGTGCAGCCGGGCCAGGGCACGGCCGCCGCGGGCGCGGGGACGTCCGGGCGGTGAGCTCCACGCTCCTCCCGCCCGGGGGTCGCACGCGCCTGCGGCTGGTGACGGAGGGGGCGCGTACCGGCTCCGCGCGGGCCGGCCGGCCGACCAGGAGCGACCGCGCCCGGCCGCAGGCGGCCCGGGCGGCGGCCGCGAGGGCGGCCGCCGCCCGTCGGGGACCGGGCGGCCAGCGGCCGCGGCGGCGGCCACCGGGTGGTTCGCGGCGCCGCGCGCTGGCCAGCTCGCGGCGCAGGCTGCGTATCGGCGTCGTCATGCTGGTGGTGGTGCTGCTGGCGCTCGCAGGCCGGCTGACCCAGCTGCAGGGCTTCAACGCCGCCACCTACGCCCGCCAGGCGGAGAAGCAGCGGATGCAGGAGATCACCCTGCCGGCGGTCCGCGGCGAGATCACCGACCGGCACGGGGCGACCCTCGCCCAGGACGTCGACGCCCGCGCCGTCTACGCCAACCCCAGCGTCATCGCCGACCCCGCCGCCGTCGCCGCCAAGCTCTCCCCCCTCGTCGGGCAGCCGGCGGACACGATCGAGAAGCGGATCACCCGCGACCGCAAGCTGCTGTTCGTCTACATCGCCAGGGGCCTCGACCCTGGCGTCAAGGCCAAGGTCGAGAAGCTCGACCTCAAGGGCGTCGGCGTGCTCGACGAGCGCCGCCGGGTCTACCCGAACGACTCGGTGGGGGCGGGCGTCATCGGCTACACCCGTTTCGGCGACAACGACCTGCTGGTGGGCAACGGCGGGATCGAGCTCGCCTACGACGACGTCCTGCGCGGCCGGGACGGCACCCGCACCCTGGAGACCGACCCGGCCGGGCGGGAGATCCCGTCGGCACACAGCAGTGAGAAGGCCCCCGTCGAGGGCTCCGACCTGCGGCTCACCCTGGACACCGACATCCAGTGGGAGGCGCAGACGGCGATCGCCGACGCGGTGCGCGAGAACCAGGCCGTCGCTGGAACCATCGTGATCATGGATCCGCACACCGGGGACATCCTGGCGATGGCGGACTCCCCGGACTTCGACCCGAACAACGTCGGCGCGGCCAATTCCGACGCGCTCGGCAACCGATCCACCGCGTTCGCGTTCGAGCCCGGCAGCGTGGAAAAGGTCATCCCGATGGCCGCCGCGCTCGACAGTGGCCTGATCACCGCGACGACCCCGGTCACGGTCCCTCCGAGCATCCGCCGCGGCGGCTCGCCGATCGGCGACTCGGAGACGCACGGGACGCTGCAGCTCACCGCTGCCGGGGTTCTCGCCCACTCCAGCAACATCGGCACCGTACTGATCTCGGAGAAGGTCGGCGCCGCGGGGCTGGAGGCGACCATGCGCGACTTCGGCCTCGGCCAGCCCACCGGGCTCGGTTTCCCCGGCGAGAGCGGCGGTCAGCTGGCCCCGTCGACGAAGTGGTCGGCCTCGCAGGCGGCCACCGTCGCCTACGGCCAGGGGATGAGTGTGACGGCCCTGCAGATGGCGACGGTCTACGCGACGATCGCCAACGGCGGGGTGCGGATGACGCCGCGGCTGGTCGACGCGATCGGCGCGAGCGGCGGCGCGATGGTCCCGACGCAGCGGGCGCCGGGGGTGCGGGTCGTGAGCGAGCAGACCGCGCGCACGCTGTCCGACATGCTCGAGCAGGTCATCACGACGAACGGCACCGCGCCCGCCGCCGCCGTGCCCGGCTACCGGGTCGCCGGCAAGACCGGCACCGCCAACCAGATCATCCCGTCCTGCGGCTGCTACTTCGGCCCGAACGGGCAGAGCTACGTCTCCTCGTTCATCGGCTACGCCCCGGCCGACAACCCGCGGGTCGTGATCGCGGTCGTCCTGGACAACCCGAAGGCGGAGCACTTCGGCGGTCTCACCGCGGCGCCGGCGTTCCAGAAGGTGATGACCTTCACCCTCGCCACGCTCGGCGTGCCACCGGCCGGCTCCGCGGCGCCCCACCTGCCGCTCACCCAGCCCGGCACGGCCGCCGATGGGAGGACCACCGACCAGACAACGGCCGGCGGGGCCGGTGACGGCGCGGTGGCCCCGGCGGGCGCGGCCCCGGCGGACGCTACCGGCGGGCAGGGGACGAACCCGGCGGCGGGCGGCTCGCCGCCATCCGGATGAACGGACGGCCGGCACGGCCACGAGGCGACACCCACGGCAGGCGTGAGGCCTCGCCAGGTGCCCTACTAAGGTCGACGGCGTGACCCCTCCGGCCCTGCGCCCGGCCCATCCGCCGGCGCGGACGCTCCCCGAGCTGGACGGCCTGCTCGCCGGCCTCGGGAGCCTCGCGTCGGCCGGCGCGCCCAGCCCGCCCGGCGCCACGGCTCACGCCGCCGCCGGCGTCGTGCTGCGCGGTGTCACCCACGACTCGCGCGCCGTCCGTCCCGGTGACCTGTACGCCGCGCTGCCCGGTGCCCACGCGCACGGGGCCACCTTCGCCGCGGGTGCCGTCGCCGCGGGTGCCGCCGCGGTCCTCACCGACCCGGCGGGCGCGGCGATCCTCGCTGGCGCCCTCGCGGTGCCGGTGGTCGTGACGGACAACCCGCGCCAGGACCTGGCCCTGGTCGCCGACTGGCTCTACGGCCAGCCGTCGCGCCAGCTCACCCTGCTGGGCGTCACCGGGACGAACGGCAAGACCACCTCGGCGTTCCTCATCGACGCGGGCCTGCGCGCCGCCGGCCATCACACCGGGCTGCTCGGCACCGTGGAGACCCGCGTCGGCGACGAACGGCTCGACTCGGTGCGTACCACCCCGGAGTCCGCCGACCTGCAGGCGCTGTTCGCGTTGATGGTCGAGCGGCGGGTCACGGCGGCGACGATGGAGGTGTCCAGCCACGCGCTGGCGCAGCACCGCGTCGACGGGCTGCGGTTCGCGGGCGCACTGTTCACCAACCTCAGCCAGGACCACCTGGACTACCACCCCACGATGCGGGACTACTTCGAGGCGAAGGCGAAGCTGTTCGAGCCGGAGCGGTCCGCCGCCGCCGTCATCGGCACCGACGTGGCCACCGGCCCCTGGGGGCCCGAGCTGGCCGCCCGCATCCCCGGGGCCGTCACGTACGCGCCCGATCCGCCCGCCGACTGGTGGCTGGACGACCTGGTCGTCGGCGAGCGAGGCAGCACGTTCACCGCCCGCGGGCCCGGCGGGCTCCAGGTCCCGGTCCAGGTCCGGCTGCCCGGGCGGTTCAACGTCGTCAACGCCCTCGGCGCGCTCGCGCTGCTGGTGACCGCCGGGGTGCCGGCCGAGGCCGCGGCCACCGGGATCGGCGAGCTCGCCGGCGTCCCCGGCCGGATGGAGCGGGTGGAGGCCGGGCAGTCCTACCTCGCCCTGGTCGACTACGCGCACACCCCGGACGCGGTGCAGACCGTCCTCACGTCGGTTCGCGGGCTGGTCGACGGCCGGCTGATCGTCGTCCTCGGCTGCGGCGGGGACCGGGACCGGGCCAAACGTCCGCTCATGGGTGCCGCGGCCGCGCGGCAGGCCGACCTCGCGTTCTTCACCAACGACAACCCGCGCTCCGAGGACCCGGCGGAGATCCTCGCCCAGATGAGCGCCGGCGCCGGCCAGGCAGGCACGGCGGCGAAGGTCACCGTCATCCCCGACCGGGCCGAGGCGATCGCCGCCGCCGTCGCCGAGGCCGGCCCCGGCGACGCGGTCGTTGTCGCGGGGAAGGGCCATGAGCGTGGGCAGGAGCAGCACGGCGTGGTGACGCCGTTCGACGACCGTGCGGCGCTCGCCGCGGCGATCGCCGCCACGCTCGGCGGTTCGGTTGGCGGCGGCCGGGTCGGTGACGGCCGGGCCGGTCCGGCAGGCGCCGCGGGCTCGGGGACACCGGTGGTGCGCCGGTGATCCCGGTGACGCTCGCCGAGGTGGCCGCGGCCACCGGCGGCCGTCTCGACGGTGGCGCCGAGCCGGACGCACTCGTCACCTCGGTGGTCGTCGACTCGCGGCTGGCGGAACCGGGCGCGCTGTTCGTCGCGCTGCCGGGGGACAGAGCCGACGGGCACGACTTCGCCGCCGCCGCGGCCGCCAGCGGGGCGTCGGCGGTGCTCGCGGCCCGCCCGGTCGGCGTCCCGGCGGTGCTGGTGGCCGACCCGGCGGCGGGGCTGGTGACGCTTGCCGGGCACGTCCGCGACCTCGCGAAGGCCGCGGTGCTCGCCGTCACCGGCTCGTCCGGCAAGACCACCACCAAGGACCTGCTCGCGGACCTGCTCGGCGTGCTCGGCCCGACGATCGCCCCGCCCGGCTCGTTCAACAACGAGATCGGGCTGCCGCTGACGCTGCTGCGCCTCGAGGAGACGACCGAGTACGCCGCCCTGGAGATGGGCGCCCGCGGCATCGGCCACATCGCGGCGCTCTGCGCGGTCGCCCGGCCGCACGTCGGGCTGGTGCTCAACGTCGGCTCGGCGCACGTCGGTGAGTAYGCCGACGGGCGCGCCGGCATCGCCAGGGCCAAGGGCGAGCTCGCCGAGGCCGCCACCGACACGGTCGTGCTGAACGCCGACGACCCGCTGGTCGCCGCGATGCGACCCAGGGCGGCCGGCCGGGTGGTGACGTTCGGCCGAGCCGCCGGCGCCGACGTGCGCGCCGAGCGCGTCGAGATCGACCGCGCCGGCCGGGCGTCGTTCGACCTGCTCGCCGGCGGCGAGCGCCACCGGGTGACGCTCGGGCTGGTCGGCGCCCACCAGGTGAGCAACGCCCTGGCGGCGGCGGCGGCCGCCGGCGCCGTCGGGATGACGCCCGCCGCCGCGGCCGAGGCGCTCGCCGCCGCCCGGCCGCGCAGCCGCTGGCGCATGGAGGTGACGACGGCCCCGTCGGGGCTCGTGGTCGTCAACGACGCCTACAACGCCAACCCGGAGTCGATGCGCGCCGCGCTGCGCGCGCTGGTCGACCTCGGCGGCGCCTCGGCCGAACCGRCCGCCTCGCGGCGGCGGACGTGGGCGGTGCTCGGCCCGATGGCCGAGCTCGGCGCGGCCGCCGACGCCGAGCACGCCGAGCTCGGCCGGTTCGTGGCCGGGCTCGGGGTCGACCGGGTACTGGCCGTCGCCGAGGGGGCCCGCCCGCTGGCCGCAGCCGCCGCGGCAGCCGGGGCGCGGACCGACTGGGTCGATGGCGTCGCCGCGGCGGCCGACTGGCTCGCCGCCGCCGGCCTCGGCGCCGGCGACGTCGTGCTGGTCAAGGCCAGCCGGTCCTACGGGCTGGAGAAGCTCGCGCGGGCGCTCGCCGAGCCCCGCGGCGACGGGGGCGGCGACCGGTGAACGGGCGGCGCGGTGGCGCGTCCACGGCAACGACCGGATCTTCCAAGGCGTCCGGACGTCCAACGGAGTCCGGCCCCGAGAGGCAGGTCGGACATACAGCGTCGACCGGTCAGACAGCGTCGACCGGGCTCACGGGGGCGACGGGACGGCACAGACGGCGCGAGAGACGCCGTGATCGAGGGGACGTGGGAAAGGGTGTTTAGCTGGGCCCGCGGGCCAGAGGGCGCGCTGGCAGCCCTGAGGGCCGCCGACCGGGGCGGCCACGGGTGAGGGGAGTTCTTGTCGCGGCCTCGGTCGCGTTGGTGGTGTCACTGCTCGGCACGCCGTGGGTGATCAGACTCTTCCGCCGTCAGGGCTACGGCCAGGAGATCCGCGAGGACGGCCCGTCCACCCACCTGAAGAAGCGCGGCACGCCGACCATGGGCGGCACCGTCATCGTCACCGCGACGCTGATCGGTTACTTCATCGCGCACCTGGCCACCGGCGCGGGGTTCACCGCGTCCGGCCTGCTCGTACTGATGGTGATGACGGGGCTCGGCGGCGTCGGCTTCCTCGACGACTACATCAAGATCCGCAAGCAGCGCAGCCTCGGCCTCACCGCCCGGACGAAGTTCGCCGGCCAGGCCGCCGTGGCGCTCGCGTTCGGCCTGCTGGCCGTGCGGTTCAAGAACGCGGACGGGCTGCTGCCCGGCTCCACGTTCATCTCCGTCGTGCGGGACACCGACATCTCCATCGGCATCATCGGCTTCCCGCTGCTCGCCTGGATGATCATCGCGGCGACGTCGAACGCGGTGAACCTGACCGACGGCCTCGACGGGCTCGCGGCCGGCACGTCGGCGATGGTGTTCGGCGCCTACGTGGTGATCTCGTTCTGGCAGTTCGGCAACCTGTGCGAGCCCGGCAACCTGGAGGCCGGCTGCTACCTCGTGCGCGACCCGCTCGACGTCGCGCTGGTCGCGGCGTCGGCGATGGGCTCCTGCTTCGGCTTCCTGTGGTGGAACGCCAGCCCGGCGAAGATCTTCATGGGGGACACGGGCTCGCTCGCCCTCGGCGGCGCCTTCGCCAGCATTGCCATCGTCAGCCGCACCGAGCTGCTGCTGTTCGTCCTCGGCGGGCTGTTCGTCATCGAGACGGTGTCGGTCATCGTCCAGGTCGCGGGCTTCAAGCTGACCAGGAAACGCGTGTTCAACATGGCGCCGATCCACCACCACTTCGAGCTCGCCGACTGGCCGGAGACGACTGTGATCATCCGGTTCTGGATCGTCTCCGGGCTCGCGGTCGCGTTCGGGCTCGGGCTGTTCTACGCCGAGTTCCTCTCCAACGGCGGTAACCCGTGACCTCCCCGGGCGCCGGAACGGGTGGCGGCCGGCCCGCCGACCGCCACCGTGGCGACCGCCAGTCCGCCGCTGGCGGGCCGGCGGTCGACGAGCTGAAGGGCGCGCCGGTGATGGTCGTCGGTGCCGGCGTGTCCGGCGCCGCGGCGGCGCGCGCCCTGCTCGGTCTCGGTGCCCGGGTTCACGTCGTCGACGCCGTCGACGGGGAGCGGCCCCGCGCGGCCGCCGCCGAGCTGCGCGCCGCCGGCGCCGAGGTCACCCTCGGTGGCCTGCCTCCCGGCCCCGGCGCGGCACGGCTCGTCGTCACCTCGCCCGGCGTCCCGCCGGGTACCCCGCTGCTGGCCGCGGCGCGCGCCGCCGGGGTCCCGATCTGGGGCGAGATCGAGCTGGGCTGGCGGATGCGGCCGGACGCCCGCTGGCTCGCGATCACCGGCACCAACGGCAAGACGACGACGACGGAGATGCTCGGCGCGATCCTCGCCGCCGCCGGCCGGCGGTCCGCCACAGCAGGCAACATCGGCACCCCACTCGTCACCGCCGCGCTCGCCGAGCCGCCCTACGACACCCTCGCGGTGGAACTGTCCAGCTTCCAGCTGCACTACACCGACACGGCGGCGCCGGTCGCGGCCACGATCCTCAACGTCGCGCCCGACCATCTCGACTGGCATGGCGGCGCCGACGGCTACGCCGCCGACAAGGCGCGGATCTGGATGCACCCGGCCACGATCGCCGTCGGCAACGCCGACGACCCGGTCAGCTCGGCGCTGCTCGCCCGCGCGCCCGGGCGGCGGGTCACCTTCGGGCTCGACCCGGCCAGCGCCGACGTCACGGTCATCGACGGCCAGCTCGTCGACCGCGCGTTCGGCGGCGGGGTGCTCGCCGCCGTCGCCGACCTGCTCACCGGCCCCGGTCCTGGCCCCGGCGCCGGTCCGGGTGCCGCCGCGCCGGCGCCCGGTGGTGCCGGGCCGGGCCGCCACCTGGTGGCCAACGCGCTCGCCGCCGCCGCGCTCGCTCGCGCGGACGGCGTCGAGCCCGCCGCGATCGCCTCGGCGCTGGCCGGCTACCGGCCGGGGGCACACCGCGACGCCCACGTCGTCACCGCGGACGGCGTCCGCTACGTCGACGACAGCAAGGCCACCAACCCGCACGCCGCGGCCGCGTCGCTGACCGCCTATCCGTTGGTGGTGTGGATCGCGGGCGGTCTCAACAAGGGCCTCGAGTTCGACGAGCTGGTGCTGCTGGCCCGTGACCGGCTGCGCGCCGTGGTCCTGATCGGGCGCTGCGCGGACGAGATCGCGACGGCTCTCGCCCGACACGCCCCCGATGTCCCCGTAGAAAGGGCCACGGGCATGGACGATGCGGTGGAGGTCGCGGCGCGTCTGGCCAGGACGGGCGACACTGTCCTGCTCGCGCCCGCCGCCGCCTCGATGGACATGTTCCGCGACTATGCCGAACGTGGCGACCTGTTCGCCGCGGCGGCCCGTCGTCGGACGATCCGGGGGACCGTTACCCCGGACAGCTAGGGCCGGGGGCCACTCCCTGGAGCGACAGAGTCGAGGAGGCTGGCGGCAGCGTGCGCGAGGCGCCGAGCTCCAGGCCGGGTGCTGGGTCCGGCGGTGCCGGGTCCGGCGGTGCCGGCTCCGGCTCCGGTTCGGCATCCGGCCAGCGTGCCCGTGCCAGATCGGCCGCCGCCCCCCGGGCCGGTGGCCCGCGCGCCGGGGCGTCCGCGCGCCCGCGCGCCGCGGCCGGCGACGAGGATCCGCCCGGCGGTCGGGCGCGCCCGGAGCGGCGCGACCAGCAGGGACCCGCCCGGGACCCGCGCACGGGCTCGCGCGGCAGACCACCGGGGGAGGGCAGGCCGGGCACGGCGCGTGAGGGACGCCCGTCGCCCGCCGTGCCCACCGTGGCTCGAGGGGTGCCCGCGGGCCGCGGGGCCACACCGCCGGCCGGCTCGGGCAGACGGGCGACGAACCTGCGCGACGCGATGGCGCCGGCCGTGCGCCGTCCCGGGATCCGCCCCGGGACGAAACCCCAGGACGACGAGGCCGCCGGCGCGGCCCGCCCGGCCCGCCCGGCCGAGGACGAGACCGGCCGGGAGCCACGGCGGCGCCAGCCGGCCGCCGTGCGGCCCGGTCAGCGGCGTGCCCTGCTGCGCCCGGTGCCGGACCTCGAGGCTCAGGGCGCGGCGCTGGCGAAGCTGCCGCTGCTGGAGCGCCCGCTGGCCTCCTACTACCTGCTTGGTTCGTCGGCCGGGCTGCTGCTGCTGCTCGGCCTGGTCATGGTGCTCTCGGCGTCGAACGTGCGGTCGTTCGAGGCCTTCGGCTCGTCCTACACGATCTTCGTTCGGCAGGCGACCTGGATGGGCATCGGTCTGCCGGTGCTGCTCGCCGCGAGCCGGATGCCTCTGCGGGTGTTCCGCCGGGTCGCCTACCCGCTCATGGGGGTCGCCCTGTTGCTGCTCCTGGCGGTGCTCTCGCCGCTGGGGGTGTCGTCCAACGGCGCCCAGCGCTGGGTCGGCGTCGGCTCGCTCACCCTGCAACCGAGCGAGCTGGCCAAGCTCGCGCTGGTGCTCTGGTCGGCCGACCTGCTGACCAGGAAGCACCGGCTGCTCGGCGACTGGAAGCACCTGATCATCCCGATCGTGCCGATGACGGTGCTGGTCGGTGGCCTGATCATGTTGCAGCCCGACATGGGCACGACGATCGTGGTGTTCTCGGTGCTCTTCGTCGTGCTGTGGGTGGTGGGCACGCCCGGCCGGGTCTACGGCGGCCTGCTCGGGGTGATCGGGGTGATCGGCACGATCCTGGCGGTGATCGAGCCGTACCGGCTGGAACGGTTGTTGTCCTACCGGGACCCGTTCGAAAACGCCCAGGGCAGCGGCTGGCAGGCCGTTCACGGGATCTACGCGCTGTCCTCGGGCGGCTGGTGGGGCGAGGGCCTGGGAGCGTCCCGGGAGAAATGGCCCGACCTGCTGCCGGCCTCGTACACCGACTTCATCCTCGCGATCATCGGCGAGGAGCTGGGCCTGCTCGGCTGCCTGCTCGTGGTCCTGCTGTTCGGCGTCTTCGGCTATGCCGGGCTGCGGGTGGCGCACCGCACCGACAACCAGTTCGTGCGGCTGGCCGCCGCCGGGTCGACGGGCTGGATCCTCACCCAGGCCGTGGTGAACATGGGCGCGGTCGTCGGCCTGCTGCCGATCACCGGCATCCCGCTGCCGCTGGTGTCGTTCGGCGGCTCGTCCCTGGTGCCGACCATGCTCTCGATCGGCATGCTGCTCGCGTTCGCCCGGTCGGAGCCGGCCGCGGCCCGGCTGCTGGCCGAGCGCGCCCAGGAGCGCCGGGAGGCCCGCCGCGCCCGGCAGGGCCGCCAAGGACGCCGTGGCCCGGGCCGGTCTCGCCCCGCGGACCGCGCGGCGACCGCCGACACCCGCGGCACCCGCGGCAATGCCCGTCCCGCCCGCGCCGGCCAGGAGGGCGCGGCCCGGGCCACGGAAGACACCCGGGCCGCCAACCCGGCAGGCGCGGGCCGCCGCCCGCGCCAGGGCGCCAGCCCCGCCAGGTCGGCCGGCTCCGCGACCCGTCGCGCGCCGCGCACCCGCGCGGGTGCGGACGACGCCGGCCGTGCTGGTTCCTCCGGCCGATCCGGTCCTTCCGGTTCCGCTGGCGGTGCCGGTTCCGGCGGGGGAGGCACTCGGCGTGGGCCCGCCGAGCCGGGGCCCTACCGGCGCCCTCAGCGTCCGGATCCCACTGGTCCCCCCGCCGCTGGCTGAGCGGACGCGGAGGCGACCCGGCGAGCCCCGGCGGGCAAGCAGGGAAACGGGCCAGAGCCGCCAGGCCGGGTACGCGGGGAGCAGACGGGCATCGCGGGCCGGCCGCTCCGGGTGGCCGGTCGGTGTGCCATCGTGAGAGCCGATGCTGAAAAGTGTGCTGCTCGCCGGCGGCGGTACGGCCGGCCATGTCGAACCCGCGCTGGCGGTCGCCGACGCGCTGCGCGCGGCGGACCCGCGGATCCGGCTGACCCTGCTCGGCACCGAGACGGGCATGGAGGCGCGGGTCGTGCCCGCGCGCGGCTACGAGCTGGCGACCGTTCCGAAGGTCCCCCTGCCCCGGCGCCCGTCGACGCAACTGCTTACCGTTCCCGGCCGGCTCGCGGGCGCCATCTCCCGGGCGGCCGAGGTGCTCGCCGAGACCCGGGCGGACGTCGTCGTCGGTTTCGGGGGCTACGTCTCCGTGCCCGCCTACCTGGCGGCCCGCCGCCACGGGGTCCCGATCGTCGTCCACGAGGCCAACCCGCTGCCCGGGGTCGCCAACCGGCTCGGCGCGCGGCTGACGCCGTACGTCGCCATCTCCTACCCGGGAACGACGCTGCGGGGCGCGCGGCTCACAGGCATCCCGCTGCGCGAGGAGATCCTCACCCTCGACCGGTCGCCGGCCGCCGTGCGCGCCGCCAGGGCCCGCTACCGGCTCGACCCGTACCGCCCCACCCTGCTCGTGTTCGGTGGCTCGCAGGGCGCCCGCTCGCTCAACCAGGCGATGACGGGGGCCGCCCGGGCGCTCACCCAGTCCGGGGTGCAGGTGCTGCACGCCACCGGCCCGAAGAACTTCGACGAGGTGGCGGCGGCGCTGCCGTCGGGCCTGCCCGCCCCCTACGTGCTGGTGCCCTACCTGGACCACATCCCGTCGGCCTACGCCGCCGCGGACCTGGTGCTGAGCCGGTCCGGGGCGATGACCTGCGCGGAGCTCGCCGCGGTGGGCCTGCCGGCCGTCTACGTGCCGCTGCCGTTCGGCAACGGCGAGCAGCGGCGCAACGCGCTGCCGACCGTCGAGGCCGGTGGCGGCCTGCTCGTCGACGACGCGCAGCTGACGCCCGACTGGATCGCGCGCGAGGTGCTGCCGGTGGTCACGGTGCCGGAGCGGCTGGCGAAGATGAGCGCCGCCTGCGCCGGCATGGGCCACCCCGAGGCGGCGCGGACGATCGTCGCGATGATCCACGAGGCCGCCGCGTCCCGCCGCCGCGGCGGCGGCCGCCACGCCGCCCACTGACCGGCGCGACACGCAAACCGTGTCACCTGGACGCCTCTATGACGACGTCCAGGCAACACGCTCCGACGGTCCGGTGTGTAGGTGTGTTACCTGGACGTCCCTATAGAGGCGCTGGTCCGCCGCACTTCAGGTCGCGGCGGTGACGAGGGCCAGCAGGCGGGGGCCCAGCTCGGTGATCGTGCCGGCGCCGAGGGTCAGGAGCAGGACGTCATGGCCGGGCAGGTCGGCGGCGAGGCGTTCGGGCAGCTCGCCCCAGCCGACGTAGCTCGTCTCGGCGGGGGAGCGCACCCGCTTGGCGAGGTCCGTGGCGTGCAGGCCGAGGTCGTCGTGCTCCCTGGCGGCGTAGATGTCGGTGACGTAGAGCCGGTCGGCGTCGCCGAAGGAGACGGCGAAGTCGTCCAGCAGCGCCGCGAGCCGGCTGTAGGTGTGCGGCTGGATGACCGCCCAGACCTCCCGGCCGGCGGCCTTCTGCCGGGCGGCGGCGAGCGTCACGCGGATCTCGGTCGGGTGGTGGGCGTAGTCGTCGATCACCTCTACCGAGCCGCCGGYGCTCACCAGGTCGGCGGAGCCGACGTGCTGGAAGCGCCGGGCGGCGCCGGTGTAGCCGGCCAGCGCCGACAGCGCCGCCTCGACGGGCATTCCGAGCTCGCTGGTGACGGCGAGCACCGCGAGCGCGTTGAGGACCRTGTGCCGGCCCGGCAACGCCAGGCGCAGCGTGCCGACCGGCTCCCCGTCGCGCAGCACGGTGGCCCGCGTCACGACGGCCGGTGCGTCCCCGGGGATCCCGCTCAGCTCCTGGCTGCCCGCCGACCCACCGGTGGTGCCATCGACGGTCGTGACGTCCGCCGCGCGCCAGGTGAGGCCGTCGCCGAGGCCGTAGCGCACGACGCGTGGCCCGCCGCCCGGCTGTTCGGCGAGGGTGGAGAGCACGGCGGCCACCCCTGGGTCGTCGCCGCAGGCCACCAGCACGCCGCCTGGACGGATCCGGGCGGCGAAGGCGGTGAACACCGCCCGCACCGCCGCCTCGTCGGGAAACAGGTCCGGGTGCTCCCACTCGACGTTCGTGACCACGGCGAGCGCCGGGTCCAGTCCGCCGAACGCGCCGCCGTACTCGTCGGCCTCCAGCACGAACAGCTCGCCGGAACCGACCAGCGCGCCGCCGCCGCCGAGCTGCGGCACCTCGGCGCCGATCACCGCCGTGGGGTCGGCGCCCGCGGCGCGCAGCGCGAGGGTGAGCATCGCCGAGGTCGTGGTCTTGCCGTGCGAGCCGGCGACGGCGACGAGCTGGTAGCCGGCGGTCAGTTCGGGCAGCCAGTCGGAGCGGCGGCGCACCGGCACGCCGGCGGCCCGTGCGGCCGCGACCTCCGGATGGTCGTCGCCCAGGGCGCTGGAGGCCACGACGACGTCCACGCCGGCGAGCTCGGCGGCCAGTGCCGCCGGGCCGGGCGCGGCGCCGGTGCGCACCCGGGCGCCCAGGGCCCGCAGCGCCTCGACCCGGGCCGAGGGCTCCTGGTCGCTGCCGGAGACGAGGTGGCCACGGGCCAACGCGATCCGGGCCAGCGGGGCGAGGCCCGAGCCGCCGATGCCAAGGAAGTGCACGCGCGAACTCACGGCCGCCATCCTCCCCCACCGTGTGGCTGAGCAAGGCCTGGCATGCGCCGGCGGGACCCGCGGCCGGTCCGAATGGGCCCCCGGCCCAGGGCTGGTAAGGACACCTCGCCGGACTCCCGCCACCAGGCTGGTGAGGGGGGAGGAAGCGGACGGGTGGGGAGGCGAGGCGGGAGGCGGCTATGCCGGTGGAGGGTGTGACGAACGGGACGGCGAATTCCATCGCTTGACGCGCCGGGAGGTTCCTTGACCCATGCGGACGCCATGCCTACTGTCCAACCACAGTCGCAAGTTGACATAACTCTAACCGTCTAGTGGACGGTGAAGGTTGGAGCTCGGCGGCTAGTTCTCCGGTCTCGTCCCGGTGGCGCCGTCCCCACGGTCATGCCGCGCGAGCCGGGTTTTGTCCGCCCCACCGACGCCGCTGGAGGACCGACCCCGCAATGGCTGCCCCGCAGAACTACCTAGCGGTCATCAAGGTTGTCGGCATTGGCGGTGGCGGCGTCAACGCCGTGAACCGCATGATCGAGGTCGGTCTCAAGGGCGTCGAGTTCATCGCCATCAACACCGACGCGCAGGCGCTGCTGATGAGCGACGCCGACGTGAAGCTGGACGTCGGCCGCGAGCTGACCCGCGGCCTTGGCGCTGGCGCGGACCCCGAGGTCGGCCGGCAGGCGGCTGAGGACCACCGGGAGGAGATCGAGGAGGTCCTCAAGGGGGCCGACATGGTCTTCGTCACGGCGGGTGAGGGCGGTGGCACCGGCACCGGCGGGGCGCCGGTCGTGGCCAACGTCGCCCGCTCGCTGGGCGCGCTCACCATCGGTGTGGTCACCCGGCCGTTCACCTTCGAGGGCCGCCGCCGGGCGAACCAGGCCGACGCCGGTATCGACACGCTGCGCAACGAGGTCGACACCCTCATCGTCATCCCGAACGACCGGCTGCTGGCGATGACCGACCGCGACATCAGCGTGCTCGACGCGTTCCGCAGCGCCGACCAGGTCCTGCTCTCCGGTGTCCAGGGCATCACCGACCTGATCACCACGCCCGGCCTGATCAACCTCGACTTCGCCGACGTCAAGACGGTCATGTCGCACGCGGGCAGCGCGCTCATGGGCATCGRCCGCGCCCGCGGCGACGACCGGGCCACCGTCGCCGCCGAGCAGGCGATCGCCTCGCCGCTGCTCGAGGCCAGCATGGACGGCGCGCAGGGCGTGCTGCTCAACATCTCCGGCGGGTCCGACCTCGGCCTGTTCGAGATCAACGCCGCCGCCGAGCTGGTCGCCGACGCCGCCCACCCCGAGGCGAACATCATCTTCGGTGCCGTGATCGACGACGCGCTCGGCGACGAGGTGCGGGTCACCGTCATCGCCGCCGGCTTCGACACGGTGCCCGACCGGCGCGCGAAGGGCATCACGCAGCCGCGCTCCCGCCCCGTGCCGCCGGCGGTCGCCGCGGCGCCGGCGGTCGCGGGCGCGCTGCCGGCGATCCCGCCGGTGGTCCCGCCGCCGCCGGCGTCCCGGCCGGCGGCCCCGAGCTACGCGCCGCCGGTGGGCCCGCCGCCGGCGGCGCCGCAGCCCGCGCCGCCGCAGTACATCCCCGAGCCGCTGGAGCCCCAGCCGGACCTGGACGAGCCGCCGGCCCGCTACGCCGCGCAGCACGTCCCCAGTGAGGGCCAGGGGCTGCCGGCTGGTCCCGGGGGCGGCTACGGCGCCGACCCGGCGGGCCCCCGCCAGGGGGCGCGGCCGAGCTACCCGCCGCCCCGGCGCCCGGTCCGGCCGATCGCCGACGACGAGGACGAGCTGGACGTCCCCGACTTCCTCAAGTAGCCGTGCCACTGCTGTTCACCGACCGGGCCGGCGGCGTCTCCACCGGCCCGTACAGCTCGCTGAACCTCGGCGGCAAGGTCGGCGACGACCCGGCCGCCGTGGGAGCCAACCGGCAGCGGCTCGTGGAGACCACCGGCGTGCCGGTCCGTTTCATGCGCCAGGTCCACGGCGCCAGCGTCATCACGTACCGGGACGCGTCGCGGTACGGCTGGTCACCCGACGGCCCGCCGGGTGACGCCCCGGTCGGGGACCTGCCGGGTGGTTCCGGTGAGGCGGCCGGCTGGCCGCGGCCGCCGGAGGCCGACGCCATGGTCACCGCCGCGCCGGGATGTGGGCTCGCCGTGCTGGTCGCGGACTGCGTCCCGGTCGTGTTCACCAGCCCAGGAGCCGTCGGCGTCGCACACGCCGGGCGGGTCGGGCTCGCCGCCGGCGTCGTGCCCGCGGCGGTGGCGGCGCTCGGGGAGCTCGGCGCCGAGCCGGGCGAGCTGCGCGCCGTCATCGGCCCGTCGGTGTGCGGGCGCTGCTACGAGGTGCCMGCGTCGATGCGCGACGAGGTCGCCGCACTGGTCCCCGGCACGGCCAGCGTCACCAGGGCCGGCACCCCGGCACTCGACCTGCGCGCGGGCGTCGCCGCCCAGCTGCGTGCCGTCGGGGTCACCGACGTCGAGGTCTCCGACCGCTGCACGATGGAGGACCCCACCCTGTTCTCGCACCGTCGGGACCAGGGGCGTACGGGCCGTTTCGCCGGGGTTGTCTGGCTTTGAGTCCCGGTGATCCGGGGGCGCCGGCCGGCGGCGCTCCTCCCGACCTCGCGGCGGGCGAGGCCGACGAGCTGGCGGCCCGGTGGGGGGTCGGCGCGGCGCGCCTCGCGCGGCTGCGGGCGAACCTGCGCGACGTCCGGGAGCGGATCGACGCGGCGGCGCGCGCCGCCGGCCGTGACCCGGCCGGGCTCACGCTCGTCGCCGTCAGCAAGACCTGGCCCGCCGACGACGTGCTGGCGCTGCGTGCGCTGGGCGTCGCCCATTTCGCCGAGAACCGCGAGCAGGAGGCCGCCCCGAAGGTCGCCCAGGTACTGTCCCGGCTGGGCGGAACGGCCTCGCCGGATGAGCCGGGTGCACCGGATGGGTTGCATGGACCGGTTTGGCACTTCGTCGGGCAGTTGCAGCGCAACAAGACGAACGCGGTCGTCCGGTGGGCGGACTGGGTGCAGTCGGTCGACCGGCCGGAGCTGGTGGCGGCCCTGGCGAGGGCGGCGACGAGCCAGGGCCGTATGATCGCCGTCTGCCTCCAGGTGTCCCTGGACACATCGGGAGATGGCGGCGTCAGCGGACGAGGTGGCGTGGCGCCGAGCGATGTCGCCCGGTTGACAGATCTTGTCGCCGCGGCGGCCGGGCTGCGGCTGGCGGGTGTGATGGCGGTGGCCCCCCGGGGAGAAGATCCACGGCCGGCGTTCGCCCGGTTACGGGAAGTGTCTGAACGGTTGACGCGCGATCACCCGGAGGCATGGGTCATGAGTGCCGGAATGTCGGGCGATCTGGAGGCCGCGGTGGCCGAAGGCGCGACACACCTACGGATCGGCACCGCTTTGTTCGGTGAGCGGCGCCCTGTCCCTTAGAGTCGCGCCATGGGGCTCGGTCGCAGGGCGATGGTCTACCTCGGTCTGGCCGAGGAGGACGACGAATATCTCGACGACTACGACGATGACGACGGTCAGGACGACCAGCAGGATGACCGGCGGGACGTGCGCGAGCCCGTTCCGTTCGACCGGACGGTGAGGCGTATCGACGCACGCGAGGAGCCGCCGACCATGGCCAGACGTTCCTCCTCCGTCGAACCGTTGCGCCCCTCTGGTGCCGTTCCGATGCGGAGGGTAGCCGCCGTCGAGGAAGCATCCCCCTACCGGATCACAACGCTCCAGCCGCGGAGCTACAATGACGCCCGTCAGATCGGTGAGGAGTTCAGGGACGGCACGCCCGTCATCATGAACCTCACCGAGATGGAYGATGTCGAGGCCAAGCGGCTGATCGACTTCGCCGCTGGGCTGATCTTCGGTCTGCACGGGAGGATCGAGAGGGTGACCAACAAGGTCTTCCTCCTGACCCCCTCGAACGTCGAGGTCACCGAGAGCGACAAGCGTCGTATCGCCGAAGGTGGCTTCTACAACCAGTCCTGACGTCGCGGTGCCCGGCCGTCGACGTCCGCAAGGCAGGGAGAGGCAGCCATAAGCATCTTCGGCACCGTGCTCTACTGGGTGCTGACCGCGTACCTACTGCTCCTGATAGCGCGGATGGTTATCGACCTGCTGCAGTCGGTGAGCCGCTCGTTCCGGCCCACCGGCCCGTGGGTGGTGCTCTGCGAGGTCGTGTATACGGCCACGGACCCGCCGTTACGATTGCTTCGGCGCTTCATCCCGCCGCTGCGCGTGGGGGCTGTGGCCTTCGACCTCGGTTTCCTGCTGTTGTTCATCGTGATCGTGGTGTTGCAGAACTATGCGACGAGGTTGTGACGGGGTCGTGTGCACGCCGCTGACACGAGCGCGGGAGACTGCCCGTAGACCGCCCTCTCTTCGGGGAGCGGCGATGCCGCAAGAGGAGGCGACGTGGCGCTGACACCACAGGATGTGCAGAACAAGGTCTTCAGCCCGACCAGGTTCCGGACCGGTTACAACGAGGACGAAGTCGACACCTTCCTCGACGAGGTCGAGGCCGAGCTGACTCGTCTGCTCGACGAGAACGCCGACACCCGCCGCCAGCTCGACGAGGCGCGTCGCACCGGTGGCGGCGGCCCCGGGGTGCCCCCCCAGCTTCTCGAGGAGAACCAGCAGCTGCGCCGGCAGCTCGACGACGCGCGCCGGGCCGCCGCCCAGGCCCAGGCGGCGGCCCAGCAGGCCCAGGCCCAGGCACAGGCGGCGGCCGCCCGAGGCCCGTCCACCTCGCCGGTGCCGATCCCCGGCGGGGCCACCCAGGTCATGCCGGCCGTCGGCCAGCGTGGCGGCGGCGTGCCCGCGCCCGCCAATGCCGGCGCCCAGCTCGACGCCGAGATCGAGCAGCGGGTGGCTCGCACGCTGGTGCTCGCCCAGCGGACCGCGGACGAGGCGTTGCGTGAGGCGCGCGCCGAGTCGGAGCGGGCTCGCCGCGAGGCGCGTTCGGACGCCGACCGCATCCTCGCCGAGGCGCGGGCGCACGTGGCCGAGCAGCTCGGTGGCCTGGAGGAGGACAAGCGCCGCCTCGAGGGCCAGGTCGAGCAGCTGCGCGCGTTCGAGCGTGAGTACCGCACGCGCCTGCGCGCCTACCTGGAGATGCAGCTGCGCGACCTCGACGGCATGCCGACCCAGCCGGCCGTAGGCCCTGGTGGCCCAGCCCGTCCAGGCCTGAACCCGGGCACCCAGGGCGGCGGTCAGCAGCAGCCCCAGCAGCCTCAGCCCGCGGCCGTAGGGGTTCCGGCAGGTGCCTACCAGCCGGGGCCGCCCGCCATGGGTGGCCAGAACGGCGTCAACCACGGGGAGCGCGACCCGCGCGCTGGCGGCATCCAGGAGTTCTGACCCGCCCGAGGGTCCGCCGTCGCCAGGCCGGTGGACGGTCGCGTCCGCCTACTGGTGGTGGACCGCCGCGCCGCCGGCCCGCGCGGAGCTCCGTCGCCGCCCGCGCGCTTTCCGGCGCGCGAGCTTTCGGMGCGCGGGCCGGGGAAGTCCCGCGCGCACTGCCGTGGTCGTCCGTGTCGTGCCCGCCAGGGCGTCACCCGCGGCGACAATGGTGAACGACGGAGGTGGTCGAGGTGATCATTCTTAGCGGTGTGCTGCTGGTCCTCGCCGCGGTGCTGTTGGTCGCCGGCGCCGTGGGCCCGACCGCGTGCGTGTATGCATCTTTGGCCTTGACGCTTCTCGCCGCTGGCCTGCTCCCACTGGGCGCCGCCCGCCGTGCCCGCCGCGCCGCCCGAGGCGCCGTCAGCTCCTGACCTCACCCCGAGCCACAACCCGCCCGGCGCGCCCCCGGCGAACGAGTTCCCGGCATGGCCGTGACGGCGGCTCGTCACGTCGGTCAGGGGCGGGGCTTACGGTCGGTCAGGGCTCACGGGGACGAAACGGGCGGTGTTTTCCAGGGTGGCCGGTGGGGCGGCGTCGATGACGCGGACCGACGGGTCCTGGCGCAGCGCGAGCAGCCGGGCGGCCGACGCCCGCACGACGGCGGCGAACAGGCAGGAGCAGCTCCGGCCACCCCGCAGCGCCTCCGCCTCCGCCCGAGCGCTCTCCCGCGCCCCCGGGTCGGTGGCCGTCGTCGCTCGCCTGGACGACTCGGCGGCCTGCGCGGCGAACGCCGTCAGCACGTCGTCCACCGGGGTGCGCACCGCCGCCTGGTGTACCGCGCCCGACCCGGGGATCGCGAAGAAGACCTGCGTCACCCGGTAGGTGGCCAGCAGCGCCTGCAGGCCGTCCGGGTTCCGGTAGCCGGTCAGGCTCACCACTGCCAGCAGGTCCGCCGCCGGCGCGGCCCTGGCGAGCGACGCGAGGGACTGGTCCGCGCCGCCGATGTAGTCCGCCGTCGACTCGCCTGCCGGCGGCCCGATCGTCACGCTGGGCACGACGGCGGTGCTCGCCTGACCGCCAGGCGTGTTTCCCGCCGGTGGGCTCGCCGGCTCGGCCCCGCCCGTGCTGCGGGGCTGGCCGTCGATCCCGGGCAGCAGGGCGGCGGCGGCGCTCAACACGATCATCGCGACGAGGCCGAGGACGGCGATCCGGGCACCGCGCTCGAGTAACGCCCGGCCGACCGACGGCCCGTCCGCCGTGTCCGCCCCCTCGGCGTCCGCCGCGTCGGCGGGAAACGAGCCGGACCCGTGGTCCGCCCGCCGGGGGCGGGGCGGACCGGGCAGCAGCCGGGTGCGCAGCGCGAGACGCAGCAGCCCGGCCGTGACCGTCCTGCTCGTCGCCGCGGCGGCGCCGACCGCGGCCTCCAGCACCTGGCCGGTCCTGGGCACCAGCGCGTCGTCCAGTCGGTCGAGCATCGGGCCGGCCCGATCCGCCGCCTTCGCGATCTCGGCGCCGCTGGCGGTCGCGACCTCCACCACCGCCGCGGTGGCCCGGTGCGTGACCGCGTCGGCCGCGCTCCGCGCCGAACGGGCCCCGGAAGACCAGATGGTGCGCGGAAATGCTCCTCGTTCGTGCCCCACCTGGCGGTCCTTGCCCCCGGAGCCGCTGGCGCGCACCGGCGGCGGGCGCAGGCTCACGACATCGCCCGGAGCCGCTCCAGCGCCTCGGCGAGATCCGGCGGGTCGGGACTGGTGAACGTGACCGGCCGCCCGTCCGCCGGGTGCTCGAACGAGAGCTCGAAGGCGTGCAGCCACTGCCGGCGCAGGCCGAGCTTCTCGGCGAGCGTCGGGTCGGCGCCGTAGGCCAGGTCGCCGACGCACGGGTGGCGCAACGCGGAGAGATGCACCCGGATCTGGTGGGTTCGCCCGGTCTCGAGCCGAATGATCAGCAGCGACGCCGCCCGAAACGCCTCGTCGGTGTCGTAGTGGGTGACGCTTGGCTTGCCGTCCGCGACGACGGCGAACAGCCCGGGCTTGCGGGGGTGCCGGTCGATCGGGGCGTCGATCGTGCCGCGCAGCGGGTCGGGGTGGCCCTGGACCACCGCGCGGTAGCGCTTGTCGACGGTCCGCTCGCGGAACGCCCGCTTGAGCGCCGTGTAGGCCAGCTCGCTCTTCGCGACGACCATGACCCCGGTCGTGCCGACGTCGAGGCGGTGCACGACCCCTTGGCGCTCGGAGGCACCGGAGGTGGAGACCCGGTAGCCGGCGGCGGCCAGCGCCCCGATCACGGTCGGGCCGGTGTATCCGGGCGCCGGGTGGGCGGCGACGCCGACCGGCTTGTCGATCACGATGATGTCGTCGTCGTCATGCAGGACCGTCAGGCCCTCGACCGGCGTCGGCGCGGCCTCGACGGCCGGGCCCGGCGGGGGCGGCAGCTCGACCTCCAACCAGGCGCCGCCGCGGACCCGGTCCGACCGGCCGGGCATCTGGCCGTCGACGCTGACCTGCCCGTCGGCGACCAGCGCCGCGGCCACCGTCCGCGACAGGCCGAACATCCGCGCGAGCGCCGCGTCCAGGCGCAGGCCGTCGAGCCCGTCCGGAACCGGCAGGGACCGCCGCTCGCCGGCCCGCACCGCCGTCATTCCCGGCCCGCCGGCTCGGACGGTCTGTCCGTCTCGGGCTCGCCCGCCGTGCCACCGTCCGCGTCCGCCGCCGGGCCCTGCCGGGCCAGGCGCGAGCCGTCGAGGCCGATGCCGAGCGCGGAGATCACCACGGCGAGGACGGCTCCGACGACGATCGACGAGTCGGCGACGTTGAAGATCGGCCAGTGGTGCAGGTGGATCCAGTCGACGACGTGGCCGCGTAGTGGGCCGGGGGCGCGTACCAGCCGGTCGACKAGGTTGCCGACCGCGCCGCCGACGATGGCGCCGAGGACGACGGCCCAGCCGAGGGAGCCGAGCTTGCGCGCGGTGAGCGCGACCACGACGACCACGGCCACCGCGATGATGCTGAACAGGGCCGTCGCGCCGCCGGCGATGCTGAACGCGGCGCCGGAGTTGCGGGTCAGCTGCAGGTCGAGCACGCCGGGGATCAGCGTGACGGGGTTGCCCGGCTTCATCCTCGCCACCACGATGATCTTCGTGATGGCGTCGAGCAGGACCACGCCGAGGCTGGTGGCGAGCAGCACGGCGATCGGGCGCCGTCCCGCCGACCGGCGGGACGGGGTGGTGTGCGGGGCGGACCCTCCGCCCCCATCCTCCCCGTCATCGCCGGCCCGGGTGACCCCGCCGGGCGCACCGTCGGCCCGCGGCTGCGCGGACTGACCGGCGTGCGCGCCGGTGGCCTTCCCGGCCGCCAGATCGGGGCCCCTGCCCCAGTCCAGGTATGCGCGCGCGATGGAGGTCTCCTCATCGCCCCGCGCGCCAGGCCCGGGTACATCGCCCTCGCTGGTCGGCGCCTCTCCCACGTCGTCAACTGTACGGCTGTCCCGGTGCCGGACGCTCCGCGCCCGCACCCGGGCGCAGCCTGTCGGGCGCTGAGCGCCCTCCCTACGTGGTTCCGGGTGCTGGCATATAGCGGTGGTGGGGCTGGACCGGGGCTGATGACGTGGCTGGGTTGGCGCAGCGCCGATGCGCCGTCACCAGGTGTGGCTGGGTTGCGTGCCTGGCTTGCCAGAACGACATCACAAACCCCGCCGCGCGGTTTGACGGCGGAGGCGGTCAGGCGGTCAGGCGGCCGACGGGGTGGGGTCGGGGGTGCCGAGGCGCTCGAGGACGACGCGGTAGGCCTCCAGCTGGCCGGTGACGAAACCGGCGGTCGAGCCCCACAGGAAGGCGCGGAACTTCAGGTACACCTCCTGTCCCCAGCGCTCGACGATCTGCTCACGGGCGGCGTCGAGCCGCAGCGCCCAGGCCTGGCAGGTCAGCATGTAGTTGTGGGTGTCCTCGATCACGGTCCGCACCCGGAACTGCCCTGACCTCGCCACGCAGGCCAGATAGTCGTGCAGCACCATCGGGGTCGACCGGCCCGGGTAGATGTGCCGGCTCATGAAGCTGGACAGGTGGTGCTTGCGGCGCATCGCCACCGCGTCCAGATAGACCCGCCCGCCGGGGCGGACCAGCGCGGCGTACCTGCGCAGCGTCGTCTCGTAGTCGGGCAGGTGCTCGGTGACGCCCATGTTCACCAGCGCGTCGTACGTCTCGCCCGCGCCCTCGTAGGCGAACAGGTGCTGGCGCACGACGGTGGCCTCCTCGTAACCGCGCTCCTTGGCGAGGTCGTTCATGAACATCTCGGACGCCCTCGACAGGGTGAGGGAGGTCACCCGCGCGCCCTGCTCGGAGCCGTACTGCAGGAACGCCCCCCAGCCGCCGCCGACCTCGAGCACCCGCGCCCCCGGCCTGAGCGCCAGCGCGTCGTAGGCGTAGCGCATCTTGTTCGCCATCGCGGCTTCCAGCGGCTCGGCGTCCGCGGTGAAGACCCCATGCGTGTAGCAGCGGAACTCGCTGTCGAGGAACGTGCGGAAGAAGTCGGCGTCCTCGTCGTAGTGCGCGGCGATCGCCTCGTCGTCCTTCTTGCGCCGGCCGCGCGCGCCGAGCGCCAGCGGCGCGAACCGCCTGATCCAGACGATCGGGTGGAAATCGGAGAAAACCCTGCGCGCGGCAAAGGCCGCCACCACGTCGCCGTCGATGTCGAACGCGCCGGCGATGAACGCGTCACCCACCTGGAACAGGTCCATCGACGACAGCGCCCGGTCTCCGGCGCTGCCCCGGCTTTCGAGCCAGAACCGTGGCTCGCCGTCACCGACCTGGAACGATGAGCCGTCCGACATTCGGACTCCGAACGGCGTCCGCACCGACTTCCGCTGGCTCGCCTGCCGCAGCTTCTTGGCGAACCGCTCCCACGTCGACGTGCTCATCCTCACCGGTCCTCAGCGTCCGTCCGGGCTGCCCCGGAAAGTGCCGACTTTTTGCATGACAAAGAATATGACCGCGCGGGTACGGCCCGGGGAACGTCGACGTGACCGTCGCCGAAACCCCGGGAGGCGGCTCAGCGCCATCCGCGCGACGTGATCTTGCGGGAAACCCCGGTGCCAGCCCGGCGGCGGTTCGGCTAGGCTGGGCGCAGCAAGCCAGCGGCAAGGCGTCGATGGGGACGAGTAGCGGCAGGCGCGGCCTAGATCCAACAGGTACCTGGATCCAACAGGTACTGAGCGAGCCGGGGACGGTGGAAGCCCGGTGGCCAGCGCGTCGTGAACATCACCCCGGAGCCGTCGGGAGAACGCGTTCCTGGGACGTTGAAGCGATCCGGGGCGTCAGTAGATCCGGCAGCCGTGGCGCGAACGAGTGGCCGTCGCGGGTCCGAGACCTGGCGGCGCGCAAGGAGGGTGGTACCGCGGTGCCCCGCCCACCCCGAGGCCGTTAGCGGCCCTGGGAATGGAGTGGCGTCGTCCCTCCGCCGGAACTGCCACGTCCGACGGAGACCGGGACCCCACAGCGATGAGCACCCCCACACCCACCAGCACCCCAGCCACCACGTCCGCCAACACCGCGGCCGCCACGTCTCACGCGCCTGCCGCCGCCCGCCCGGCGGTGTTCGCGCCGTTGCCGGCGAAGGTCGACCTGCCGGAGTTCGAGCAGGAGACGCTCGACCGCTGGCGTGACAGCAAGGTCTTCGAACGTTCGCTGCGGGCGAGTGCCGACGCGCCGCTGTGGATGTTCTACGAGGGCCCACCGACCGCCAACGGCAAGCCGGGCGCCCATCACGTCGAGGCGCGGGTGTTCAAGGACATCTTCCCGCGCTACCGGACGATGAAGGGCTATCACGTTCCCCGCAAGGCCGGCTGGGACTGCCACGGTCTTCCCGTCGAACTCGCGGTGGAGAAGGAGCTCGGCTTCACCAGCAAGAGCGACATCGAGAAGTTCGGGATCGCCGAGTTCAACGCCCGCTGCCGCGAGTCGGTGCTGCGCCACGTCGCCGACTTCTCGGCGATGACCGAGCGGATGGGCTACTGGGTCGACCTCGACGGCGCCTACCGCACGATGGACACCTCCTACATCGAGTCGGTGTGGTGGTCGTTGGGGCAGATCTTCGACAAGGGCCTGCTGGTCGAGGACTTCCGCGTCACGCCGTACTGCCCCCGCGACGAGACGCCGCTGTCCGACCACGAGGTCTCCCAGGGCTACAAGGATGTCGCCGACCCGTCGGTCTACGTCCGCTTCCCGGTCGTGGCTGGCACCGGGCCTGAGGGCATCTTCACCCCGGAACGGGACGCCAAGCTGCTCGTCTGGACGACCACGCCCTGGACGCTCGTCTCCAACACCGCCGTCGCCGCCCACCCCGACGTCACCTACGTCCTGGCCCGCACCGCCGCCGGCGAGCACCTCGTCGTCGCCGAGCCACTGCTGGCGGCCGCGCTGGGAGACGCCGCCGAGGACGCCGAGGTCGTCGACCGGCTGACCGGCGCCCAGCTCGCCGGCACCCGCTACCGCCGCCCGTTCGAGCTGCTCGACGCCGCCCGCTTCGAGCCGGGCGCCGACGGCGTCGTCGGCCGGCACGCCGCCGGCGCCACCCCCGCCGCCCCGCACTCGGTCCTGCTCGCCGACTACGTCACCACCACCGACGGCACCGGCCTGGTCCACCAGTCGCCGGCGTTCGGCGCCGAGGACCTCGCGGTCTGCCGGGCGAACGGCCTGCCGGTCGTCAACCCGATCGGCTCGAACGGCCGGTTCCTGCCCGAGGTCCCGCTCGTCGGCGGGATGTTCTTCAAGGACGCCGACGCGCCGCTGTCCGCCGACCTGGCGGCCCGCGGGCTGCTCTGGCGGGGCACCAGCTACGTGCACAGCTACCCGCACTGCTGGCGCTGCCACACACCGCTGATCTACTACCCGCTCCCGAGCTGGTACATCCGGACGACGGCGGTCCGCGACCGGCTCGTCGAGGAGAACGAGAAGACCGACTGGCACCCGGACCGGATCAAGCACGGCCGCTACGGCGAGTGGCTGCGGGGCAACGTCGACTGGGCGCTGTCGCGCAACCGCTACTGGGGCACCCCGCTGCCCATCTGGCGCTGCGAGAACGACCCCGCTCACCTGACCTGTGTCAGCTCGCTCGCCGAGCTCTCGACGCTCACCGGCCGCGACCTGTCCGGCCTCGACCCGCACCGCCCGTTCGTCGACGAGGTGACGCTGCCCTGCCAGCGGGCCGGCTGCGGCGGCACCGCGCGCCGCGTGCCCGAGGTGATCGACGTCTGGTACGACAGCGGCGCGATGCCGTTCGCCCAGTGGGGTGCCCCGCACCGCAACCAGGCCGAGTTCGAGAAGCACTACCCGGCGCGGTACATCTGCGAGGCCATCGACCAGACCCGCGGCTGGTTCTACACCCTGATGGCCATCGGGACGCTGGTCTTCGACCAGTCGAGCTACGAGACCGTGCTGTGCCTCGGCCTGCTGCTCGACGCCGAGGGCCGCAAGATGTCGAAGCACCTGGGCAACGTCCTCGACCCGTTCGCGCTGTTCGAGCAGCACGGCGCGGACGCGGTCCGCTGGCTCATGCTCGCCGGCGGCTCGCCGTGGTCGGACCGCCGCGTCGGCCACGAGGCGATCGAGGACATCGTCCGCAAGGTCCTGCTGACCTACTGGAACACCGCCTCGTTCTTCGCCCTCTACGCCTCCGCCGCGCACTGGGACCCCGCGGCGGCGCCCGGCCGGGCGCCCGCCGAGCGGCCGGTGCTCGACCGCTGGGCGCTCTCGGAGCTGGCGGCGACGGTCCGCGAGGTGGACGAGGCGCTGGAGGGCTTCGACTCGCTGCGCGCCGGCCGGCGGCTGACCCGGTTCATCGACGACCTGTCGAACTGGTACGTCCGCCGCTCGCGGCGCCGCTTCTGGGACGGCGACCCGGACGCGCTGGACACGCTGTACCGCTGCCTGGACGGCGTGACGAGGGCGATGGCGCCGTTCGCCCCGTTCCTCACCGACTGGCTGTGGGCGCGGCTGTTCGCGGCGGCGCCGGGCGCGCCGGACTCGGTGCATCTGGCGACCTGGCCGCAGCTGCCCGCCGAATGGGTGGACGAGACGCTGTCCGAGCAGATGGACCTGGTCCGCCGGATCGTCGAGCTCGGCCGCGCGGCCCGCGCGTCGAGCGCGGTCCGCACCCGCCAGCCGTTGCCGCGCGCCGTCGTCGGCGGCGCCGCGTTCGAGGCGCTGCCCGCCGAGCTGCGCGCGCAGATCGCCGACGAGCTCAACGTCGCGGGCGTCGAGGGCGCGACCGCCGACGTCGTCGACGTCACCGTCAAGCCGAACTTCCGGGCGCTGGGCCGCCGGTTCGGCAAGCGCACGCCCGTCGTCGCCGCGGCAGTGGCCGCCGCGGGCCTCCCGGCCGACGGGGTGCTCCAGGTCGAGGTCGACGGCGAGCGGGTCGAGCTCTCCGGCGACGAGCTGATCGTCACCGAGACGCCGAGGCAGGGCTGGGCGGTCACCTCCGAGTCCGGCCTGTCGGTCGCGCTCGACCTGGAGATCACCCCCGAGCTCGCCCGCGCGGGCCTCGCCCGCGACGTCGTCCGCGTCCTGCAGGACGCCCGCAAGAGCTCCGGCCTGCAGATCACCGACCGCATCGACGTCTGGTGGACCGCCTCAAGAGCGTCGACCGCCCTGGCGCTGCGCGAGCACGCCGCCGCGGTCGCCGACGAGGTCCTGGCCGTCCGCTTCGTCGAGGGCGCCCTTCCGGCCGGCATCCACCACACCGCCGACGAGCTGGGCGTCACCTTCGCCCTCGGCGTCGCGGAACCAGCGGCCAGCTAGCGGCTGGGCAGGACGCGGGCCGTGCCGCCGACCCGGGTGGTGATGCCGCGCGGGGTGCGGGTGGCGGCGGCGTGGACGGTGGATGGGTGTCCGAGGGCGTCGCCCTGATCGACGGCGACGGTCGAGTCGTGGCCGCTAAGGAGGAGATGGGCGGCCAGGCAGCCGCTGCTGTTGGCGTTGGCGACGTCCTCCGGTACGCCGATGGCCGGGGCGAACATGCGTGCCGCGGCGGTCGGCTCGGTGAGGGACGGCGGGACGTACACGAAGCAGCCGAGCTGCCCATGGCGACGGCTCTCGGCGGCCAGCCGGTCCTGATCCGGCCGGATGCCGGCCAGGACGGCGCGGTCGGTGACGGGGATCATCAGGCGCTCCCGGCCGGGCGAGGCGATGGACACGTCGTCCTCGGGGTGCAGCGCGTCCGGTTCCAGGCCGAGAGCGGCCAGGAACGCGTCGCGTTCGAAGGCGGTGGCGGCGCGGTGGTCCACCAGACCCTGGTCGAACCAGGCCTCCACCACGGCGCCGCCGGATCCGGCGGCGAGCACGCCGGTGGCCTCGACGTCCCGTCCAGCCACGCGCAGCAGGCCCTGGAAGTCCTTGCCCACGGCCGCTGCCGCGGCCGTCGCTGCCTGCGCTCCCTCCGGGAGCCCCGCCTCCTGGACGGTGAGGAGGGCGATCGCCGCCACCGTTCCGTGGCCGCATCCGGGTAGCTCGCCCGTTGCCGTGAAGAACCGGACACCCCGCTCGCCCCGCGCACCGGTGCGCGGGGCGACGACCGCGACGTGTGAGGTGCCCATCCGCGCGGGAATCCGCGCGAGCTCCGCGTCACCGAGCCCGCGGCCGTCCACGACGACCGCGGTGGGGCTGCCGCCGCTTCCGCCGCTTCCGCCGCTTCCGCCCCGAAGGCACGCGCTGATCGTGATGACCTCGGTTGAGAGCTCGTTCATACCGCTACGTCACCACATCGCGGTGGCCCGTCGTGGCTGGCTCCCGGTAGCCGCGCCCACGCGACACCGTTGACGGCCGAACGGACCGGTCAAACGGGATTGGTCAACCGGGACTGGTCAAACGGGACGGTCCGGAACTGTTGGGCCGCGCGTTCGCGGGGCGGTAACCGGTACTTCCCGGGGATGGCGGGTCGGGAGATGATGAGATGCCCGTACCCGCCAAAGTGGCGTGCGGGGATCGCCGCCGGGTGCTCGGGGCGATCAGTGACGATCCCGACGGATGGTCACAGAGTGCCACGCTCGGCCGTACTGTTTGGGAAACTGGCGCCGCGCAGCCCGGTATCGGGGGAGAACGCCCTCACAGCCGACCGGCCGCCGACGCCCGTGTGCCAAGAACGGCACCCGACGTGAGGGATGAGGAGCTTTCGGTGAAGCTGGCGATGGGCACCCGGGAGGTCTTCGACGCGGAGAGCCTGCTCGAGGAGTACCTGGGACCACGCAAGCGTGGGCTGCGCTACGCCTACCCGTACTACGACGGCCTGGTGACGAACGGCGACTCGGACCTGCTCTGCACCGGGGACCTGCTCGCACCCTGCCTGCTGGGCGTCGGCGTGGACATCGACCGGCTGCACACCCTGACCGCGCTGCTGCCGCTGCTCCAGCGCGCGCTGGACAAGCTGCCGCCCGGGATCGAGCTGATCGAGGCGGACGACGTCACCCTGGACCTGGTCGCCGCGCTCTACGACCCGCTGGACGACCCTGACGTCGTCGACCGCGACGTCAAGGGCTCACTCATCGCCAAGGTGCTGCACCGCAAGCGGCCCGCCCTCGTGCCGCTGTTCGACTCCAAGGTACGGATCTTCTACCAGCATGAGAACTGCGTCCCGGCGGCGCCGAAGGACGGCCGTTCCTGGCGCGAGTACATGCAGCTGCTCGTCCGCGCCATGCAGTACGACCTGCGCGAGAACGCCGCGGAGTTCCAGCGGTTGGCCACCCTCGTCCCCGGCGGCGGCCCGCCCGTCACCGCGCTGCGGATGCTCGACATCGTCGTCTGGATGAGCAGCGCCGTCTGAGGCCGTCCCGTGGCGGACGCTYCGCGCCCCAGACCTCCCAGCAGACCTCCCAGATCGCCTCCGGCGATCCGGCAGGGACCCCGGCTTCGCGATCCGGCAGGGCGCGGCCGTCGGGCGCTGAGCGCCCTCCCCGGGTGGATCCGGGTGAAGGCATATTTCCGAGTTGGACTGGCTCCGGGCACAGGACGTGGTTGGTCTGGTGCCGGCGCTGATGCGCCGTCACCTCTTGGGCTCGGTTGCGCTTGATGCTCACCAACGGCGATGGCGTGATGTCGAGGCCTATAGGACGTTTCTGGGGCACGGATGTGTGTTCAGTGACGTTCGAACAGTGTGATGTCTGCCCCGTCCGCGGCCGTGCGGCCCCGAGGTGGCACGGCGTGTGGGCCGGCGAGTGACGTTCCGGACAGAGCGGCCGTACGAACGACGCCCGTCGTACGGGAGAATGGGCGAGTGCGTAGTTTCGCCGTCCGGGGTCTGACCCGACGGCACCGGACAGGGGACACGGTCGTGGTCGCCAACGACCGTGTCGACCTTGACGTCCCCGCGGGCGAGGTGTTCGGGATTCTCGGGCCGAACGGGGCGGGGAAGACGACGCTCGTGCGGCAGCTGATGGGGCTGCTGCGCCCGGACGAGGGCAGCATCGAGCTGTTCGGGCACGATGTCGTCGCCCGGCCCGACCTGCCGGCGCGGCTGGTCGCCTACCTCGGCCAGAGCGACCTCGCGCTGGCCGAGCTGCCGGTCGCCATCGCGATCGAGACCACCGGCCGGATGCGCGGCCTGACGAAGGCCGCAGCCAGGGCCGAACGGGACGCCGTGCTCGACGAGCTCGAGCTGACCGGCGTCGCCGACCGGCCGCTCGGGAAGCTCTCCGGCGGCCAGCGCCGGCTCGCCTGCGTCGCGACGGCACTGGTCGGCTCCCGCCCGGTATTGGTGTTGGATGAGCCCACGACCGGGCTCGACCCGCGCAGCCGACGGGCGGTCTGGGCCTCGCTGCGGCGGCGGCGCGACGAGGCCGGTGTGACGGTGGTCCTCATCACCCACAACGTGCTGGAGGCGGAGACGGTGCTCGACCGGGTGGCGGTGCTCGACGCCGGCCGGGTGATCGCCTGTGACACCCCCGGCCGCCTCAAGGCCCTGGTCGACGCGGACGTGCGCCTCGAGCTCGCCTGGCGCCAGGACCCGCCGGCCGACGACCCGACCGTGCGCTGGCTCGGCGCCGAGGCGAGCCGCGCGGGCCGGCGCTGGACGGTCCGGATGACGCCGGAGCGCGCCCGGGAGGCGCTCGCCCTGCTCACCACCGGCCCGGCGTTCGCCGCCCTCGACGACTTCAGCCTGGCGACGCCGTCCCTCGAAGACGTCTACCTGTCGCTCGGCGGCACCTCCCGCGACCTGGAGCGCACATGACCCCCATCCACGCGCGCGGCCCCCGGCCTGGGCTGGTGCCCCGGTGACTGTGGCCCCCGTCGCCCACGGCGGCATCCCCGCAGTGCCGGCCCGCGTGACCGGCGGCTCCCAGACCTCCCCGGTAGCGAGCGCCGCCGCTGGCGCTGGCGCTGGCGCCGGGCCGGTGGGCGTGCCGGTAGTCCCCGCGGTGCCGGGGCGCACCTCGTTTTCGGTGGCGTTCGTCGCCGTCTACCGGGGGCAGCTCTCGCGCGGCAGGGTCGCTCGCATGCCGCTGATGTTCGTCGCCACGCTGCAGTCGGTGGGCATCCTCCTGCTGCTGCGCGGCGTCGTGAGCATCTCCGACGTCACCACCTGCGCCCAGGTCGTCGCCGGGTGCACCGTGCTCGTGGTCGCGTTCGTCGCGCTGAACCTGCTCGCGCAGCGGTTCGGCGCGCTGCGCGCCGCCGGCGCGCTCGACTACTACCTGACGCTGCCGGTGCCCGGCACCGCCGTCGTGCTCGGCACGGCCGCCTCCTACGCGACGTTCGCCGTCCCCGGGGTCATCGTCACCGCCGTCACCGGCGCCCTGCTGTTCGGCCTTCCGCTGTCCGGCCTTTGGGTCCTCGCACCGGTGGCGCTGCTCGCCGGCGCCAGCCTCGCGGGCATCGGCGCCGCGGCGGGGCTGCTCGCGCCCCGTCCCGAGCTCGCCACGGTCGCCGGCCAGCTTGGCATGAGCATCGTGCTCTTCCTCGGGATCATCCCGTCGGACCGCCTGCCGGGCGTCGGCTGGCTGGTACGCGACGTGCTGCCGAGCAGCTACGCCGTCGACGCCCTCTCAGAGACGTTCCTGCCGTCGGCCCGCTGGGGCATCGTCGCCCTCGACCTGGGCGTGTGCGCCCTCGTCGCCGTCATCACCCTGGCGGCCGCCGCCGGGGCGCTGCGCCGGGCCGGGACTGCGTGAACCAGCAGTTCGGGCCGCTCCTCGCCGGCCTCGCCGGGTGGTTCGCCGGGCTGTACCGGCGTCCCGGGGTGCGCGCCGGGATCGTCTGCCTGCTGGCGCTCACCGCCGCCGGGCCGCTGCTGGGCCTGCTGTGGGCGGCGACCGCGCCGCACCTGGACGTCGCGGCCAGCATCAGCGGCAGCGAGAACGCGTTCACCACGCAGGCCGACATCGACGCGATCTTCGGGTTCATCTGCCTGGGCGCTGGCATCGCCGCTGGCGTGCTGGCCCGCCTCAAGGCGGCCGACGGCGGCTGGCCGGTGCCCGTGGGACTCACCGTCGGCGGATTCGCGGGCTCCCTGCTCGCCGGCTGGATCGGCCACCTGATCCGTTCGCCGGGCGTGCTGGACAAGCTGCCGCCGAACGCGGGCAACTACGTCATCGACCTGGTCGACATGCGGGTGCGCGCGACCGGCCTGTACCTGGTGCTGCCGGTGGTGGCCCTGCTGGTACTGGCCCTGTCGCTGTGGCTGCCGGCGCCCTGGCCGCGTGGCCGGGGCTGGGGCGGAACCGACGAGCTGGTGGCCGAGCCGGGGGCGCCGGCTGAGCCGGACGCGGTGTTCGCCGCGGCGTCCGCCTTCCAGCCGCCGCCGCTGCCGTTCGCCGACGACGAGCCACCCGCGCCCGCCACCGACGGCGGTGTCTCGGCCACCGACGGCGGTGCCCCGGCCGGCGCCGGCCCGAACGGCGCCGCCTCGCATGGCGCGGCACCAAACGGTTCTGGTCGTACCGGCGCCAGCGCCGCCGGCCCGGCGGACCCGCGTTGTCCGCCGGCTGACACCACAGTGGCGTCGGGTGATGCGGTGACCCGGGACCCGGACTGTTAGGTTCCGGTCAGTCCGGTCCACATCGGGTGCTCGCCTGCGGTGCGACCATGGGGATGGTCACATCGGCGGAGTCGGCGTCCGGCGGCCGTGGCGCGGGGATCCGCGCCGGGGTCTGGGCCGGCTGGAATCGTAGGGCGCGGCGGGAGGAACAGCGTGGTCACGCAGTTCGGTCGAGGTCAGAAGAGCCAGCTGTCCGCGATCACGCAGGGTACCGACCTCTACATCGGTATCCAGGTCAACGCTCCGGGCACCAGCTGGGACATCTCCTGCTTCGGCCTGGACGCGAACGACCGGCTCTCCGACGACCGCTACTTCGTCTTCTTCAACCAGCCGAAGTCGCCTGAGGGCTCGATCCAGCAGCTTGGCGCCCAGTCGGGCGACACCGAGTCGTTCCGGCTCACCCTCGACGCGGTGCCGCCCTCGATCCACAAGCTGTCGTTCTGCGCTGCGCTCGACGGCGCCGGCAGCGCGAGCCAGATCACCTCCGGCTACTTCCGGATCGTCGTCGGCGGCCAGGAGGTGATGCGGTACCCGTTCACCGGGGCCGACTTCACCTCCGAGCGCGCCGTCATGATCGGCGACGTGTACCGCAAGGGCGTCTGGCGGGTCACCGCGAACGGGCAGGGCTTCGCCGGCGGGCTCGCGGAGCTCATCCGTTCCTTCGGCGGCGAGGTCGAGGACCCGGCGCCCGCGCCGCCGCCCGCGCCGGCGGCGGGTGGCTTCGCCCCGCCGCCCCCCGCTCCGGCCGGTGGCTTCGCCCCGCCGCCCGCTCCGGCTGGTGGCTTCGCGCCGCCCCCCGGTGGACCGGCCGCGCGCCCGCCGGCACCCGCCGCGCCCCAGGCGCCGGGCTATGGCCAGCCGCCGGCCGCGGCGGCCGGCGCCGCGTCGCCGCTGGTGAACCTGTACAAGGAGCCACCGCCGTCGCAGGCGCAGCCGGTGCCGCCGGGCGCGATGGCGAGCCTCACCTCGTATGCCGAGAACCAGGCACAGGGCCGCTGGGTGCAGCAGAACAGCAAGCTGGTCAAGGTCCGCCTCGGCGAGGACGCGATGGCATTGCGGGGCGCGATGGTCGCCTACCAGGGCAACATCGAGTTCGACTACAAGAGCCGCGGCCTGCGCGGGATGATCGAGGAGAAGCTCACCGGGCAGGGCCTGAAGCTCATGACCTGCAAGGGCCAAGGCGAGGTGTTCCTCGCCCAGGACGCGTCCGACCTGCACATCGTCGAGCTCGGCCCCGGCCAGAAGCTGTGCGTCAACACCAAGAACGTGCTGGCCTTCGACGCGACGATCACCAGCGAGGTCAAGCGGATCGAGAGCGCCGGCATCCCGGGCGGCGGCATCTTCCATTTCGAGATGTCCGGCCCGGGCACCATCGTCGTGATGACGAAGGGCACGCCGATGACGCTGCCCGTGCAGGGGCCGACGTTCGGGGACATCAACGCGCTGGTCGCCTGGACCGTCGGGATGCGCGTCAGCGTGTCGTCGCAGGTCCGGATCTCGCGGCAGGTCTACCACACGGCCAGCGGCGAGTCCCACAACCTGCAGTTCCAGGGGATGGGCGGCGGCCACTTCATCGTCGTCCAGCCGTACGAGGTGTGAGCCCGCGATGGCCGAGACCCGTAGGTGTCCCGCGATGACGCGGGCGGCGCAGACGCAGACGAGGAGCCCGCGGTGCAGGGACAGCTGATTCAGCACTACGGCCCGACCCCGGTCATGGACCGGATGAGCAAGCACGGGTCGAAGATCGCCAAGGTGGTCATGTGGCCGGGCTTCGACCTGTTCGCGCGGTCCGGCTCGATGATCGGCTACGAGGGCCTGATCGAGTTCGACCCGCAGCCGCCGGAGGTGCGCCGGCTGGCCTCCAGCTGGGCCACCGGCGAGGGTGTGCCGCTGATGACGGCGCGCGGCCAGGGCCTGCTCTACCTCGCCGACTACGGCAAGGACGTCATCGTCCTGCAGCTCACCCCGGGTGAGGCCGTGTCGGTAAACGGCAAGAACATCCTCGCGTTCGACGCCAGCCTGCAGTGGGGGATCGAGCGGGTGAAGGGCGTGACCATGCTGTCGGGCATGGGCATGTTCAACGTGGTCATCCGCAACAACACCCAGGGCGCGGGCTGGGTCGCGATGGTCTCCAAGGGCAACCCGATCATGCTTGACACCCGCGAGGCGCCGACCTTCGTCGACACCGACGCGCTGGTCGCCTACACCGAGGGCCTGAGCATCGAAAAGCGGCGCACCGCCGGCTTCGGCAGCATGTTCGGCCGCGGCTCCGGCGAGGCGTTCCAGCTCGGCTTCCACGGCCAGGGCTTCGTCGTCGTGCAGCCGAGCGAGGACGAGCGCCCGAACTTCGCGGTCCGGGGCTGACGACCCGTGCCGCCCACCGTCAGCAGGTCCGCCGCTGGCCCCGCCGTGGCTGGAAGGACGACGTCATGAGCTACCCACCGCCGCCGCCCGGCCACGGCTACCCGCCGCCCCCCGGAGGGGGCTATCCGCCTCAGCCAGGTGGCTACCCGCCGCCGCCCGGTGGCGGCTATCCGCCTCAGCCAGGTGGCTACCCGCCGCCCCCTGGCGCTGGCTTCCCGCCGCCGCCAGGTGGGATGCCTCCGGGCATGCCACCGCCGCCAGGCGGCATGCCCCCCGGCATGCCGCCCCCGCCGGCCGGGATGGGTGGCATGCCGGGCGGCAACCCGAGCGCCGGGATCCGCAGCTCGCTGCTCGACAACCCCGAGGTGGCCAGCGGCGAGCGGTTCACGCTGCAGAACGGCAAGATGCTCAAGGCGACGCTCGGCGCCCAGGGCATGCGCGAGTTCTTCGCGCGCGCCGGCTCGATGGTCGCCTACCAGGGCGCCGCCCAGTTCGACGGGCAGTGGGAGGGCTGGGCCGGGCACTTCAGCCACCTCTTCGGCGACGGCGAAGGCCTGCATCTGATGAAGGTGTCCGGCGCGGGCAGCGTCTTCCTCGCCTACCAGGCGCAGGACATCTTCCTGCTCGACCTGGACGGCCGCGACGGCGTGACCATCGACGGGCGCAACGTGCTCGCCTTCGACATGAGCCTGAACTGGAACATCGTCCGGATCCAGAGCGACGTCGGCATCGCGGGCGTCGGCAGCTACCAGGTCGAGCTGACCGGCTCAGGCAAGGTCGCGCTGTGCACCACCGGCGCGCCGCTGGTCATGCGGGTCACGCCGCAGAACTACTACTTCGCCGACGCGGACGCGGTCGTCGGCTGGTCGAGCGGTCTGCAGGTCTCCATGGAGGCCGCCGTGACGTCCTCGTCGGCGTGGAAGCCGCGCGGCAACACGGGCGAGAGCTGGCAGATGTCGTTCGCTGGCGATGGTTACGCGATCATTCAGCCGAGTGAGCTGCTGCCGCCGTACCAGGCGTTGTCCGGCGGCGGCGCGGCCGGCCTGTTCGGCGTCGGCCAGGGCGGCTTCGCCGGCAACCGGCTCGGCGGGCAGGGCAACCCGCAYGGCTCCGGCCAGCCCGGCCATCTGCAGGGCGGCTTTGGCGGCGCTCTCGGCGGCTTGTTCGGGCAGCCCGGTGGGCCCGGCGGTCGCCCCTGGTAACCGTCCCGGCCGTCCTCGCGACCGCGTCCCGGCGGTCGCGAGGACGTCGGCTGAATGCCGCGTGACATGGCCGAAATGCCGCCCGCGACCAGCATGTTTGCCGGCTAGGGTCGGCTAGTGATCGCGGCCCTGCAGCTTGCCCTGGCCATCGGGCTGGAGATCGTGGCGACGACGGCGCTGCGCCAGTCCAACGGCTTCACCAAACTCTGGCCGACCCTGGTGGTCGCGACCTGCTACCCGGTGTCGTTCTACCTGCTCTCCCGGGCGCTGCGCACGATCTCGCTCGCGGTCGCGTACGCCATCTGGTCCGGCGTCGGTACCGCGATCGTCGCCGTCATCGGCGTGCTGGCTTTCAAAGAGGAGATGACCGTCCTCAAGGCCGGCGGCCTCGCCTTCATCATCCTCGGCGTCATCGGTCTTCAGCTCGGTGGCAGCCACCGCTGAGTCCCRCTCTCGCCGGCATCGCTCACTGGCACGTCCGCCGCGCGAGCGATACCGGCGGTTCGCCGTCGTTGTCGCTCCGATCCGGCTCGATCTGGCTCGGTTGGCTTTGGCCAGGCCCGCTGTGGTTGATCCGGCTCGGCTCGGTCCAGCCTGGATTGGTCCGGACTGGACCGATCGATCGCGCAACGTCTCGCCAGGCGGTGGCGTCCGACATGGCAGCGTGCTTCCTGCTCAGGCCGCGAGCGGGAAGCGCGCCGCTGGGGGGCACCGCCGCGGCTCGGGGGCGGCGGTGCCCGCCAGCCCGCGGGCGCGTCGCCCACCACTACGTGATCGGGCGGAGTCTCCGCATTCCTGGCGCCTGAGACTCCGCCCGATCACCCGCGGCACCCGCCCCATCGCCGAACCGTGGCACGTCAGCGTGCCGATAGACACGCTCAGATGCCACAGTCCGATCATCCTCGGGTGAACTGTGGCATCTGGGCGTGTCTATAGACGCGGTCAGATGCCGCGCTTCGAGGTCTGCTGGTGCCGCGGGGGGAGGTCATCTGGGTGGCGGGCGGATCGGGCTGTGGTCCGCCATACCCGTCGGGCTGCTTTCGGCGGTCTACGGCCCGCTCAGCCGTACATGCCTCGACACCGTGTGTGGCTGACCGGGTCGACCGAGACACGTCGGGCGGACCGGGAGCGTGCAGGTCACGTTCGGGGAATGCTCAGCCCTCCCCGGCGGCCGTACGGGCGTTCGGGCGGCGAGGATCAGGACAGGACCGAGTCGACCAGGGCGAAGTCGGCGCCGCGGGCCGCCTGGCGCTGGGCGAGCTGCAGGAAACGGCCCGGCGAGCCGAGGTAGAACCGCTCGTACAGGTCGGAGCGGCCCGCCAGGCTGGTGCCGACGAAGTCCCAGGCCAGCCGGAACAGCGCCGTCCGCTCGTCGGCGGGCAGGCCGTTCGCGCCCTGGTAGTAGCGGTCCACCAGCGGGCGCAGCAGCGGGTTCGCCAGCTCGGCCTGGGTCGGGGTGGCCAGCAGGCTGTGGCTCCCCAGCAGCTTGATGATCTCGGTCACCCTGGGGAACCAGCGGGGCAGCGTGGGGCGCAGGRCCGCGAACGGCGGCTCGGCGCAGAACCAGGTTCCCGACCCCCACTCGTGGGCGCCGGCCTCCGCGGCGGYCAGCGTCGACCGGGTCAGCTCCAGGTAGCTCCAGATCTCGCCGAGCATCTCAACGGCCGCGGGGCTGGTGTTGTTGACGGCCCCGGCCATCCTGGTCGCGAGCTCCCAGGCGAACTGGAGCTTCGAGACGGCCCGGATCGTCGTCTGCTGCATGACGTTGGCGGTCCAGCCGGACCGCTGCATGACGCGGTTGTAGAGGTCCACGTCGCCGTCGAGGAAGACGCGGTGGCGCGGCACCTCGACGTCGTCGAAGACGATGACGGCGTCCTGCTCGTCGAACCGGCTCGACAGGGGCGCGTCGGCCGCCGGCGCCGTCGAGGAGTAGCTGTCCCGGCAGAGCACCTTCAGGCCCGGCGTGGACATCGGGATGGCGAAGATCACGGCGTAGCGCTCGTCGCCCTCGGCCAGCGGGTAGCCGGGATAGACGAAGATCTCGTCGGCGAACGGCGCGAGGGTCGCCAGCGCCCGGGCGCCGCGCACCACGATCCCTTCCGAGGTGTCGGCCACCTTGTGGACGACGATCTCGCCGCCGCCGGCCGCGGTCTCCGGCATCGACCGGTCGACGGTCGGGTTGACAATCGCGTGGGTCAGCGCAAGGTCGTCGCGCATGACCTGACGGTGGTACGCGAGCAGGTTGGCGGTGCCCTCGTCGTTGCCGCCGCGCCTGAACACGTCCGGACGCCCGGCGAAGCCGGCGAGCGTGACGTTGAGGTAGTCGGGGCTGCGGCCCATCAGCCCCAGGGTGCGCCGGGCGATGCCGGCGATCGCCTCGTGCCGGCGGGCCAGGTCCGCGGCCGAGCGGGGGATCAGGTGCGTGACCGCGACCGTCTCCCCGCTCTCCGGCTCCACGGCCAGGAACTGGTCGGGCCGCTCGTGCTGCAGGTCGAACAGGCCCGCGAGGGTCCTGGCGGCGCCGGCGGTCCGCGGATGCGCGGTCACGTCGGCCACTCGTTCGCCGTCCAGCCAGACCTCGCGGTCGTCCACCAGCCCCTCGAGGAACTCCTTGCCGGTTCGCGCGCCCATCTTTGGTACCTCGTCCTTCTTTCCTACAGTTCGATCTACAGTTCGGAGATCATGAGAAGCGGCTGCTCGACGCAGCGGGCCAGGAAGGTGATGAAGCCGGCCACCGGTGCGCCGTCGCAGGCGCGGTGGTCGAAGGCGACGGTGAGCTGAGCCACCCGCCGCGGTCGGATCTCGCCGTCCACGACCCAGGGCCGCTCGGCGATCCGGCCCACCGCGAGCTGCGCGACCTCGGGATGGTTGATGATCGGGACCGCGCCGTCCGTGCCGAGTGCGCCGTGGTTGTTGATGGTGAACGTGCCCGCGGTGAGCTCGGCCGGAGTCAACGAGCCGGCCTGGGCCCGGGAGGTCAGTTCCTGGAGCCGTTCGGACAGCGCTGGCGCCGTCATCGCGTCGGAGTTCGGGATGACCGGGACGACGAGGCCCCGGGCGCCGGCGATCGCGAATCCCAGGTTGACCGACCGATACTGGACGATCTCGCCCCGCTCGGTGTCGACGGTGGCGTTGAGCTCGGGATGGCGCGCGAGCCCCGCGACGCAGATCCTGGCCAGCAGGCCGGGCACGCTCACCGGCCGGTCCCGGCTGTCAGCGTTGATCGCCTCACGGGCCGCGAGCAGGTCGGTGAAGTCCACGTCGCGCCAGGCCGTCGCCTCCGGGATCTCCCTGCGGCTGCGTGTCATCCGCTCCGCGACCACCCGCCTGGCCGCCAGCGGAATCCGGCGGATCGCGGGCGCGGCTGGCGGCTCAGGGGACGCCGGGGGATGGCTCTCGGCGTGACCGGGCGAGGCCAGGAGACGTTCCACGTCCGCCCGGCGGATGACGCCGCCGGCGCCGGTGGCCGTGGCGGCGACCGTGGCCAGATCGAGACCCGCGGCCTGGGCGAGCCGCCGGACCACGGGCGAGATGATCCTCGGGGCGTTGGCCGCGTTGGCCGCGTTGGCCGGAGTGGCCGGGGTGCCGTCGGCGGCTTGCGCGGCCTGATCGCCCGCGGCGGCGTGGGTGACCGGCTTCGGCGGCCGCGGCCGCCTGGCCGCGCTGGGCCCCGCCGCGGCGGGGCCGAAGCCGACGAGCGCCGGCGCGGCCGGCTGGTCGGTGCGACCGGCCGGCCGGTCGGTGACCGCGGCGGCCCGCTCCCGGACCCGCACGAGGGGTGAGCCGACCGGCAGGACGTCGCCCTCGCCGCCGTGGCGGGCCTCGACGATCCCGGCGTACGGGCAGGGAATCTCGACGAGCGCCTTCGCCGACTCCATCTCCACGATCGGCTGGTCGATCTCGACCGGGTCCCCGACCTCGACGAGCCACCGCACCACGACCGCGTCGGTCAGCCCCTCGCCGAGATCGGGGACGGCGAACTCGGCGACGCCGGCCCCAGGACTGGTGGAGGTCGCTGAGGCCGTGGCGGCACCGCCACGCGAACCGTTCATGACGCCAGGCCCCCGCCCGTGTCGAGCCAGCGGGTGTCCGGTTCGTCGTCCCACTGCAGGCGCTCGAACGCGGCCAGGACGCGCGCGACGCCCGGCTGGTGGTGGTGCTCCAGCTTCGGAGCTGGGTATGGGATGTCCCACCCGGTCACCCGCAGGACCGGCGCCGCCAGCGAGTGGAAGCAGCGTTCCTGGACGCGGGCCGCGATCTCCGCGCCGACCCCGGCGAATCCCTGGGCCTCGTGCAGGACCACGCAGCGGCCGGTGCGCCGCACGCTGGCGACGACCGTGTCGTCGTCGAACGGCACGATCGAGCGCAGGTCGACGACCTCGACATCCCAGCCGTGCCCGGCGGCGACCTGGGCGGCCTCCAGCGCGACCGGGACGGTCGCCCCGTACGTCACCACCGTCACGTCCCGCCCGGTCCGACGCACGGCTGCCCGGCCCAGCGGCTCGGTCCGCACGGGCAGGTCCACCGGTGAACGGTTCCAGTACAGCCGTTTCGGCTCCAGGAACACCACCGGGTCGGGATCGTCGATCGCGTCCCGCAGCAGGGAGTAGGCGTCCGCGACCGTCGCCGGGGTCACGACCTTCAGGCCGGCCGTGTGCGCGTAGTACGCCTCCGAGCTGTCGGAGTGGTGCTCGACCGCGCCCACCCCGCCGCCGTAGGGGATCCGCAGCACCATGCCCGGCCGGAGGCGGCCCGCGGTGCGCGCGCCCAGCTTCGCCACGTGACTTACCACCTGCTCGAACGCCGGATAGGCGAACGCGTCGAACTGCAGCTCCACGACCGGCCGCAGGCCGTACATCGCCAGGCCCACCGCGAACCCGACGATCCCGGCCTCCGCCAGTGGTGTGTCGAAGCAGCGCCGCTCGCCGAAGGCGCCCTGCAGACCGTCGGTGACGCGGAAGACGCCGCCGAGGCGGCCCACGTCCTCGCCGAGGACCAGCACCCGGTCGTCCGCCGCCATCGCGTCCCGCAGCGCCCGGTTGAGCGCCTGCGTCATGGTCACCGCCGCCGCCCGGTCCGTACCGTCTCCCGCCGGGCCCACCTGCCCGCCCGGGGACGAGGCGCCCGGCCTGACGTGCTGGCTCGTGGTCATCGCGCGGCCCCGCCCTCCGCGTCGAGTTCGGACAGCAGCGCCGCGCGCTGCTCGGCCAGGAAGGCCGGCGCGACGGCGTAGACCTGGTCGAGGATCTCCGTCGGCTCGACCGACGGGTCCTCGGCCACGCCGGCCCTGACTCGGGCGGCGAGCGCCTCCGCCCGCGCCGCGACGGCCGCCTCGGCCGCGTCGTCGAGCAGGCCCCGCCCGCGCAGGTACGCCCGCAGGCGTTCGATCGGGTCCCGCGCCCGCCAGATCGCCACCTCACCGTCGTCCCGGTAGCGGCTCGCGTCGTCCGCGCTGGTGTGCGGCCCCATGCGGTAGGTGTGCGCCTCGACCAGCATCGGCCCGAGGCCGGCCCGGGCGTGGTCCACGGCCTCGGCCAGCACCGACAGGACGGCGACGGCGTCGTTGCCGTCGACCTGCTCGGCGCGTACCCCGTAGCCGATGCCCTTGTAGGCCAGCGACGGCGCCGCGCTCTGCCGGGAGACGGGGACACTGATCGCGTAGCGGTTGTTCTGCACCAGGAACACCACCGGGGCGCGGAACACCGCGGCGAAGTTCAGCGCCTCGTGGAAGTCACCCTCGCTGGTCGCGCCGTCGCCGAGAAGGACGAGCGCGACCTCGTCCGTGCCCTGCCAGCGGGCCGCGACGGCCAGGCCCGTGCCGTGCGGCGCCTGGGTCGCCAGCGGCGTGCTCATCGGCGCGCACCGGTGGGCGCGGGGGTCGTAGCCGCAGTGCCGGTGCCCGCGGACAGGGGCCAGCACCTCCAGGGGGTCCACGCCCCGCGACAGCAGCGCGCCGCTGTCCCGGTAGGTCGGGAACAGCCAGTCGCGCGGGCGCAGCGCCAGCGCCGCGCCGGCCTGGCACGCCTCCTGGCCCGATGACGACGGGAAGGCCGCGATCCGGCCCTGCCTGGCCAGCGCCGTGGCCTGGGTGTCGAGGCGGCGGACCAGCGTCATGGCCTCGTACGCCCGGACCAGCAGCTCGTCCGCCGGTGGCCGGTAGCCGTCGTGCTCGTCGACGGGCTCGCCGCCGGGGTCGAGGAAACGAACCGGCGACGGCGAGGGGAGCAGCCCGGCGACGAGCGGGTCGAGCCTGCCCGCGGCCTCGGTGGTCATGCGGACATCCGCCCGTCGACACCGCCGATGTGGTCGTCGATGGCCGTCCGAGGGGCTGGCAGGGCCTTCGCCGCCTCCAGCCGACAGCGGCCCGTGTTCCCCATCCGGAACAGCGACTCGACGACCGGATCGGTCCCGCTGCCCTGGACCGCGCCCGCGCCGAGGGCGTCGCGCACCCGGTCGAGGTCGGCGACGACGTCGGCGAGCAGGTCCGCCAGCGGGGACGCGTTGGCTCCGACGATCTCCGTCCAGAGGTCGGCGTTCGCCCCCGCGATCCGGGTGAAGTCCATCAGGCCGGGACCGGCGAGGCGGGCGAGGTCCTCCGGCATCGTCGCCAGCCGAGCCGCGAAGGCGCTGGCCACGATGTGCGGCAGATGGCTGAGCAGGCCGAGAGCGAAGTCGTGCGTGCGCGGGTCGAGGTGCGCGACCCAGGCGCCGCAGCCGACGGCCATGAGGCTCGCGTGCCGCTGGGCGAGCCGCGACGTCGCCGCCGACGGGGTGATGACCCAGGGCCGGTTGGCGAACAGGTCCGCCACGGCCCATTCGGGACCGCCGCGCTCGCGGCCGGCCACCGGGTGGGCGCCGCAGATCCGGGACATGTCCGCGCCGAGGCGCTCGGCGTCGGTCAGCGGCTCGACCTTCACCGACGCCGTGTCGCTGAACGTCGCCCCGGGAAGCAGGCGCTGCCAGGCGACGAGCGTGTGGCCCACGTCGCGCGGGGGAACGGCGATCACGACGTGGTCGACGGCCTGCCCGGCGCTCGCCGCGGGGTCGCCCGCGTCGGCCGCGGGGTCGTCCGCCTGCGCGCCGCGGGCGCCGGCGTCCGCGGCATCGACCGGGCGCGGCCCGGCGAGGCCGGCCTGACGGGGGCCGGGGAAGGGCCAGACCCGACCGGCACCGCGACGGGCCGCCACGGCGGACTGGGCCGGGTACCGGTCGTAGAGCAGGACGTCGGTCCCGTGCCGGCGCAGCGCCATGCCGACCGATGTGCCGATCAGACCGGTACCGACCACCAGGACCCGCAGGCCCGCGAGGTCCGCGAGGTCCGCGGCGTCCACGAGGTCGGCCGCGGACGTGGGAGTCGTGGGAACGGCGGGGGACGCGGCGTCCGGGTCTGGCGTCGTCACCGCCACGAGATCAACCAGGCGTGCATGCATGGTCATCGCTGAACCGCTCTTTCGTCACTGTCTGGTCTGGCTGGTCGCGCCCGCGCCCGCGCCCGTGCCCGCGACCGGCGCGTCGGCCGATCGTGGGTCGGAGCCCGTGGCAGGGATGCCGAGGGAGTGCGGGATGGGGAACTGTGGGACGGGGGTACCGAGGGAGTGCGTGCCGGGAGAGTCCTGGGCCGGGAAGTGCGTAGCGGGGGAGTCCGGGGCGCTCGGGCTGGTCGGCCCGACGAGGCTGCCCACCGGGCGTGCCACCGCGCCGTCGGACGGGTCCTGGTGAATGCCAGCCTCGGCCTCGAGGGCGTCGAGCTCGGCGGCGAACAGCTCGGCCAGGCGTTCATGGCCGGGCACCGAGGCGTCCGTCGAGAAGCCGACGCGCACCTGCTCGTCGAGCCCGCTCAGCAGCACCGCCAGGCGCTGGCCGGCGGGGACGGGCGGCACGGGGACGGCGTCGATGATCGGCCGGCCGAGGACCTCGAAGGGACCGGTGAGGCCGGCCGGGTTGGACGCCGTGAGCGCGAAGCCGCGGGTGGCGATCCCGGTGGACAGCACCGCGGTCCGCAACGGCGCCGGGACCGTCCAGAGGAAGAGGCGCTCGGCGACCCCCGGGGTTCCGTTCCTCTTGAGCTGGATGGTCTGCCGACGGATCGCGTCGACCCGCCCGCGCATCGACGCCTCGCCGTAAGGCAGCGCGATCCGCACGGTGGTCAGGTAGTTGCTCACCACCTCCCGCTGCGCCGCGAGACGGGTGCTGACCGGCATCGCGGCGTGTACCGCGCGCCGCCGGACCCACCGGGTGGTGCCGGTGGTGCCGGCTTCCGGCGGGCACCACGCCCGCAGGGCGCCGGCGAGCGCGGCGAGGAAGATGTCGTTCACGGTCGCCACGTACGCCCGCCCGATCGTCCGCAGCCTGGCAAGGTCGATCTCCAGCCAGGCGTGGCGGGTTTCGCCGGTCGGGGCCCCGGTGAACGGGGCGATCGCGGTGGTGCTGGCGAGCCAGCCCACCGAGCGCGCGAGCGCCTTACCGACCGTCAGAGGGCTGTACCGGCGTTGCTCCGGCAACGGGCGCCGAGGCGCCCGGGGCTCCTCCGGGCTGGACTGGCCGAACAGCTTTCCCAGGACCACGTCCAGGGCCGCTCCGTCCATCTGGGCGTGGCTGCCGCGGAAGAGCAGGGCGAAGCCGTCGGGACGGTCGCCATGGAGCAGCCAGAGCTGCCACGGCGGCGTCTTCAGCGAGATCTCGATGGCGGACAGCCGCTCGATCGCCTCGCGCAGCCCGGCGAACCCGGATCCGGCCGGCAGCCGGTACCCATGGACGTGTGACGCGGGGTCGAAGTCGGTGTCGGGCGTCCAGACCAGGCGGCCCCATCCCGCCGGCGTGACCCGGTGGGTCAGCGGGGGAAAGGCGCGCGCCCGGTCCGCGACCAGGTCTCGCAGCTCCTGGATCTCCGGGGCCGGCCCATGGCCGACCAGCAGGTTTCCGACCGCCAGCCGGGTCCGTGGATACGCCCGCTGGTATCCAAGGGTGATCTTGTCGACAGCGGTGAGGGCTCGCGCGTCCGCGTGGCCGCCGGCGATCGCCGTGGCCCGCTCGCGCCTTTCCGTCTCGCCGCCCGACCTTGTCATCGCGGACCGCCCTGGATAACGCAGACGGTTCGCCGCGCGATTTTCACGACTGGCTCCCTGGCTGAGCTGGAAACCGGTTTACCTCCGGCGTGCGGCGGCGGCGGGGTGCCGACCGTGCGGCGATGCCGGTCGTAAGCCGAACGACAAGGATGAATATAGGTGGGCGGCGGTCCCCGGACCTGGGAAAAATCCGGCAAGTGATCCCGGTCTTTCCTGGTCCGCCTGGGAGTCCRCTCCCAGGGCGCCCGGGAACGGTTGGGTGCGGGCAGCRCTCTGACCTGGGGAGATGGCATTGTCTACGGCTTTGGAAGGTTCGGGCCCGGGTGTTGGCAACCCCGGGCCGAGGACAGATACTAGACAGGGAGCTCGGGCGGCCGGAGAGGACGATGTCGCCGACGCGACAGGGTGGGTACTGTTTTATGACTACCTCTGGCCCGAGGTCGAGGTGTAATCGCGCGGCGAGTGCGGACTCCGTTGAAGATTCACGAAGATAAGAGTTCCAGGCCGGCTCGGGCAGCGGATCATGCGCCATGATCGGTGCATCTGGACGCCCCTCGGCCATCCGTCCCGGCGGCCCATTGATCGCCTGCCGAGTATGCGACCGGCACGCGCAATGCGGACGGYGGACTCCGAATGTTTCCAGGCACGCCGCCAAACCGCTGGAACGTTCATTCGGTCTCGAGCCGTCGATCCCGGGGCCGTCCGGCGGCCTGGCCAGTCCGGTGCGGTGCGGTGCGGCCGGGTGGCGCCGGGTGGCGTTGGGTGCGGCCGGGAGGCGCTGGGTGCGCCGAGTGGGAGCCCGGCCAGGCGGCTGATGTGCTCGCTCGGCCCGTCGCCGGTGCTCGGGCTCAGCGCTTTGAGGCGGTGTATCCGATCCGCGACCTCCTTGCGGTCGCCCGTTGGGGCGCCAGTAGGCTGCTGGCCCGTCGCAGTACCGCCCATACAGGGCGTTACGGTCACGCGTGGCTCTCGGCCTCGGCCAGGAGCGGTGGAAACCCTTCCCGCGCGGGGCGGGTTCGGCGTCGGCGTAGGGCCCGCGTCGCGAGACGGGGGTCGAGATGCGCTCGGATTCCATCGACGGCGCGGAGCCTCTTTACGGTGCGTACCCGGGTGGCCGGCGGCTGAGCCCGATGGACCGGTACATGCTCGACTTCCAGCGGGCCTATCCGACCCGTCCGGTCAGCGTCAGCGGTTACCTGCTACGGATGTCCGGGTCGCCGGATCTCGACGAGGTCCGGGCCGCGGTTCTCGACCGTGTCCGGGCATTCCCCGTGCTCACGGAGCGGCTGGTGACGCGTCGTGGCCGCGCGCCGCGCTGGGAGGCGGACGGGGAGATCGACGTGACCCGGCACGTGCGGGAGTACCCGCTGCCGGCGGGCGCCACCGAGGACGACCTGCGGGCGACGGCCGGGCGGCTCTCGGGGATGGTGATGCCGCTGGACAGGCCGGCCTGGGAGGTCGGCCTGCTCACCAGCCCCGACACGGGCGACGTCCATGTCCTGTTCCGGTCCAGCCACGTCTGGGTGGACGGTCTCTCGCAGAACCGGGTGTTGACGTTCCTGTTCGGCGATGAGGCGGCGGCCGGGGCCACCACGGGCCCGGCCTGGATGCGGACCGGGAAGCTCACGCCCGGGGGGCTGGTGTCGGCCGCGCGGCGTCAGGCCACGACGTGGGCAGGGCCGTCCGGGGCGCTCGCGGCGCTCACTGGTCCCGCCGCCGATGGCCACAGCATGGGCTGGGCGTCCATCGAGGTCGACCGGCTGCGCGCGGTCGGCCAGGCCTACGGCGCCTCCGTCAACGACGTCTATCTGGTCGGCATGGGCGGGGCGCTCGCGGCCTGGTCGTCGCCGCTGGATCAGTTGCCGGTGCGGACGGTGCTCTCGGTCAGCGCCCGGCGCCCAGCCGAGCGCTCCATCCTCGGCAACGCTTTCGTGGCGACCCGGGTGGCACTGCCCCTGGAGCTCACCTCGCCAGGCGAGCGTTTCGAGCAGGTGTGCCGCCAGACCGCCCCCTACAAAGGGGGTTCGAGCGCGAGCCTCAGCGATCGCTTCTGGTCCGACCGGGTGCCCAGCCGGTTCGGCCGCCGGACCATCGGCGGCGGCCAGGAACTTCGCAAGGCCGCGGTGAACACGACGAATCTGGGGCCGATTCCCGGGCCGCTGGCGGTGGCGGGAGCTCCGGTCACCGCGGCGATGCCGGTGCCGCCCGCGCGGGAGGGGCGTCGGCAGGTGGTGGTCACGCTCGGTGGCCTCGGGCGGACGGCCACGGCCGGCTTCACCGTGCCCGCGCCGCGCGCCGCGGAACTGGCCAGGCTTTGGCTGGCCGAGATCGAGGGCCTGGAACGCGCGGCCGGGATCGTCCCGGCGGCCGACCAGGCCGCGGCGGCGCTGGTCGCGGATTCCGCGTCGCGCTGACGCGTGCGAGGTGGCCCGGGTGTGTTCCTCCCGGACCAAACGCCCGTCCGCGCGCGTCCCGACCCGAGGCGCGCAAACGACGCATGCCACGATGAGCACCTAGCCGGGCAGTAAGGCCGACACACGATGCCGCAGGTCAGCGAGGAGGCATGGACGTGGTGACCGAGGCCATGCCGGACACGACCGCCGATACGGCTACATCGCCGGTGGTCAGGTTCCGTCCGGGCGCGCAGTACGCGCTGCTCGCCGGCCCGCTGTTGACGATGCTCGACTCCAGCATCGTCAACGTCGCGGTCGAGCCGATCTCCCGGCAGACGGGCACGTCGCTGCCGACGGTGCAGTGGATCGTCAGCGGTTACCTGCTGGCCCTCGGCACAGGGCTCGTGCTCACCTCTTATCTGTCGCGGCGGTTCGGCACCATTCCCACCTACACCGCCTTCCTCGCCGCCTTCACCGCCGCGTCTGCGCTGTGCGGGGCGGCACCGGGCGTGGGGGTGCTCATCGCCGCCCGGGTGCTGCAGGGCCTCGCGGGCGCGCCGCTCGTGCCGCTGGCGATGTCGATGCTGCTCGGCGGGTCCGGCGGGTCGAGGCGGATGTCCCCGGCCGCGGGCGTCCTGCTCTTCCTCGGCCCGGCGCTCGGCCCGAGCATCGGCGGCATGCTGCTCGGCGCGATCGGCGGCGGCGAGGGCTGGCGGGCCATCTTCCTGATCAACGTGCCGATCGGGCTGCTGGCCGTCGCCGCGGCCCGGCGGCTGCCCGCGAACCTCGGGCCACCGGCCCAGCCGGCGGCCCGGCCTGACCTCGCCGGTCTCGGCCTGCTCGCGGTCGGGCTGGTGGCCGTGTTCTACGGCGTCGACCGCATCACCCGCGGCGCCCTGACGCCGCCCGCGACGTGGGGGCCGATCGTCGGCGGCGTCGCCGTACTAGCCGTCTACGCGGTCCGGTCCGGCCGGATCCCGCACCCGGCGCTCGACCTGTCGATCCTGCGCCAGGGGTCCGTGGCGCTGGCCTTCACCCTGTGTGGGGCGGCGTCGGTCGCGGCCTGGTCGATCGTGTTCGTGGTCCCGATCTTCCTKGAGTCGGGCCAGGGCCATTCGGCGTTCATCACCGGCGTGGCGCTGCTGCCGCAGGGGATCGTGACCGGCGTCGGCACCCTGGCGGGCGCGGGCGCCGCCGCGCGGATCGGGGTACGTCCCACGGTCCTCGGCGGGTTCCTTCTGCTGGTCGCCTCCAGCGCGGGCCTGTTCGCGATCGGCGCGGGAACCCCGCTGTGGCTCACCGGGCTGATCCTCACGCTGCGCGCCGCGGCCGTGGGGCTGGTCATCACGCCGCTGGTCCTGGTGGCGACCGAGCCACTGCGACCCGAGCAGCAGGCGGACGCGAACACCGCCTTCAACGTCGTCCAGCGGGTTCTCGGCTCGTTCGGGATCGGGATCGTCGCGACCCTGTTCACCCAGCGCAGCGCCCGCGTCGGGCAGGTGCCCGCCCTGCACACCGTCGCCATCGCGATCACGGTTCTCGCCGCCGCGGCGGCGATCGCGGCACTGTTCCTCCCGGATGTCCAGACGGAGGACCTGCTGGCCACGGGCAGACAGGACAACGGCACGTAGGCGGTCCTGGTCCCGGCCCAATGGAATTCTCCTGGCCCGAGTTCGCGACGAGCAGGACCGTCGACGGGCGGCTTTCATGGACGGCGGAGTTCGACAGCTACGACCAGTACCGCGAAGTCTGTTACTACCGGGTCAGGGTATTCGACGGTGACCGGCGGGTGGGTGAGGTCACAGCCGATGTGGGGACCGAGTTCGCCGGTGACGACTGGACCACGCCGGCCTTTGAAAGCGAGCTACGAGCGCGGATAGCGCGGATAGCGCAGGACGCCGCCGCCCGCTTCGAGTTGTAAAGTGCGGGACATGCCTGACGATCAGCTCTCCGTGCGCGAGTTCGTCGCCGTCACCTCGAAGGCCTACCCGGTGTTGACCATTGAGGCCGATCAGTGGCACGAGTTCGGCTACTTCTTCGACCCAATCGAGAACGTCTACGCCTATTACTCGATCGACCGGAAGGATCCGCAGGAGACCRTCGAACGCTTCTCCAGTGCGGAGGCGCTGCTCGCCGCGCGGGGCGCGGACGAAAGGGTTGCCTCCTGGGTCGCCTCGTTCCGGCTCTGCCTGGAATTCGACGAGCGCCTCGTCTACTACCCCGGGTCCCGAATGCTGCGGCGGTTTCCTGTCGCCGCCTCGACCGCGATGACCGCCGAGGAGGGCCTGGCGAAACTCGACGGCCGCCCGCTCTCGTGGCTGCGCGATCAGCTCGCCTGATCCTCGCGGGATCGTGGGCGCGTCGCGGGGAGCCATCGGGCCCGTACGTCCTGGTGATCAGCTGCTTCGCGGCGTGCAGGCGACGTTCGCGAACCCGGACACCGCGTTGGTGACCGTGTTGTCGCAGCCGACGACGTTGCCGGTAGCGGTGTTCTGTACCCAGAAACCGAAGCCCGAGTGCTTGGGGTCGTCGGTGATGTATGCGTCGACGTCGAGGGTGTTGTTGTGGAAGGCGTTGCCCCTGCCCCAGCCATCCTTGACGTTGTGGATCTCAAAGCCGTTGGAGAGGGCGTGGGCGCCGGTGTTGTCAATGATCGTGTAGTTGTTGCCCTTGACGTCGATCCACGAGTCGGCGGAGTTCGCGGCCTTGCGGACGCCATCCTTCGTCTGCCCCGTGCCAGCGCCGTCGAAGTGGTTTCCCTGGATAAGACCGCCGGTGCTGCCTTCTTTGATGTCGATATTCTCGGCGGCGGTGTCGCTGAAGGTGTTGCCGATGACCTTGTTGCGGTCCGAGGCGTCCGGCCGGCCGCCGGTGTAGGTGCCCCAGTTCGAGTGGGCGCTGCCGATGTAGACCCCCTCGCCATATCCGGCCGAGCGCCTGCCCGTGGCCGTCACGTCGGAGTTCGAGATGGTGTTGTCGCTGGAGAAGGCGCGGAAGTGAACCCCCTCCTGCCCGGTGTTGGAGACCCTGACACGGTCGATCAGGACATGGTTTGAGCCGTCGAGCACCACGCCTTTGGTCGCGTTCGTCACGGAGATTCCCTGGATCTGCCAGTAGTCGGCCTTCACCAGGTACAGCCCGTAGTGGCCGCCGGCACCACCGCCGTCGATGACGGCGCCGCGCCCCCCGCGGAGCGTGATGGGGGCGGTCGCGGTCCCCGCCGTCGTGACGGAGAAGCTTCCCGTGTATTTCCCAACCGCCTCCTTGCCGGTGTAGGTGCCGTCGGCGAGGTTGATGGTGTCGCCGGGGCGGGCGCCGGCGATGGCGGCGGTCAGCTGATCCGACGTGCTCACCGTGATGTTTCTGCCCGAACCTGGTGGCAAGGCGGTGACGGCCGCGGCGGGCGAGAGGGACGCGCCGGGAGCCTCCGTGCGTCCAGACCCGCCATCAGAAGAACATCCGGCAGCGGCCAGGCAGAGAACCATGGCGAGGGCGATGGCCGCGGCCAGGGGCGCGGCGGCAGCGGCGGAGCGCCAGGTCCGAACTGGCTGGAACGGGCTCGCGGCCATCGATATGTCAACTCCTGCGCTGTCCGCACGTGGAACAGGCCCACCGAGAGTGGCCGGCTTGTCACTGGAATGCCCTGTGGGGCCAGGGCCTTCGCTCGTGACGACGGCCGCCATCTCGCCCTTGTCTGTCGGCTCTGCCGCCCGTGCGTCCGGCTACAGACCGTGCCGGTCGTCCTAGCCGCCCAGCGCGGCCAAGGCCTTGTCGGCGTGCATGTTCATGTTCAGCTCACTGACGATGGCCTCGATGATGACCTGGTCCGTACCGATCACGAAGGTGGCGCGCTTGACTCGCAGCAGGTCGAGCGGCCGCTTCACGCCAAACGCCCGCGACACCGTGCCGTCGGCGTCCGACAGCAGCGGATAGTCGAAGGAGTGCTTGTCGGAGAACTCCTTCTGCTTGGCCACGGTGTCGGTGCTGATACCGATCCGCTGGGCGCCGACCTTGGCGAACTCCGCCGCGAGGTCCCGGAAATGGCAGCTCTCCGCGGTGCAGCCCTTGGTCATCGCCGCCGGGTAGAAGAACAGCACGACCGGACCATCCGCCAGGAGAGCGGAAAGCCTGCGAGGGGTGTTGGTCTCGTCCGGTAGTTCGAAGTCCGGCGCGGTGTCGCCAACACGCAGCATCTGTGTGCGCTCCTCACCTCGAGCTGGGCGGCAGGCGTCGGCCCGGCGTCCAGGGCCGCCAGCGCGACGGCCGTCTTCCAGGGTATCCAGGCGCGGTGGCGGTCCGCACGAGATAGGTCGCCGACGGCGACGATCGATCGGTACGGGGCAGCGAGGGCGGAAGGAAAGGCGCCTCGGGGCGGCGGCCAGAACCCGCCTGAGCCAGCCCACGTTCAGCCAGCCCACGCCAGTCGGCCTGCCTCAGGCGGGGACCTGGTCGTCGAGGTACCAGCCGTAGGGGCTGGGCTGGCTGGCGCTGGCGCGGCGGGGCTCGTACTGCTGGACGTAGAGCGTGGCGACCAGTTCGGCACGGGTGCGCACGCCGGTCTTGGCGAACACCGCCTTGAGGTGGTCCTGCGCGGTGAAGGGGGAGATACCTAGCGCGGTGGCCAGCTGCCGGGTGGATCTGCCCTGGGCGGCGAGCCCGATGACCTCGCGTTCGCGCGGCGTGAGGCCGTAGGCGCCGGCGATCACCTCGCTGACGACGACCGGGCGGGCGCCCTCGATGATGATGGCGATCATGGGCGAGTCGCCGCCGGGCATCGGCGAGCCGTGCAGCACGACCCAGCGGCAGTCGCGGGCCGGTAGCGCGGCGCGGGCGAGGCCGTTGCCGGTGGCGGCGGCGACGGCGATGGACCGCACGACGCTGGGCAGCCGGCCCCGGTCGTCCAGCGCGGCGAGCCAGGCGCGGCCGTCGTCGGTGACCGACTCGATCTCGCCGCGGGCGGTGACGAGCAGCAGGCCCGGCGGCCGTTCGAGGCCTCCCGGCGAGGCGAGTGCGGCGCGGAGCATGGTGAGGCGGAACAGGTCGGCGATGGCGGTCAGCGCGGCGCGGATGGTCGCCTCGTCCCGGTCGCTGAACGGCCGGCTGCTGCCCGTGCGGTAAAGCGTCAGCGTTCCCCAGGTCATGGTGCCCGACCGCAGGATCACCCGCATCTCGTCGACGCAGGACAGCGGTGACAGGAGCGATTCCCAGCGTTTCGCCCTGGTCAGGTCCCCGCCGGTCGTCTGGTGTAGCCGGCCGACGAGGCGGCCGTCGTTCGCCAGGTCGCGGTAGCCGTTGAGGTCGGTGCCGGTGAACTCCAGCTCGTAGAGGACATTCTCCCGGTCTCGTTCGTCGCCCGCTGGCTGCCCGCTGAGGAAACAGCTCGTCCACAGCATGGTGGCCGGGTCCACGGTCGAGATCGCGGCGATGTCGTACGGGACGCTCGTGCGTAGGAGGCGGTCCAGGCGGCCGCGCACGGCGGTGAGGTCGCCGCCCTCGGCCGCCAGCGCCCGGACACGCTCGCACAGGTTCACGAATTCCAGGATGACCACGCCGACCGGCCGGGCCAACCCCTGAAATCTGGGATAGGCGGGCGGCACGGCGATTCCTACCTTCGAGGCCATGACTGCTGACACCCTCGTCCGCGACGACCTGTTCACCCACATTCACAAGGCCCTGCGCCTGGGACTGTTCGAGCTCACCATCCAGGCTGGCCGCACCGACTGGGCGGACCCCGCCGAGGTGGCGGCCCTCGGCGAGAGGTGGTGGCCCCTGCTCGACCTGCTGCGCGCCCACACCGAGCACGAGGACCGCCACATCCTGCGCATCCTCGACGGCGTCGACCCGGAGACCACCGAACCGGCCGGCGAGCAGCACCGCGACCTCGACGACCTGCTCGACCACCTCGACGACAGGTTCATCGCCGTGATCGCCGCCCCCGACCCTTCGGCCGGGCTCGGCCTCTACCGGGACCTGACCCGTTTCGTCGCCAGCTACCTCCCCCACCTGCACGGCGAGGAGACCGTCGTCATGACGCGGGTCTGGGAACTGTGCAGCGACGAGGAGATCGCCCTGACCCGCGCCCGCTTCATGGCCGACACCACCCCGGATGTCATGGCCACGACCCTGCGGTACATGCTCCCCGCCCTGGACCGGCCCACCCGGCACGCCCTGGTCGCCCGCCTCGCCGCCACCGCGCCCCCGCCCGTCGTCGCGGGGCTCCTCCAGATCGCCGAACGCGTCCTGGACCCCGTCGCCCTCGCCGACGTGCGCGCGGTCGCCGCGGCTCCCGTCTCACCGATGCACGGCTGAGCCACAAGCGCCTGGCTCCTACCGGCCCGCGTCGAGTCACGCCCAGGGCTGGATCATGAGCGGGTGTCGGCGGCGCCGAAGACCCAGGGGGAGTTCTGGTCGATGAAGTCGGTCGGGAAGCCTGGCGAGAAGCCGGTGGCGTCATCGAGCCGGTCGACGAGGTCGGGTGACAGCGTGACGTCGAGGGCGCCGAGATTGTCGCGTAGTTGATCGACCCGCCGCGCGCCCAGAATGGGAAGGATCGCCACCGAGCGGCTTCTCGTCCAGGCGATCGCGACCTGCGATGGGGTGACGCCGAGTTCGTCGGCGATCGCGCGCACGGATCTCGCGACGGCGAGGTCCCGATCGGTCAGCGACTCGGCGCTCAGCCGCGTCCGGGTCAGGTCGCTCGCCTGGTCCGCGCCGCTCTCGGTCGGCGGGGGGCCGGACGGCGGCGGGCCGGGCAGTGGTGTGCTGGGCGGTGGGGTGTACTTCCCGGACAGGACGCCCCCGCCCAGCGGGCTCCAGACGGTCACTCCAAGGCCGAGGGATTCCGCCATGGGCAGCAGCTCCCGCTCGATGTCGCGGTTGAGCAGGCTGTACGGCACCTGTAGACCCACGAACTGGCTCCAGCCGCGCCAGTCGGCGATGGTGTTGGCGCGGGCGACGACCCAGGCGGGGGTGTCGGAGATGCCGATGTAGAGGATCTTGCCTGCGCGTACCGCGTCATCGAGGGCGCGCATCGTCTCCTCGATCGGCGTGGACCGGTCCCACATGTGGACCCAGTAGATGTCGATGTAGTCGGTGCGCAACCGCCGCAGGCTGATCTCGAGGGACGCGCGCAGGTTCTTGCGGGCGTTGCCCGCCGCGTTGGGGTCGGCGCGGTCGCGGGAAACGGTGTACTTGGTGCCCAGCACGAAGGACTCGCGGCGGCCGGTGAGCAGCGCGCCGAGGATCTCCTCGCTGGCGCCGTCGCGATAGTTGATCGCCGTGTCGATCGTGTTGCCGCCGGCGTCGGCGTACAGGTCGAGGATGCGGCGGCACTCTTCCGGCGGGGCGCCGACCCCGCCCTGCTCGCCGAAGGTCATCGCGCCGAGGATGAGGTCCGAGACCCGAAGCCCGCTGGTGCCCAGCGTCCTGTACCTCATGACGCGGCGGACCCGGCGATCACCCGGGCGAGCTCGCGCGCGATCTCGTCGTCGGGTACGTCCCGGAGGTGCGTGTCGAGCGCCCAGCGGTGACCGGAGGGATCGAGGAACTGCCCGGTGCGATCGCCCCAGATGGCGTCGTGCACCGGTTCGAAGGCCGTCGCTCCMGCCTCGACGGCGCGCTGAAAGGCCACGTCGACGTCGGGGACGGTGAGGTGCAGCGCCGCGGGAGTGCCCCCGAGGCTCTTCGGCGTGCGGATGCCGGCCTCGGGCATCTCCTCGGCGACCGCGAGCGTGGTGTCGCCAAGCCGCAGCTCGACGATGAGGGCTCGCCCGTCGGGCAATGCCAGCCGCCTGACCTCGTGCGCGCCCAGCACCTGGATGTACCACGCCGCGTCGGTGTCGGTATCAGTCACCACAAGATGTATCGCGATGGTGGTCATGCCGGGACAATACACCCCGTCTGGACTACCCGTCTGGTCGGCGAGATCGGTCTCTTCCGTCTGGCGCGGGCAGACATTTGGTCCCCGAACCAGTAACCCGGACCAGGTGTCCTACGGTGAGGGGATGACGCGATCCCACGCTGCGGCATCGGCGCGGCGCGCGGTGGGCGACCCGCCGCCCGCGGAGCTGAGGTCCCGTCTGCTCGCCGCGCTGGAGGGGCTGCTCGCGCACCGCAGGTTCGACGCGGTGAGCGTCGCCGACATCGTTCGTGCCGCGGGCGTGTCGAAGGCCAGTTTCTACTTCTATTTCGCCAGCAAACAGGCAGTGCTCGCCGAGCTGGTCCGTCAGGCGGTCCGCCGGGGGCACGAGGCGGCACACCCCTGGACGGACCCCGATGCGGACGGGCTTTCGGACCCGATGGAGGGGCTACGCCTCGGCATCACCGACGGTGCCCGGCTGTGGCGGGAGAACGCCGGCGTGCTGATGGCGATCGTCGACAGCTGGGGTTCCGACGACGAGCTGCGGGTCCTGTGGCTCGATCAGATGAACACCTTCACCGAGGCCACCGTCACCCGGATCGAGGCGGATCCCGCGGCGCTCCGGCACCTCGGTGGCGCGGACATCCGCGCCACCGCCGCGGGCCTCACCTGGCTCGGTGAACGGCTGTACTACCTCGCCGCCGCCGGCGTCGCGCCGTTCGACGACCCGGACGTCCTGATCGCCACGCTGATCAACGCCTGGACCACCACGTTGTACGGAAGGAGCGCGACTGGCACCGGGCAGGACCGGCCGGCCGGTGTCGCCGCGAGGGGAGACGATAGCGGCGCCGTAAAATGACCCTGGTGCCAACGCTGCTCGTCGTTCATCACACCCCGTCCCCGACGATGCAAGCCATGCTCGAGGCGGTGCTGTCAGGCGCCCGGGACGACGCCATTGAAGGTGTGGATATCGTCGTGCGGCCGGCGCTGGCCGCGACCGCCGTCGACGTGCTCGCCGCCGACGCTTACCTGCTCGGCACTCCCGCCAACATCGGTTACATGAGCGGCGCGCTCAAGCACTTCTTCGACACCGTGTACTACCCGGTCTTGGAAGCGACGGTCGGGCGGCCGTACGCGTTGTACGTCCACGGCGGCAGCGACACGACGGGCGCGGTGCGTTCGGTTGAGTCGATCGCGACCGGTCTGCGCTGGAAGCGCCTGCGCGATCCGGTCACCGTGATTGGCACCCCGGACACCGCGGCCCGCGAGGCCTGCTGGGAACTCGGCGCCACCATCGCCGCCAGCCTGATGCCGTAGGTCCCGGCTGTGCCAGCCCGTGAGGTGGCCTTTGGCCTGTCGCGCAGGCGTGGACCGCGTCAGGGGAGTGGGCGAGGGCCGTCGATCAGGGCCCGCACGGGGACGACGAGCGGACTGGTCAAGGGGTGGCGTGGGGTGGCTGTGTGTCCTCGGCGGCGAGGACGGTGGTTTCGGTGCCGTCGGCTCAGCGCCACGGCACGCGCCGGCCTGGTAGGTGCGCTCCGCCAATCCAGCGGTCGATGCGTTGAGCGTCACGTGGTCGGCCGCGCCGGCGAGCACTCGTGCGCCGTGCTCGCCGAACTCGTCCGCCAGGCGGTACCACCTTGCCGCCGCCGGTGTCCGCCGTTCGACGACGAGGCGGTCCTGATCGACCATCGCGGTGAGCGTGATGCCGTAGCCGATGCTCAACCTCCTGATCGCCAGGCCGTTTCGGTCTGATCGGCGCTGAGATTGGGGCGAGGAACGCGCGGAGAGCGTATCGGGCCTCCTCGGCTCGTTGGCGGTCTTCGTCCACCCGTACTAATGTGCGTGCCATCACTCTGGGTATATATGACGTCGCTTTCGGTTGGACGAGTCGGAGGAGGTTCGTCGCGGCGATCCATTCCGGCTGGCAGGACGATCCAGGCTGGCGTGGGCGGAAATGATCCCAGGCGGAGAGGGCGATGTCGCGCGCGGAGATCACTGGAGCAGCTGCGACGGAGTGCGACGCACCGAACTGCGGCGCGACCGTTTTCCGCCGAATAGTCTATGTGTGGGCGGCAGTCGCGCCCACAGTCATGCTCGCTTCCTTCATCCTTCCCCCGCGCGCCGCTGATCTGGTAGTCCGCGCCTGCGGCATGGCCGCTATTGCGTTCCAGGGTGGATGCGAGCTGTGGTCGGCACGGCGAGCGAAGGGCGGCGAGCGACGTTGGCGACTGCTCCTGCTCGCCGGATGGATCGCGGTGGCAGCCGGCCTGGTCATCACTTCCGTCAGGGCGTTGTTCTCGGGCCAGGAGCCGGTGCCACCCTTGTCGGGGACGGAGCCGGCGTATCTGGCGTTCATTCCAGCATCCGTTGTCGCGCTGCTGGCTTTTCCCACCGACCCACTCAGCCCAGAGGACGAGCCGGTGCGCGGAGCCGGTCAGGGCGGCACCCATTGGCGGACTGTCACCGTCATGGACGCGGTGCTCCTCGTCAGCTCGCTGAGCCTGCTCGGCTGGGTGGTCATCCTCCGGCCTCTGATGCGTGCGCGAGCACCCGCACCAGCCAGTCTCGCGATATTGTTGGCGTTCGGCCTCGGATGTCTCCTGCTACTGATCACCGTGCTGCTCGTGGCGGCGTTCCGGCGCCCCCGCCAGAAGAAGTCCTTCGCATTGCTCGGTGGTGGGCTGGCCTCCATCACCGTACTTCTGCACGTGTCGCTCTACTTCGTCGCGATCGGCCGACCGGAGCCCCTGCAACTCGAAGCCGCTAACGTCATTGGCACTGTGATGATCGGGCTTGCCTGCATCACGCCACCACGGTCATCGACTGGCTCTGTAGTTGCCGCTTCCCCCCTAAGCCTCGAATCCGCTTCTGACGGCAGGGCCTCGTGGCACGTCCGGTGGACTGGCTGGCGGGCCGGACCCGGCATAGGCTGGGTGAGGATATTCCTCCCGTACATTCCACTGTCCGCGCTGGGCGTGCTGGCGGGCCTTCAGATGTCAACCGAGGTGCGGGTCGAACCGATCGAAATATACGGCATCTTCGCGCTCGTTTTGCTGGTGCTGATCCGGCAGATGCTGACTTTGGCGGACAACCAGAAGCTGCTGGACAGGGTTCAGCAGAGCCGTCGCCAGCTGCGCCACCAGGCGCTCCATGACCCGCTGACCGGGCTGGCGAACCGCGTGCTGTTCGGTGACCGGGTGGAAGCCGCGGTCGCTCGGCGAGCCCGCGGCCGGCTGGCTCTGCTCTTCTGTGATCTCGATGACTTCAAGATTGTCAACGACACCTTGGGCCATCCGGCCGGGGACGAATTGCTGAGGATAACTGCTCGGCGGCTGCTTGGTTGCGTACCGCCCTCGGACACGGTCGCCCGTCTCGGTGGCGACGAGTTCGCGGTGCTTTTGGCGGACGATGCCGCGGACGCCGAGGCGGTCGGCAAGAGGGTGGGCGCGGTGGTCCGGGCACCGTGCTTTCTTGCCGGGCAGCCATGCGCCATTCACGTGAGCCTTGGCCTGACAGTCGCTGTGCCGGGATCCCCGATCAGTGCCGAGGACCTGGTCCAGCAGGCAGATCTCGCCATGTACGCGGCCAAGCAGCGGGGGAAAAACAGTCTGGTCGTCTACGATCCTGACATCTTCGCTCACGGCCGGTCGCCGACGGCGCAACTCGCGCTGTGCCAGTTGCTGCGGGGCGATCCCGCCGGCGGCGTCATCGATGTCCTCTATCAGCCGATCGTCGATCTGATCCACCATCACACGGTCGCGTTCCAGGCTTCAACGTGCTGGCACCATCCGACGTTCGGGTCGCTCACGGCAGAGCAGATGGTCGCGGTCGCGAGCGGGGAGGGGCTAAGAGCACAGCTCGAACGGTTGATCATCGGCCGCGCGTGCCATGATATCGGCCACTACCGGAGGCAGACAGGTMAGAATGTCACCGTCTGCGTCAGCGTTTCGGCGGCGAGGCCGCCTGGTGACTTACTGCTTGACGTCGAGGCGGCGCTGGCGGCCTCCCGCCTCCCCGCCCAGGCCTTGGTCCTCAAGGTTTTGGACATGGAGTGCCTCGACGAGGAGGTCGCGCGCAGCCTGCGGACATGCGTCGCCCGTGGCCTGCGCCTCGCGCTGAACGGCATCGCCAGGAACCAGAACACCTTTCTGGCGCTCGACGAGCTGCCGATCCAGATACTTATGTTCGACAGCTCCTTCGCCGGCGGCCTAACAGGCAGCGCCAACCGGGCCGACCTGCTCCGCCACGCACTGCTCACCCTCGCCAAGGACCTCGGTCTCACGGTCGTTGCCRCCGGCGTCCAGAACCGAGAGCAGGCACGCACATTGGCCCGCCATGGTTGCCGCTTCGGACAAGGACAGTTCTTCGGACCGCCAGCCGCACTGCCTGGTCAGCCGCCGCCTCACCGCAATGGCGAGACCGACGGCCGGGCTGGTTACGGAAACAGGAACGGGAACCAGTGGTAAGGAGTCAAACTCGGCCAGTGGGGCCCCGCGGGTCGTACCTCAATCCGGACCGAACCGTCACCAAAAGTGATGTTCACCTGGCCAGGGCTCGGCGCGCTTCTTGGCGCGATGAGCGGGACGAGCACCAGCGCGCCGGTGACGCGTACCCAGCCTGTTTCAGGTCTCCGCCCGCTGGTACCACGCGGCCGTCTCGGCGAGAGCGCGGTCCAGCGGCGTCGGCCGCTGGCCGAAGCGGGTCTCGAAGGCCGACGAGTCCACGACGAAGTCGCGGTCGAACTCGTAGAGCATCTCCACCGTCTCCCGAGCGCCTGGGTTGACGGCACCGACGAGGCGCAACTGCCACGGCTTCACCGCGACGAAGGCGGGCGCCACACCTGCGGCGCGCGCGGTGGCCTCGACGAGGGCGAGCTGACTGATCGCCGGGGCGGTCGGCGCATGCCATGCTCGCCCCCAGGCCGCGGGATCCTCGGCCACGCGTACCGCCGCCTCGGCGAGGTCGGGCACATAGGTGATCGCGTGCCGTGCCCGCGGTGAGCCAAGGATCTGGGCTTTCCCACCGGAGACGAGCGGGGCGAAGAACCGTTCGCCGAACGCCGAGTCGCGCACCCCGGCGCCGAAGAAGTCGCTGGCCCGAACCGCCGCGACGCGGACCCGGCCGGACCGGTGAGCGTCGAGCAGCTCGGCCCACATGGCGGCGCGCACCGCGCCCTTCCGGGTGGTCGGTCTCATCGGAAGGTCCTCGGTCATGGGTACGGACACCGGCCCGTACCCGTAGAGGTTCTCGATCGCCACGAGTACCGCGCCACTCGCCTCGCAGGCCTGGACGACGGATCGCTGGATGGCCGGGAAGTCCTTCCCCCACCGGTGGTATGCCGGTTGGGCGCACTGGAAGACCACGGTGGCGCGGCCGACCGCGCCGCGARCACCGTCGGGGTCGGCCACGTCGGCCTGGCAGGGCTGGGTCCCGTCGATCGTGGTCCCCGATCTGGTGACGACGCGCGGACGGATCCCGCGGGCCACGAGCGCGGCCGCGACCGACCGGCCGACGGGGCCCGCGCCCAGGACGACGGAGGCGTCGAGGAGGTGCACCTCTTCACCATCTCCAATCACCATTCGAAGTTCGAACACTGTATGGAGACAGTAGCCAAACATTGTTTGGCGAGTCAATGGCGTTCGAAAGATCAAGCTTGTTCGACTAGGCTCGACGGCGTGAGCACCTCCACGGAGTCCCGACGCGACCGGCAGCGCCGGGAGCTCGTCGCGGAGATCACCGCCGTCGCCCGCCGTCAGCTCGACGAAGGCGGTCCAGGCAACGTGTCGTGGCGGGGTGTCGCCCGCGAGGTCGGCATGAACCCGGCCTCGCTCTACACCTACTTCGGCAGCCTCGACGACCTGTTCACCGCGTTGATCACGGAGAGCTTCCGGAGTCTCGCCGACGCTGTCCGCCAGGCGTTCGACGACAGCGCGGGCGCCGAGTCCGTCGACCGGCTCCTCGCCTGCGTCCGGGCATACCGAGCCTGGGCTGTCGCCAACCCCCGGCAGTTCAACCTGATCTGGACCGACCAGCTGCCCGGATACGCGGCCCCGGCGGACGGACCCACCGTGACCGCAGAACAGACGGTCTATCGGCCGTTCCTGCTGGCGGTCGGGGAGGCGGAGGGACGCGGCGACCGGCTGGCGGAGTTCGCCACGCTGCCCACCGACGACCAGCACCGCCTGCTGGGCCTGTTCGGCACCCTGCACGGCCTGGTGTCACTCGAGATCAACAGCCACCTCGCGCCGTCGATGGTCGACGGGGAGGCGCTCCTCGTCGACCGGATGACCCACGCCCTGCGGCACGTTCACCCGCCCCGGGACGGGTCGCACGCCGACGCGGCGGAGACATGACGCCCACCCGCCGACGGCGGTGATCGGTCGAGGGCGCCGCCGCCCGAACCACCGACAGTCGGTGTCGGGCTCGCTACAGCGACGGGTCGTCCGCGCATGTGGTGGCGAGGATCCCGGTATGCGTCGTCCGTCGGCGAAAGCCGCCTCGCTGCTCGTCCTGGCCGCGACGGTCATTCAGCTCGCGATCGCCAGCGTGGCGACCGGCCTGCCACAGTTCGAGGGCAAGGGGTTCGGCGCCAGGTTGGTGTTCTACCCGATCCTGATGCTGCTGGTGCCGACCGTGTGGTGGCTGACGCAACGACGGCGACCCGCGCCGCACGATCCGCCCTGGACGGGATTCGCCCTGGTGATGGCACCCTTCCTCGTCGATGTCAGCGGCAACACGCTGAATCTCTACGACACCGTGGTGTGGTGGGACGACGCCAACCACTTCGTGAACTGGTTCCTGGTCTGCCTGGGGCTCGGCCTGGTACTCGGCGTCTGGTCGGTGCGGCCGGTCTGGGTGAGCGGGGTCGCGGTGGTCGGGGGCGGGGCACTGCTCGCCCTGGCCTGGGAGATCGGCGAATGGTGGACGTTCATCCGGCACGGCACCGAACTGGCCACCGCCTACGAGGACACCCTGGGCGACATGACCCTCGGGACCTGCGGCGCGTGCGTCGCATTCGTCGTCCTGCGGCTGTACGCGAACGCGACCGCGAAGGGGCTCGCCGCGACGTCGCCGGCCAGCCAAGTCCAGCGCGTGGGCCTCACCCCGGAGGAATCGAGTTGAGCAAGGCGACGATCGTGGTGGAGGGCTCTTTCCGGGAGGGATACGAGGCGCACTTCGCGGAGTACTCGAGGACCGTGCGCGCGTATCTCGACAAGAACCAGGGGACGGTCATCCGCCGCCAGCTCGTCAAGAGGGCGCTCTACGGCTCCCATGCTCCCGACCTGGTCATGGTGATCGACTTCCCGGCGGAGGAGCTGGCTGAAAGGCTGTTCTTCGAGCCGGAATACCTGGACATCATCCCCTTGCGGGACCGGATTTTCGCGGACTTCAGGATGTACCTGATGGAAGACGGCGAGATCTGACGGCGTCGAGGGCCAGCGCGAGCAGGCGGTCGGCCTGGTCGGCGTCGCCGGTGCGGGCGGTCGCCAGCGCGATGCCGACGACGAGCTGGACGAGGTCGTCGGGGCTCAGATCGGGCCGTATGGTGCCCGTCCGCTGGGCGCGGCCGAGGAGATCGGCCGCGGCGCGCGTGATGGCCTGATGGCAGTCGACGGGGACTGTCTCGGGTCCCTCGGCCATGAACGCGCCGGCGAGACCCTGGTTGACGCGGGCGTGGACGAGGAACAGGTGTAGCCAGGTCGCCAGTGCGTCGTCGGCGGAGCGGGTGGCAGACAGCTCGGCCGCCTGTCGGCACAGCGTCTCGATTCGGTCCGCGAGTACGGCACTCAACAGCGCGGCCCGCGTCGGAAAGTGCCGGTAGAGGGTTCCCTGCCCGACCCCTGACCGGCGGGCGATCTCGACGAGGGACGCGTCGGGTCCAGCCTCGTCGAAGGCCTCGCGCGCGGCCGCGACCAGGCGTTCCCGGTTACGCCGGGCATCGGTGCGCTGGACGCGTTCCATAGGGCCTCGTCCACCCATCGCCATCCCTCCCTCCTCTCCGCCCACCCGTATAGACATCCGGACAGGGTGTCCGTATCGTAGCGAACGGAAACGGACACCCTGTCCGGATCGGATGGGACTGATCGCGTGAGGACTGAAGGAGCGCCGTGACAGCGGACCCAGAACACGAGCTCGGCCACGTCGGCGTCTGGACGTTCGCGCTCGACGGCCAGCCCGCCAACCGTGTGCGGGAGGCCGCCGCCCAGATCGAGGAGCTGGGCTACGGCGCACTCTGGTACGGAGAGGCGTTCGGTCGCGACACGGTCGGCCAGGCGTGGCTGCTGCTGTCGGCCACCCGGCGCATCGCCGTCGCGTCCGGCATCGCGAACATCGCGTTCCGCGATCCGATCGCCCTGGCGACCGCGGCACGCGCGCTGGGCGAGGCGTTCCCAGGGCGCTACCTTCTCGGCCTTGGCGGGCACCGGGTCGACGACAGCATCCACAAGCTGGATGGCTATCCGCTGCCCGCGTTGGGGAAGGCGGTATCCACCATGGGCGCCTACCTCGCGGCCATGGACGCCGTACCGGCCCACAGCCCGTCACCGCGCCCGGCCGTGCGCCGGGTACTGGCCGCGCTCGGTCCGAAGATGCTGTCGCTGGCGGCCGAACGGACATGGGGGGCGCACCCGTACTTCGTGCCCGTCGAACACACTCGGCGGGCGCGCGAACTCATGGGCCCCGAGGCGTTTCTGGGCGTCGAGCAGGCCGTCGTCCTGGACACCGCCGCTGACCGGGCCCGTCAGGTCGCGACCGCGCACGTCGCCGGCTACGTCTCCATGGCGCCGCATCAGGAGGCGAGCATGCGGCGGCTGGGCTTCGGCGACGATGACCTCGTCGACGGGCCGAGCCGTCGGTTGGTCGACGCGATCGTCGCCTACGGCGACGTCGAGGTGATTCGTGACCGGGTACGCCAACACCTCGACGCGGGCGCGAACCACGTCTGTGTCCAGGTCCTCACCGCGGACCCGACCGCGCTGCCGGACCGCGAATGGCGCGAGCTTGCTCCGGCGCTGCGCGGTCTCATACCCACGCCATAGCTCCATAGCCCATAGCCATAGGGATCGTGAAACACCCGCTCAACGGTCGAAGTAGTCCCTCAGCCCCGAGAGCAGCCGGTCGACGTCGCCGTCGTCGTTGTACGGCGCCAGGCCTACTCGCAGGCCGCCGGTGTCCCCGAGGCCGAGCCGATGGGAGGCCTCGTAGGCGTAGAAGGAGCCGGCGGGGGCGTTGACCCCGCGCTCGCCGAGGAAGGCCCTGATGCTCTGCGGGTCGTGGCCCTCGAGGGTCGTCAGGAGGGTGGGCGTGCGGCGCGCCGCTCGTGACCAGAGCGTGGCCCCGGGCAACTCGCGCAGCCCCGCCTCGATCCGTTCGCGCAGGACGTCCTCGTGGGCCTGCAGCGCCGCCATCGACGCGACGAGCCTCGCCCGCCGGTCCGTGCCCGTGCCCGCGGCGACGGCTTCGGGCGCCAGGCCGGCGAGGAAGTCGACGGCCGCGGTCGTGCCGGCCATCAGCTCGTAGGGGAKGGTGCCGAGCTCGAACCGTTCGGGGACCGCGTCGGTCGCCGGCAGCAGCTTGTCGGGGGAGAGCTGCTCGAGGAGCTCGGGCCTGCCGTAGGTGACGCCGCAGTGGGGGCCGAGGAACTTGTAGGGGGAGCAGGCGTAGAAGTCCGCGCCGAGGGCCGGGACGTCGACTGCCGCGTGCGCCGCGTGGTGCACGCCGTCGACGTGCAGCCAGGCCCCGACGGAGTGGACCACCTGGCTGATCGCGGCGATGTCGGGCATGGTGCCGATCAGGTTGGAGGCCGCGGTGACCGCGACCAGTCGCGTGGAGGGGGAGAGGACGCGCTCGATGTCGTCCGGCGCGAGCTCGCCGGTCTCGGGGTCGAAGTCGGCGAAACGGACCGTCGCTCCAACCGCCCGCGCGGCGATCACCCAGGGCCGGACGTTGCTGTCATGGTCGAGCCGGGTGACAACCACCTCGTCGGCCGGACCCCACCGTTTCGCGATCGTGCGGGCGAGGTCCATCGTGTTCTGCGTCATGCTGCGGCCGAAGATCACGCCGTTCGGCTCGACACCGAGGAGGTCGGCGACGGCGGCGCGGCAGGCGACGACGGCCTCCTCGGCGTTGCGTTCGCCGAGCGTCACGGTGCCGCGGTTGGCCAGCGGACGGGTGAGCGTGTCATAGACCGCGTGCGCCACGACGTCGGGCGTCTGTGAGCCCCCGGGCCCGTCGAAGTGGGCGGCGCCGGCGGCGAGCGACGGGAAGTGACCGCGGATCGCGGCGACGTCGTAGGCGGTGGTGACGCCCGGGGCGGCGCGGGGCTCGGTCATCCCCCAAGCCTGCCAGCACCGTGCAGTGGTCCGCGTCGGCATGGGTCGCCGCCGCCAGGGGAAATTCCATTAACACCGTCGACATTGTGAAGTAGCTTCGCGTGGCCGCCCGGGATGCGGACCGGTAGCGGATTCCGAAGGGCGAGTACTCCGGCGCCGGCCAATCGGCCGCGCTCCGGTCCACCGCGCTCCGGCTTGCGCAGCGCGAAGGCGGTGGCACCCACTGGATGCCACCGCCTCAAACGTTTCTGCGGGAGCGCCGTCTACTAGGCCGCCGCCAGCTGCCGGCATGCGGCCGCGGAGCGGCGGCAGGCCTCCGCACAGGCCGCCATCTGGCGGTCRTCGGGCATCTTCGCGCACATGTCGGCGCACCGGGTGCACATGTCCGCGCACATGCGGCACATGTCCTTCATGCTGCCCGACTCCCGCATGATCATGTCGGCGCACATCCCGCAGGTGTCGCTGCAGTCCAAGAGCATCCGCATCAGCGCGGCGTCCATCATCGCCCCGCCCTGGCGCATGCAGTAATCCATGGTGCTACGACACGCCGAGCGGGCGTCGATGCATGCGTCAATGCATTCCTGCATCTCGGCGGTACGCGCGGAAATAGTGGCCACTGCACTTCTCCTTAGCGAGGGTGCGCCTGATGGAAGCTGCCAAAAACGCGATCGCGGCGCGCCGCCATGAATGGGCGCACGATTCGTCGCGTGAGGCAATCGCAGCGTAGCACCGTGTGAAAGTGCCGGCAACGCGCCGTAAGGAGATCGGGTTTCACCGTCGGGCCATTCTTGGYGCGGCCGGATTTGGGCGCGATTCCGATTTTCTGCCGCCGTGTGGTGCGACGCACCCGCCGCCGCCTTCGGCCCGTTGGATTGGGAAGTCACGGCCGCGGGCCTCCGCGATGGCCGGCGCCCGCGCGATGGCCGGCGCTCATGCGATGGCCGCCTTCCGCGAGGATCTGTGAGTACCGGACCGACTCGCGCCGCACTGCCCGGGAGCATGACGATCCGGGCGTGGGTTCGGCGGCCAGGCCGCAGCGGAGGGCGGACGAGCCTCGGCGGCGGAGCGCTGGTGGAGGAGACGGGCGCATGCGGGCGATCAGGTCCGAAGACATGACGAGGCGCGGCGAGTTGTGCCTGGTGGAACTGGCCCGTCGCGGGCCCGTCCCGGGCAGGAGCCTGCGGTGACCACGTGGGAGTTTCTCTGGTACATCCCCAACGAGGTCCAGCCCGGGCACCGCGGCGACGACGCCGTGACAGGTCACAACAGTCTCGACACGCTGACCGCTCAGGCCCTCGCGCTCGAGCGGCACGGGTGGCGGGGCGCCCTGCTCGGAACCGGCTGGGGCCGGCCGGACACCTTCACCGTCGCGACGGCCCTGGCGGCGAGGACGACCAGCTTCGAGCCGCTGATCGCCGTCCGCCMCGGCTACTGGAAGCCCGCGAACTTCGCCTCCGCCGCGGCCACCCTCGACCACCTCTCGGGTGGGCGGGTGCGGGTGAACATCGTCTCCGGCCAGGACGACCTCCGGGCGTATGGCGACGGCGAGGCGGATCCGGCCGAGCGCTACGCCCGGACCAGGGAGTTCATCCAACTGGTCCGCAGGCTGTGGACCGAACGGAAGGTCACCTACGACGGCGACTACTTCCAGGTGGCCGGCTCGACCGTGGTTCCCAGGATCTCGGCCCGCCCGGGCCGCCCCCACCCGAAGCTGTATGTCGGCGGGGCCTCGGAGGCGGCGGAGCGGGTCTCGGCCACCGAAGCGGATGTCCAGCTCTTCTGGGGAGAGCCGCTGGACGGCATCCAGGAGCGCGTCGCGCGCCTGCGGGCGCTGGGCGAGAAGCTGGGCCGAGAGCATCCCCCGCTGGAGTTCGGGCTGCGCATCACGACCTTCGTCCGGGACACCACGGAGCAGGCCTGGGCCGACGCCGAAGCGAAGGTCGCCGAGCTGGCGGCCCGCCAGCGTGGGCGTCCTGGCCGCGACGGCCACGCGGGCGCGGTGGGCCAGCGGCGGCTGCTCGACCTTCAGGCACGCGGAGAGGTCCTGGACGACAATCTCTACACCGCACCGGGCAAGGTCGGCGGAGAGGGCGCCGGCACCACCTGGCTGGTGGGCTCGGCGGCGGATGTCGCGAAGTCCCTGCGCAGGTACGGCGACCTGGGGATCACCCACTTCATCCTGTCGGACACGCCGTACCTGCCGGAGATCGAACGCCAGGGCAGCCAGTTGCTGCCGCTCCTCCAGACGCCCGGGTGACGGCCAGGCTTGTCGGCGGTCGTCGGGGTCGCCTGAACACCTTCCCGTTGGTGTGGTCCGCGACGTCGAGCGCGCGGGTCAGGCCGATGCGGCGGGGCGTTGGCGGCGGATGCTACGAGGCGCGTAGCATCGTCGCATGCTGTTTCGGGTGCCAGAGGTCGACGCGGCCGATGAGCGGGTGCTGGTCGACCTCGAACGGTTCCGCGGCGAGCTGCGCCACCAGGTCGCCGAGCCGCGCCGTTGGCTGGGGCAGCTGCGGCGCAGCCTGATCGCGGGCGCCATCAGGGGGTCGAACACGATCGAGGGCTACACCGTCGACGCGGCGGACGCTGAGGCGGTCGTGGCCGGCGAGGAGATGCCGACGGCACACGACGCGCAGACCCGCGCGGCGGTCACCGGTTACGCGGACGCGTTGACTTATGTGCTCCAGGCCGCCCGGTTCGAGGTCTTCGCCTTTCACCCGATGCTCCTGTCGGCACTGCACTTCATGATGCTTCGTAATGATCTCGAAAGGTCGCCTGGCCGGTACAGACTTGGGCCGATCTGGGTGTCCGGTGCGCCGGACAATCCCCCGGTCTACACCGGGCCGGACGCCGAGCGGGTACCTGACCTCATGGACGAGCTGTGTGGCTGGCTCCAGGGCGGAGACCTCGATGCCCCCGTCGTCGTCCGGGCCGCAATGGCCCATCTGAACCTTGTCAGCATCCATCCCTGGCGGGACGGGAACGGGCGGATGGCCCGCTGCCTGCACACGCTGGTGCTCGCCCGGCAGCTGATCATCGCGCCGGAGTTCTCCAGCATCGAGGAATGGCTTGGATCGTCCCCTCACAACACCGCGATGTATTACGCGGCGCTTGGCGAGGCGCAGGGTGGGAGCTTCCAGCCGGAGCGCGACGCGCACGGCTGGCTGCGCTTCTGCCTGCGCGCCCACCACCTGCAGGCGCAGGTAGTCCAGCGCCGTCTCGACATCGCGGCCGAAGTCTGGCGGGTTCTGGCGGACCAGGCCGCGGCTGCCGGGCTCTCCGAGCGCACCGTAGCTGCCCTGTACGCGGCGACCCGTCCAGAGGGGGTGCGTCGTGCCACCTACATGCGGGACGAGGATCTGACCCGTGACCAGGCGATCCGCGACCTGCAGGGGCTCAAAGCAGCCGGTCTGATTGAGGAGGCTGGCCACGGCCGCACCCAGCGCTACCTCGCCACTGGCTCCGCGGCCCATGCCGAACGCTCCGTCCGCGCCGCGATCATCGCCAAGCCACTCCGCGACCCCTACAGCGCCTGATGATTCCCCCGTAGTGGTGCCGGCAATTGTTGTCTCAGCCGGCGAGCAGCGGATGGGTACCTTCGCGCATCTCTAGATATGTGCGCCCAGAACCGTCCGCGCGGCCAGGTGTGACTGCCGCGCGAGACTTCCCCTCCGTGGATCCGCCGACCCCCGAGCCGAGCGACGGCAGCTCCGCCAAACCGGTGGCCGACCCCTACGCCTCCGTCGGGCAGTTGTTCGGCGAGCACCGCCCCGGGCTGTTGCGACTCGCGGTCGTGCTGCTCGGCGATCAGCGCACAGCCGAGGACGTCGTCCAGGAGGCGTTCGTCGGGCTGATGCGGCACTGGTCGCGGCTGCGCGACCCGGAAAGCGCACATGCCTACGTCCGGGCCGCCGTCCTCAACGGCGCCCGCGGCGTGCTGCGCCGCCGGGCTGTGCTGGGCCGGCTCGGCGTCCGCCACGATCCTCCGATCTGGTCGGCCGAGTCGGCCGCGATGTTCCGGGAGGACCGTCGCGAGGTGATGGCCGCGTTGCGCCGCCTCGCGCCGCGGCGCCAGCAGGTCCTCGTGCTGCGCTACTACCTGGACCTTTCCGACGGCGAGATCGCCGACATGCTCGGTATCACGCCCGCGACCGTCCGCTCCACCGCGACCCGCGCGCTGCGCGCGCTGGCCCGCCAGCTCGGGGAGGGGGCGCAATGACCGCCCTCGAGGACCGACTGCGCGACGCGACCTCCGCGGCGGCGGAGCTGGTGACCACGACGTCCGTACCCGCGGCGTGGCGCGTGACCGAACCCGTCGCGATGTCGCCTGCGGGCCTCGCCCGGCAGCGCTGGTATGAACGCGGCGTCCCTCGGGGCGACGTCCCTCAGGGCGGCGCGTCGCGGGGCGGCGCACAGCGGGGCGGCGAGGCGCGCCGTCGCGCCCGCTGGCTTGTGCCGGCGCTGATCGCCGTCGTCGTCCTGCTCGTCGTCGGCGGCACGGTTCTGCTTCCCCGCGTGGTGCGGCAGCCGGACCGGACGCCGGCCACGACGGGTGCCCCGGCCGTCTCGCCGGCCCGCTACTTCGTCACGAACATGGGTGGGGCCGGCACGGGCTATATGGAGATCGCGGTCCGCGACGCGTTGACCGGGGAGGTCACCGACTCGGTGCCACCGCCCGGCGGGACCGAGTTCTCCGCCGTCTCCGCGACGGCCGACCCGCGGGTCTTCTACGTCACGGGCAACGCCGGCCTCGTCGCGGCCAGGGCCTACCGGCTCACGATCGACGCCGCCGGGAAGGTCGTCTCGCTGAGCGAGGTGAACACCGGCTCGCAGCCGTGGAGTGGCGGCTCGTTCGCCGCGTCCTCGGACGGGAGGCGGCTCGCGTACCCGGCCCCGTCCCCCGTCACGAACGGCAAACTTCCGCCGGCGGGGATCGATGTGGTGGACGTGCGGACCGGGCACGCCACGCACTTCACGGCGGACCGGCCCGGCGGTACGACGGACCTGAGCTGGTCGACAGACGGGCGCTACCTCGCCTTCCAGTTCAGCGACATGGGATACAAGCAACCAGCCGACAAGGCCGGACTGTGGCTCCTCGACACCACGGGACCCGGCGGTGACCTGCTCGCGAACGCGCGGCGCGTCGTCAGCTGGCGGGCGGGCGGCAACGGCTACGCCTCGTCGATCCTCAGCGGCGACGGCGAGACGATCTACGCCATCGACGCCCAGCAGCGCGCTGACGGCACCCCGGTCACCCGCGTCATCGAGCTGGACGCCGCCACCGGCAAGCAGCTCCGGATCCTGTTCGAGCGGCCATACGTCAACCACGGCAACACCGTCTGGACCTTCTTCGAGATGGCGCTTGACCCGAGCAGCCGTCTGCTGATGGTCGTCGACGGAGCCGGCGGCGCCTACCGCGTCGACATCGCGACCACCCATGCCACCCGCATTCCGTTCCCGCGGGGCACGATGCCGAACTCGATCGCGTGGTGACCCGACCCATGGCCGCCCTCGAGGACCGCCTGCGCGACGCGACCGCCGCGACAGCCGACCTGGTGACGACCGATCCGGCACCCGGAAGGGCGCCGGTATCGCCCGCCAGCCTGGCTCGGCGGGGTCGGTATCGGAACTGGTACCGGCGGAGCGAGCCGCGCGCGGGCCGGGCGCGGCGTCTCGTGCCTGTGCTGGTCGGCGTCGTCGTCCTGCTCCTGGTCGGCGTCTCGGCGATCGTGCTGCCCCAGGCACTCCGTAAACCGGGCGACCCCTGGGCGGCGGCCGTCGCCGAGGCCGGATTCCCGGCTCGTTACTTCCTCACGAACATCGCCGACGGGCAGTACCAGGAGATCGCCGTGCGGGACGCGCTGACCGGCGCCGTCACCGCGAGCGTCCAGCCGCGGTCGGGGGAGTTCTTCACGGCGGTCGAGGCGACGGGCGATCCGCGCGTGTTCCACGCCTTCGCCTACGACCATGCCACGCCCAGAGGGTTCGCGTACCGGTTGACGATCGACGCGGCGGGCCACGAGGTCTCGCTGGTCCGGGACGGCACCATCAAGCCGATCTTCGGCTGGGGGACGGACGGGCCCCTGCCACCGCAGCTGCCGCCGAACACCTCGCCTCCGACGCGTCTGCAGCTGGACACCATGATCACCCCGCTTCTTGGTGTCGGCGGCACCCGGGTCTACGTCATCGCCGCCCAGCAACGTTCCGACGGGACCCCGGTGACCCGCGTCGTCGAGCTGGACGCGGCCACCGGGCGTCAGCTACGGGTTCTGTTCGAGGAGCCGAAGGAGAACCGAGGCAACGACCTCTGGACGTTCACCGAGATGGCCCTCGACCCGGCCGGCAAGCTCCTGATGGTCATCGACGGCGGCGGCGCCGCCTACCGCATCGACATCGCCACCGCGAGGGCCACCCGCCTGCCGTTCCTGCGCGGCACCAACCCCAACTCCATCGCCTGGTAGCTTCGCCGGATCGCGGAGGGAGAGAGGACCAGTTCTGCCGACCTGGCGACAACGCGCTAGGCGTCAGCCTCCGCCCTCTCCCCTCCGCGATGGTCGAGGGCCCACTGGTTGAACGCGAGCAGCTGCTCGTGCAGCGAGGTTCCGCGGTCGGTGAGGGAGTACTCCACCCGGGCGGCGCGGCCATCGAGGGTCGTGCGGCGAACGTATCCCTCGGCTTCCAGGACGCGCAGGGTTCTGGTCAGGACGCGGCGGCTGATCGTTTCGATGGCGCGGTCGAGCTCGTTGAAGCCATAGGGATGGTCGGCCAACAGTCCGATGACCACCGGGCTCCACTTGTTGCCGACGCGGTGCAGCACGCCGGTCACCGGGCATTCCCGGCGTTGCTGCTCGGTCACGACCACTGCCACGGCGGTCCTCCGACCCATGCGGTTCTGGGAGCCACACGTGTCCAGTTGCTTCTGCCACGACCCACGGCAAGCCGCCGAGACCCGTCAGCGGGTCCTCGGCCGCGCCGCCGACACGGACGCCCTGGTCGTCCCCGCCCATTTCGCTGGGGAACGGGCCCTGCGCATCCGCCGCGACGGCAGCCGGTTCACGCCCCGCTAGAGCCGCCAGCCCTCAGCCCAACCCGACCGTCGAGAAGCGTGTCGTCGTGCCTCCGGCGGGCCGACAACAGGTCGTCGAGGTTGTCCCGGGCCCAGTTCCGGGCCGCTTCGACCAGCTGCAGAAGCGACCGGCCGAGTGCGGTCAGCTGGTACTCCACCCGGGGCGGGTTCTCGTCGAAGGCGCTTCTACTCACCAGGCCATCACGCTCCATCGCGCGAAGGGTGTCGGTTAGGACCTTCGCGCTCACCGACCCGAGGTTCTGCTTTAGCTCGGTGAATCTCCGTGGTCGGGCCTCGAGGCACAGGATGACCATCGCGGTCCACTTGTCGCCGATCTGTACCGGGAAGGCACTCATCGGGCACGCCGGGTCGAATGTCGGGGCGTCGGCCGTCTTCTCCACTCCGTCCACTCCGCCAACGGTAGCCAGTCACGTTGCGGTAACCGGCCTACCGGTCCCTAGCTTGGCCGCCATGACAGGAACACAGTTCACCGCGGCGGTACCCCGAGCGGCCGCGTCGGCGCGGGTCGCCGTGCTCGGTGCCGGTGGTCGCGCGGGACGAGCCGTCAGCCAGGAACTCCTCGCCCGGGGACACCGAGTGACCGGGGTGGTCCGCGACGCCCGTCGACACCGCTGTCTCGCGGACCAAGGTGTCGAGGTGGCCGAGGCGGACGCCACCCGCGGCGCCGACCTCCTCGACGTCCTGCGTGACGCCGACGTCGTCGTGGTCGCCGTGACGCCCTTCTCGGCGCCGCCGCCCTCGTTCGACGGCTTCGACGAGGCGTTCTACGAGCACGTCGTCGCCGCGGTCGTCGGCGCCGCACGGACGTCGCCACCCGCCCGGATCGTCACGATCGGGCTGTTCGCCACCCTGCCCCTGGCCGACGGGCGAACGGTCATGGACGACCCCGACGTCTTTCCACCGCCGCTGCTGCCGTTCGCGCGCGCGCATGCTCGTGAGCTGCCCGCGTTGCGCGGCCTTGGCACCGAGCTCGACTGGCTGGTCGTGACCCCACCGGCCGGCCTGCGGGCCGACGGCGCCGGTGACGCGGCGGGCTACCTTCTGGTCGAACCGCCGGTCGGCCACCGTCTGTTCGAGGGTGTGCTCGGCTACGGCCAACTCGCCCAGGCCATCGCGGACCAGGCCGAAACCCCGACCTTCCACCAGACCCAGGTGGCCGTTCTGCCCGCGTGAGGCGGCGTGGGTCAGTGCCCTGGGTCGGTGGGGAAGGGAGGTATGCCGCTCCAGGAGTCGGGGCTGCCCGCCGCGGTGTCGTGATTCGACGAGACCAGGAGGCTGGCGGCGAGCGCGCAGATCCAGACCGCGACCGTGAGGGCCAGCATCCGCTCGAACAGGCCTTCCTGGGAGCCGGGCGCGTAGGGGCCCTGCGAGGCGGTGGCGATCAGCAGTATCGGGCCGAGGACACGGGCGCCGAGCATCACGGGTCGAAGGCGACGCCAGCGAGGAATTTCGCGCATGCGTCGCCAGAGGGGAAAGGGCGCGACGGCGAGCAGGGCGATGAGGGCGCCCGAGGCGATGGCGTCGGTCAGTCCTCCGGCACTGTAGAGATGCTGGTGGACGCCGCAGGCCGTGTCGGCGAGGCGGCAGGGGAGCCGGGGAAAGATGACCAGGTAGGCCACGGCTCCACCCGCCAGCATCCACGGGGCATATCTGGCCGTCCTGCCCGCGGTGGTCAGCGCGGGCCGTAGCCCGAACAGCGCGAAGGCGATCGTGCCCAGACCGGCCAGAAGCTGGCAGGTGATGGGGAGCCAGGCGTGTGGCGCGGTGAGCGCGGTCTCGTCACTGATCGAATCCCGGACCGCGTCGTAGCGGGGGCCCTGCCAGGTGCCCGCGAGCAGCCAGCCGACGGTGAAGACGAGCTGCGCCGCCAGGCCCACCGCACCCCAGAAACGCCGGGAGGTCACGGGGCGGGCCGCGATCGAGGGGATGCCGGGCGCGTGGCTCGTCATGCCTGCTGCTCCCGCCACCAGGCGTTCCCGCGTGCTGGTGCCGGTGGCGTGACCGCGCCGTCCGTCAACCGCCTGGCGAGTGCCGAGAACGTCCGGACCTCCGCCGGCGTCCATGCGCTCACCCAGGTGGCGAACAGCTTCATGCCCTTCGCGGCCAGGTCGTCGAGCTCCGCCTGGCCTGCCGCGCTGAGCGCCACCCGGTACGACCGGCGGTCGTCTGGGTCCGGGTGGATCTCGATCTTTCCGGCGGCTTCGAGTGCCTGGATCCTTCGGGTCACGGAGGGGCGCGGGGAGCTGAGAGCCTCGGCGATCTCGCTCGGGGGGAGGGCACGGCCGTCGGCAAGCAGCTGCATGACGGCGACCAGCTCGGTGTCGAACGCCCTGGCCTGGCCGCGCCGGATGAGGTTCACGAGCGCCATGACCGCGCCGGAGAACTCCTCGATGTCCGTTCGTTCGTGCATGCGCCCGACCATACGATAGTTAATTCCAGATAGCAACTATCTAGACGTGATCCGTATGGGCCGATGCCCGGACGGCGGGGATCAGGGCGGCGACCCGCTCGAGCTGGTCGCGTTGGGAACGCAGATCCAGAGCACCCAGGCGGGCGACGATGTGCCGCGCGCCGCCGGCGACGTACCGGGCCAGCCCCGCCAGGACCTGGTCGGCGGAGCCGGTGACCACCGCCTGGATCTTCTCCAGCTCCTCCAGCGGCATCCCGTAGGTGGCGCGCGCGTAGGCGTCCAGCGCCTGGCGGCCGCTCTCGACGTCGTCGTCGATCCGTACCGAGACGAACAGCGCGGGGGTGATGTCCTCGGCGGCGCGGCCGGCGTCGGTCGCCGCCGTGCGGACCTCCCGAAGCCCGGACGCGTAGTCGGCCGGGTCGGGCGGATAGGGCAGCCACCCGTCGTACGCCCGCCCGGCGCGGGCCAGCGCGGCCTGGGTCGCGCCCCCGAGCCAGATCGGCGGCCCGCCCGCCCGCGGCGGCCTGGTCGCGGGCGGGACGTCGTCGAACCTGAGGATCTCGCCGTGGAACGAGCCGGCGCCGTTCCACAGCGCCCGCCACAGCGCGACCGTCTCGTCCAGCCGGGCGAAGCGCCGTTCCCACGGCACCTCGGAAAGGGTGTAGAAGGGCCGGCCGAAACGACCTGGGAAGCCCGCGCCCACCGCTACCGTGAGCCGGCCACCGGACAGCAGGTCGACCGACGCCAGGGACTGGGCGGCCTGGATCGGCCGGCGCAGGAACGGCAGCAGTGCCCCCGTTCCCAAGGTGACCGCCTCGGTGACYGGGGCGAGCGCGGCCAACATCGTCAGCGCCTCGATGCGCGGGCTGATCAGCGAGTCGTTGACGAAGAGCGAGGAGAATCCCAGGCGTTCGGCCGCACGGCCGAACGTGACCAGCTCTCGAGGGTCGCCGTCCGCGCCCCACTGGGCGGCCCCGGTCGGAAGAAGCACACCGATGTCCATGCCGCCGATGCTCACGGMCGGCGCGGACGGCGACAATTCCCGCCAGGGAATGGCCGGGCGCCACCGACGTCGTTAGAACAGGCGGGTGGAGTTCCCCAGCGCGCTACGCGAACGCCGTACCCGCCGCCATCTCAGCCAGCTCGACCTGGCACTGCGGGCGGGCACCACCCAGCGGCATCTCAGCTTCATCGAGTCCGGCCGGTCCGCCCCAGGCCGGGGGCTGGTGGTGCGCCTGGCCGAGTCACTCGAACTGCCCCTGCGGGAGCGCAACGAGCTGCTGCTGGCGGCCGGGTACGCGCCCGTCTACCCGGAGAGCGTGCTCAGCGACCCGGTGTTGGCCCCGGTCCGCACCGCGATCGACCACATCCTGCGCGGGCACCTGCCGTACCCGGCGCTGGTCGTGGACGGCGCCGGTGACCTGATCGCCGCGAACGACGCCTTCGACCTGATCACCGAAGGCGCCCGGCCCGAGCTCGTCGGCCCGGGCCGGAACGTCTACCGCCTCGCGCTGCATCCCGAGGGCGTGGCGCCCCGCATCCGCAACCTCGCCGAATGGGCACGCCACATCCTGGCGCGCCTCGGCCACCTGCCGGAGCTGCGCGCCGAGCTGATGGGGTACGTACCCGACCTGGGACCGTCCGACGGGCTGCTCGGTTTCGCGGTCCCGCTCCACCTGGCGTCATCGCGCGGCGAGCTGCGCCTGATGACGACGGTGACGACCTTCGCCACCGCCGTTGACGTGACCCTCGCCGAGCTGAAACTGGAGGCGTTCCTGCCGGTCGACCCGGCGACGGCCGAAGCTCTCGCGGCGGCCGCCGGGGCGGCGCGCCCCGCGGCTGGAGATCAGACTCCCGGGAACATGTAGTCGGTCCTGATCCGGCCGTCGTCGTCGAGCACGACGATCTCCAGGCCCCCGCCCACCACGTCGCCGGTGTCGACGGACACGGCCTCCCAGCGGAACTCGACGACGTCGATCACCTGGCGGGCGCGACCACGGTTGGGACTGGTGCTGGGACGTCTACGACGCCGAGGTCTACGGCACCTACCGGGTGCTACGCGGCGGCGGGTGGGCCGACGAGCACCGGAGCTGCCGGGCCTCCGTGCGGCGGCGCAGCCATCCGAGCTACCAGGTCGACGATGTCGGCTTTCGGGTCGCGCGTTCTGGCCCGGCCTGATCCGTGCATCCCGGCGAGCGGTCCCGCCATCCCGAGGCCCGGCCGAGATCGTGTGCGATCACACCTGACGGGTGATCGATTCGGCCTCAACCGGTGCCGTCGGCGCTGACCTGCCTGCCCGGCGAACCTGGCTCAGCGCGTTCGATGAGGGAGGCCAGGCCGTCGAGGACGCGGGCGAGGCCGAAGCGGTACGCGTGGTCGGGGTCGTGGGCGCTGCCGTGCGCCTCGCCGGCGGCGGTGCCGACCCGGCTGGCCAGCGGATAGCGCCGTTCGTCGAGCACCTGGACGAGCAGCGGGCCGACCCGCTCCCACCACTGCGCGTCGTCGCCGGCTGTCGCCGCGGTGGCCGCCTGGTGCGCCTCCCTGGCATTGGYCTGGACGAAGGACAGCAGGTAGGTCAGGCAGTCATCCATCTCGACGTCGGCGAGGCCGAGCCCRTCGAACGCGGACAGCTCGTGCTCGTACTTCGCCATGAGGCCGGGCCCGAGCGGCGGGCGGAGGGTCGAGATCCCGGCGGCCCAGGCGTGCGCGGCGAAGAGCGCCCGGTTCTCGTCGGCGACGGCGGTCAGCCGTGCGCGCCACGGCGCACCCGTGGTGTCCGTGCGTGGCATCCGGCTGTAGACCGCGTCCAGCATCAGGTCGAGCAGCTCGGCCTTTCCTGGCACGTAGGTGTAGAGGGTCATCGGCACGACACCGAGTGCCCGGGAGACCGCTCGCATGGTCACCGCGGCCAGCMCCTCGCGGTCGGCCAGCCCGATGGCGGTGTCGACYACGGCCGTCAGTTCCAGCCCCCGGGCCGGTCCACGACGCGAYGGTGCCAGCGGCTTCCCCCACAGCAGCGCCAGCGTGCGTGCCGGGTCACCAGATCCCGAGCGCTCATCCGTCACCTGGCCATCTTCGTACATCGAACGATGTACGATGTACGATGTACGCCGTACAGAGTTGTCGATCCCGAAGGGCCCACCATGAAGATCACCTCGGCCGCGGTCTCGCTGAACGTCGACGACGTGGCGGCGTCGGCGGGATTCCTGACCCGGCACTTCGGCTTCACCGAGCAGTTGGYCGCGGAGGGATTCGCCTCCCTCGCCCGCGACGACGCCTGCCTGAACGTCGTCTTCCTGCGCCGCGGCCTGCCGACGCTTCCCGCCGACCAGCGTGACGATCGCGCGGGCGGGCTCATCCTCGCCTTCGTCGTCGACGACCTGGAAGGCGAGCTCGCCCGGCTGCGGAGCGAGGGCGTGGTGATCACCATGCCGCTGACCGAGGAGGAGTGGGGGGAGCGGGCCTTTCAGGTTCGCGACCCCAACGGCATCATCGTGCAGTTGGTCGACTGGAAGGGATCGGGCGCCCAGTCGGCGGCGGTCGAGGCGTAGCGAGCCGCGAGTTCGGTGCGTGACTCGATCGGACCCGGGACGCGCCCCCGCGCGCGGCCTGCGTCGCCACAGCGGGTCAGCGGGTCAGCCGGACAGGGAGGCGTGCCGTTCCAGGAACGCGGCGACGTCCTTCTCCGACTCGATCGGCAGCGGATACACCAGGAGACGGTCGACCCCGAGCTCGGCGTACCGGCGGGCGGCGGCGGCGGTGACCTCGATCGGATCGAGCTGCATATAGATGATCTCTAGCCGGCCGAGCCGGGCTGGTCGCTCGACCTCGGCCGCCGCCGCGGCCAGTCCGGACAGGTGGGTGGTCAGGTCGGCGGGGGTGCCGTTGCCGAACCACGCGTGCCCGCGAGCGACCGCGCGTCGGTAGGCGGCCGGGCTGTGGCCGCCGATCACGACGCGCGGGCCGCCCGGGCGCACGGGCCGGGGATGCGCGTCGACGTCCTCGAACGAGACGTACTGCCCGCTGTAGGCGGGCCGGGGATCGAGCCAGAGTGAGGTCATCGCGTCCAGGTACTCGTCCGTGCGCCGGCCGCGCCCGGCCATCGGCACTCCGATGGCGGACATCTCCGGCTCCAGGTAGCCGGCCCCGACGCCGAGCAGCGTCCGCCCTCCGCTCAGCACGTCCAGGCTCGCCACCTGCTTCGCCAGAACCAGCGGGTTGCGCTGGGGAAGGATGATGATTCCGGTGCCCAGCTCGAGCCGCTCGGTGACCGCGGCCACGTAGGTCAGATGGATCAGAGGGTCGAGGATCGGGTCGGTCGCCTCCATCGGCGAGGCCGGCACCCGGGGGCTGGGCAGCACGACGTGCTCACCGGCCCACCAGGAGCGATATCCCAGCTCCTCGGCCAGCCGGGCCAGGCGGACGGTCGCCTCCGGACCGGCCGTCGCCTTCGCGTTCAGACCACTGACACCGAGTTCCACGTTCGCGCTCCTCTGCACTCTGCTCGTAGAACCAGAACCTCTGCTCGTCGAACCTCTGACCTGACGTCGTCTCGTCAGGCCGGCAGGTCGAGGACGGCCTTGCCCGCGACGCGGCGCGACAGCAGCGCCTGGGCGGCCTCGGCGGCCCGCTCCCAGGAGCCCCGCCAGCCGATCTGCGGGTCCAGCTCGCCCCGGTCGAGCAACCGGACGAGATAGCCGAGGTCCTCGGCCAGCTCGGAGCCGATGACGAACGGCTCGATCCGCCGGTCGCCGGACCGGTGCCGTTCCGCCTCGAAGTCGATGGTGGTCGGCTGGCCGGACGCCTTGCCGATGGCCAGCGCGACACCACCCGGCTCGAGCAGCGAGAACGCCTCGGCGAGCTGCTGTCCGCCGACGTTGTCGAGAACCCCGTGGACCGTTCCGGTCGCGTTCGCCGGGCCGATGATGATCTCGGCGGCACCCAGGCTGTCGAGCCCCTCGCCGCGCGCCGGGCTCCCGACCGACGCGACGACCTCGGCGCCGGCGCGGGCGGCCAGCTGTACCGCGAACCGCCCCACCCCACCGGAAGCTCCGGTGATCAGCACCCGGCGGCCGAGGACCGAACCCAGCCGGCGGACCGCGCGCAGCGCGGTCACCCCGGCGACGGGCAGCGCCGCCGCCGCGCCTGGATCGAGCGTGACGGGCAGCACCGCCAGGTCCGCGGTGGAAACGGCCCGGCGGCGCGCCCAGGCGCCGTCCCAGCCGAAGGTCACGACCGGCGTGCCGGGTGCCGGGCCAGAGCCGTCCTCGGCGGCGGCGGCGACAACCCCGGCGGCGTCCCACCCGTGGACCTCGCCGGGCTGGGCGCGCCCCGCCCGGTAGGCCAGCTCGCCGAAGTTCAACGAGATCGCTCGAACGTCGACCAACGCCTGATCGGGCCGGAGAGCCGGTTCGACCACCTCCGCCAGCCGGAGGCCGGCCGGCCGGTCCGGGTCGTAGACGAGTGCCTGCATGGTCGCCTTCCCTGGGCCTGGGCATGGGTATTGGGCACTGGGAACTGGGCACTGGCACTGGGAATTGGGGCGGTCGGTAGCCCCGCCAGACCACCGTGCCTGGTTCCTCGGCGTTGGTCCAAGACCTGTTGTTATAACCAGTGGTTATGGACGTGCATGTGCGGGATCTCCGTTACTTCTTGGCAGTCGCCGAGGAACAGAGCTTCTCCCGGGCGGCGAGCCAGCGGTTGTTCATCTCGCAGCCGGCGTTGAGCAAGCAGATCCGCCAGCTGGAGCGGTCGTTGGGGACCGCTCTGTTCGATCGGGACCGGCGGAYGGTCCGGCTGACCCTGGCCGGAGAGGCCCTGCTGCCGCATGCCCGGCGGCTCACCGAGGACTGGGAGGCGGYGCTGCTGGCGGTGTCGGAGGCGTCGACCCAGGCCGGGACGACGGTGCGCGTCGGATTTCAGACGCGGATAGGTCGTGGGCTCATCCCGACCGTCACCGCGCGGCTGGAACAGCGCCTTCCCGGCTGGAAGCTGATGTTCCGCCAGGTCTCCTGGGCCGATCCCACGGTTGGCCTGGGCAGTGGCGAGGTGGACGTCGCGATCGCCTGGCTGCCGGTGCCCGACACCGGCGCGCTGTCCTGGCGGGTCGTGGCGCGCGAGGACGTCTGGGTCGCGCTCGCGCCACGGCACCGCCTCGCCGGCCTTCCCACGGTGCCATTCGCCGAACTGGTCGACGAGCCCTTCATCGCGCTGCCGAGGACGGCCGGCGCCCAACGGGACTTCTGGCTCGGGGCGGCGGCCCGGCAGTCCCCGGCCGTCATTGCCGGCGAGGCCGAGACCGCCGAGGAGTCATTCGAAGCGGTCGCCTCCGGACTGGGAATCACTCTGCTCTCCGCCGGAAACGCCGAGATCTACCACCGCGACGACGTCGTCTGCCGGCCGGTCAGCGGACTGCCGCCCAGCGAGCTGGCCGTCGTCTGGCGCACGGTCGACAACCGACCGTTCGTCGACGTCTTCGCCGACATCTGCCGGGCCTGCTCTCGACAACCCGCCTGACAGTCCGCCGCGTCAACCAGGACTTCACCCTTCTGCACCCCGGTGTCTAGCCGGTGACCTCGGAGATGAGGTCCTCGATGGGCAGGACCGAGGGAAGCCCCGGGGACTCGGGGTCGAGGAGGCGGGCCTGGCCGGACTCCTCGCGGTAGAGGCCGGCCAGCACGCCGACAACGGCGTACTGGTTGGTGGTGTCCTCTCCCGGGCGCTCGAAGGCGTCCAGGAACAGGAAGTACGGGGTCCMGGGCCGCAGCAGGATCTCACCCAGGACGTGGGAAACGGTTGTATCGCCACCCGGCTCCGGGACCTCGGTTCCCGGCGCGGCCCCGGTCTGCCGGACCCGGATCGTCTCCGGGACGTCTCCGCGGATGGTCTGTGTCACGTCGACGTCAGTGATCGTGAAGGGCAGACCCGAGATCGCGACGACCTCGGTCCGGTCGGTGGCGCACACCCGGACCACCGCGTCCGAGGCGGCCGTGAGCTCGCGGATGGTCCGGAAGGACTCCGCCCGGTCCACGGTGGTGGACCAGTCCCGCAAGTCCGTCGCGCCCTCGTCGGCCGCTGCCGGCGGCGACGCGTCGCAGGCCGCCGGCGCGGAGTCAGCCGGCGCTGAGTCGGCGGTTGTCGGCTGGCCACAGCTGGCGGCACCCGCCAGTGCGAGGATGGGAACAACCAGTAGCAGGCGACTGGCGTACGAGAACATCGCATCTCCAAGACCAGGACGATCGATATCGCTATCGACGCGGCCCGCCATCCGTCGGTTCCGCGCTGGCGCAGGTCCTGACCCGTGACGACTCTGGCGTCCGGCTCGTCAGCTCGACCAACGGCTACGCCTGACGATCAGGCTGGCGGCGTCGTGCCCCCGGTGAGGGAGCCCGAACGGGACGCCTCCGGTACTGTCTCGGGCCTGCTGCCCGTCAAAAGGCGTGAACCGGATAAAATGCCGGTCGATGGGAGAGATTGGAGCGTCGGCCATAACTGGCGCTCAGTGGCGGTGGTGCACCGACGTAAATAGGCAGAGGATGTGACCGAGGACACCTCGGTGCGCTCTGTGGTCTGGCTGGTGCTGGTGCCGTTGGCCGCCGCGGCGACCGCTTTCGTGTGCCAGCTGCCGGCAGGCGGATCCGATCCCGCACTGGTAGCGCTAAACGTGCTCATTTGTAGCGTCTTCGCGCTGGTTGGCGCCATGATCGCCCGTGACCCGCGGATGTTCGGCCTCGGCGCATGCCTTGTGCTGTCTGGCCTCCTATGGGCGAGCCGTTGGCTTTACACCTGGGACGGCGGAGTGTGGGCCTACCTCGGGTTTGAAGGGTGGGTACTGTTCTGGGTTCCTACCGTCGTCGCCGTGCTGACATATCCCACCGGCCGGACGGACGGCCGCGTCGAGCGGGCCTTCCTTCTTGTCACGGTCGTGGGACTGCCGGTCACCTGGAACGCCGCCGCCTTGTTCACGACCGCGGAATGGGTCGAATACCCCGCAGGCGCCTGGTGGCCCACTCTGGTGACCTCGTTTCCCCTGTCCCAGGCGACCCAGACCGGGGCTGTGCTCTTCACGACCGCGCTCGCGGTGACGCTGCTGGTCCTGCTGGTCCGCCGAGTCAGGCGAGCGTCGCGTCTGGACAGGCACCTGCTGATCCCGATCTTCGCGACGTTCGTGGTCGCTGGCCTGGCCGCCAGCCAGGCCACGTGGTACCTGGCGGACTTCACCCGCTCGCGCATCAGCCTGGGCCAGCTCCCGTCGATGCTGTCGGTTCTCGCCGTCCCGGTCGCCTTCGGTGTCCTGCACCTGCGACGCCAGATCGCCCACGCGGAGGTCGGCCAGTCGTTGGCCGAGCTGCTCGTCGCCTCGACTCCCGACCGGGCGACGGGCCGCACGGGCCAGTCACGCTCCAGCGCCGGCCTCGACGGCGACGCCGTGGATCCGGCGATGGTGCGTGACCTGGTGCGGCGGACGCTCGACGCGCCGTCGACCGATCTCCTCGTGGCCGACGGGGCCGGCGGGTACTGGGACGTGGACGGCAACCCGTGCCGTCCGCCTCTGGATGACGAACGCCTGCTTATTCCCATCCGGTCAGCGGACGACGTTCTCGTCGGGCTGCTGGTCGCTCGCCCGGATCTGGACCGCCACCTCGACGTCGTCGAGGCGACCGTGGCCGCGATCAGTCTCCTGCTCGAGAACGCCCGGCTGGAGATGATGATGCGGGAACGTGCTGAGCTCGCCGAGACCGCGCTGGACCGGCTTGTCCGCGACGGCGTGGCCCAGCACCAGAACCTGCGAGACCAGCTGCGTGCGACCACGGGACGCCGGCTGCTCGCGGTGGCCGCGCAGCTGGGTGAGGTGCGGCGCCAGACCGACGATCCCCGGGTCACCGAGGCCGTCGAGACCGCCCATCGGGAGCTGAGGGCCGCGTTCCGGGACATCCGTGCGCTGGCGGCCGGCACCGGCCCGACGGTGCTGCGGGAGTCCGGCCTGCGCGCCGCGATCGACCTCGCCGCGGGCACGCTGCCCATCGCCGTCGAGACCGATGTCGTCGATGGCCGGTTCGCCCCCGAGATCGAGCTCGCCGTCTACTACACCGTTTCGGAGGCGCTGACGAACGTGTACCGGCACGCCGCCGCCAGACGGACGCGCGTGTCCGTGTCGGTATGTGGCCGTGACCTCGTGGTGCGCGTGGTCGACGACGGCCGGGGCGGGGCGGACATCCGATCCGGCCGAGGGCTCACGGGACTCGCGGACCGTGTCCGTGCCGTCGGTGGCCAGTTCGCCGTCGAAAGCCCGCCGGGCGGCCCGACGGCCGTCACCGCGACCGTGCCGGCGGCGGTGGCGACGAGGACCTGACCGGGTCCAGGGCCGGCGAGCCAGGGGAGCTCGGGGAGGCCGGCCCGCGCATGTCCCAGGACCTGAGCACCGGCGCGTGCTGACGGTCCACTCGCAACCACAGCAGTGTCGCGAGCACGCGGCGGTTGTGATCACCCGAGTTCTCCAGACCCAGCTTGCTGAAGATGGCGGTCAGGTAGTTCTCGACGGTCTTCGGCGAGAGGTTGAGCTGCTGGGCGATGCCCTGGTTGGACCGGCCTTCGGCCATCGCGCTGAGGATCGCCTTTTCCCGCTCGGACAGCCGATCGAACTCGGCGGGCTTGCGACGGTCCGACATCATCAATGTGATGATCGACTCGTCGATGGCCAGGCGGCCCCGGGTGACCTGGCCGAGCGCGTCCTTGAGCGCGTCGATGTCGTCGACCCGCTCCTTGAGCAGATAACCGACGCCTCGCCCCCGAGTCCGCCGAGGCGGTCGGCGGCGCTGGCCAGCCCACGGCCGGGAACGACGGTGGCGCCGCCGAATCCGTCGTCGACGATGTCGATGACGAGCGCGGAGCCATCGAGGGACGCCTCGACGCTGGCCTTCGAGGCGTGACCGTGTACGGCGGCGTTGGTCAGCGCCTCCCTGATGGTCAGGTACGCGACCGTCTCCGCGGCTGGATGGTCGCTGATCGCCCGCAGTACCGTCTCGGGCACGTCGACGCTCAACGCGATGGGCAGGCTGCCGGCCAGCCCGTCCACCGCGGCGGGCAGGCCAGCGTGGTTGAGCAGGACGGGATTGATCCCGCGGGCGAACTCCCGCAGCTCGACGAGCGCCTCCCGCAGCTCGGCCCGGGCGCCGTCGAGCGCCGCACGGGTGCCGGGGTCACTCGCGATCGTCCGCGCCAGCGCCAGCCGGGCCGCCAGGCCCAGCAACCGTTGCTGCGCACCGTCGTGCAGGTCCTGTTCCAGCTGCCGACGTTCCCGCAGGGCCAGCTCGGCGACCCGGGTCCTGGCCGAACGAAGCTCGGCCAGCTGCGCCCCCATCGCCGCCTGCAGATGGACGTTCTCGAGCGCGAAGCGGGCGGCGGAGACCGTGACCTCGATCAACGGGCAGGACCATGGGGTGGCCGGGTGCACCAGGATGAGGGCCAGTGGCTCGCCGGACCGGGAGCGGACCGGGACGGCACAGCGATCCGCGGCATCGGGCAGCCGCTCGACGGTCCGCGCGTCGCCGTCCACGTAATGACAGCGGGCGTCCAGCCAGAACAGCACCTCCACCGTGTCGTCGCGCAGAGCCTGGCGCAGCGCCGAGCGGACCGATTCGACGGTGGGAGGCCTGCGCTGGCGTGCCAGCAGGTTGACGATTTTCGCCCGAGCCAGCCGGTGCCGAATCCCGGTGGTCAGAAACGACCCCGCGACGAACGCCAGCGCGAGCGCGGTGAGCGGGTAGGCCAGGTACAGGTGCTCCGTGACGGGCGATCCCAGGACGAGCGTCGAGGTCACGGTGGTCGCGGTGCTGGCGATCAGGAGGGCGACGACCACAGGTACGAGCTGCCGGCGTCGATGTGGCGCGGACGCGCGCAGGCGTCGGCGTAACAGAATGCCGAAGTACGCGGTGGACGCGCCGTAGCCGGCGATCGCCAGCCAGGCCACCAGGTGAAACGCCGTCGGGCTGTCCCAGACGGTCGGCCACCAGATCTCGTCGCTGAATCCCCAGCGCGCCGGCGGGGCCAGCAGCGGCATGGCATTGCTGAGGACCGGCAGCGACACGATCGTCAGCCATAGGAAGGCCTTCTCCGACCGGTCCCGGCGCCATGTTCCCGGGTAGGCGAGGACGCCGTGAGCGAGGACGAACCAGAACCACGTCCCCGCCTCGTACCCGACGAAGACCATCGGATCGCGGTGCCACACCTCCCCCCACCACAGCGCCCAGAGCACTCCAGAAATGATCAAAAAAGGGCCGAGCCTGGCGAGCAGGTTGTCGCCCGCGCACAGCAGCCCGGTGGCCACGAAGCCGACCGTGATGACCAGGTTGACCAGGACGACCGCCGTGGTCTCGGGGGCGGCGTGCTCGACGAGTGGCCACTCACCCGCGAGCGTGAGCGCCGCGACCAGCACCGTCCCGAGCCCGAGCGTGACCCGCGAGACGGGTCGACCGCGAGGTGCGGCTGTTTCGAGCGGGCTTGCCATCGCTAAGCGGTGGTTACCAGCCCATTCGTGCATGTCTCGGAGTATCAAGGTCGCTAACTCTCGCGGCCCAGGGGGATACCCTCTCCGGCCTCCGCCGCGGCCGCCGGACCGTTGAAGGCTGAAGAAGGACTCATAGGCGTCATCGTTCCGGCGGAGGAGAGTAGTGCGTGCCGATGTGCTGTCCGTCGCGGAACTCGACGCGGGCCAGCCCGTCGGTGGGGTCGGTGAAGTGGTAAAAGCGCAGGACCGTGCCGTCCGGACTCGCCCGTACGGCCGGGCTGTCGAGGGCGGCGTTCGCCGCTCGCTTCACGGCCTGTGTCGGCGAGCCGGCCATGCGCTACCTGCTCTCACTGCGGATGCAACGGGCCCGGACACTGCTGCGCGACCAGCAGACGACAGTCGCCGCGACCGCGGCCCAGGTCGGCTACCAGTCCGACGTCGCGTTCACGGCCGCCTTCAGACGGGAGACCGGAAGCACGCCCGGGACGTACCGACGGGCGGCGGCCCCCTCCCGTGGAGGAGGGGGCCGCTCGCTGGCTACCTGACCGGGCGTGCGGTCAGGGCTTCACGTACGGCGCCTTCCAGAGCTCCAGATAGCGTTTCGCGTCGGCCGCGTGGTAGTCGTAACCGCATTCCTTGTCGTGCAGCGTGAACTTGCAGCTGTAGGCGGTCGACCCGTCGAAGTAGTCCTCGTAGGCCAGGCCGGACGGCGAGGCCACGGCCTTCTCGAACGCCGTGCGCATCTGCGTGATGTAGGCCGGGTCGGTCGAGCCCCAGTTCGGATCGCCGTTCACGCCCCACTCCGGGACCGCGAACGGGACGCCCTGCCTGGCGACCCAGGCCTGCCAGGCGGCGATGCCCACCGGCTCGCCGTGTGACCCGAGCTTGTTGGGGTCGCGTAGTTTGCCGTTGTCGCTGTTGGCGTAGAGGTCGGGCCCGGCGGCGTCGACATACTGCGCGCCCGGCCAGAAATCGAGCACGTTGAGGCTTCCGTCCGAGCTCTCCGCGTTGGGGTTCCACACCAGCTTGAAACCCGGAGAGACGCCCTTCACGATCTTGTACCACCGGATCCAGCAGGACTTGAAGTTGGCCGCGTCGCCCGGCTTGGCGCTCCAGCGGTACCAGTTGCCGTTGAACTCCCAGCTCAGCCGGAGGAATGCGTCCTTCGTCGGCCATGCCTTGACGAGCTCGCCCATGAAGGTCTTGATCTGGTCCTCGGTGGCGCACGTCTGGTAGTTCTGGTCGTTCGCGAACATTGGCTGCGCGAGCGAGAGCTCGCCCGGCCAATGCGCGTCCGTGAAGTACTGGTGCGTGGACCAGAGCGCGTTCATCGACTTCCAGGTCGTGGCGCCGCCGGCCGTCGTATCCGCGGCGTCATTCCAGGTCTCTGCGATCTGCACGGGCCAGCCACGCCATTTCGCCCATTCGTCCCGGTCGGCGTAGCCGACGCCGCTGAGCGCGGGCGCCGCCGGATTCGTACCGCCTCCGCCGGAGGTCGGCGAGGGCGGAGTGGCCGTGGGCGTCCCGGCCGTGGGCGTGGGCCGCGTCGTGGGCGTGCCCGTCGGACTGCCCGGCGTCGTCGGTCTTGTCGTGGGCGTGGGCGTGGGCGTGGATGTGGACGTCGCCGAGGCGGACGATGACGGAAGTGGACCACCGCCACCGCCACCGGAGCCCGGGGACGGAAGGCAGGCCGACAGTCCGACGGCGGCCACCATCGCGAGAAGAATCGTTCTGACGAAAAACGTCAGTGCCTTCCCGGTCACCGGCCCTGCGGCGCGGCGCTTTCCAGACGGGGACGTCATGAAACGAGTCGTCTCCTTAGTTCGTTGGCGTGCCCCCCCAGCTATTACCCTCGGGACTTGTGGTACCGGTTTCTGGAATTCGCCAGGACGTCCAGTACGAACCGCCCCGAACGTAAGAAAGGAGTGGATCTGCTGTCAACCAGACCCTGTGTCCGGTGTGTAGCCGACGGTGCCCGAGGCGAGAACCGGACACCAGGATTGTGTTTCCGTTGCTGGTGGCGTGATGTTCGAGAAGGCTGGAGACCGGACCGCCCGGGCCGATATGAACCACCGGCAGGCGCTGCTCTGTCGGCGGTTCTGGGCTTACGGGGGACGGTTGCCGCCGCCGGGCCAACCGATCGTCGATCTCCCTGTCGGTGGCGTGTCGTTCTCGCTCTAGGCGAGGTCGTGACGACAGTCGGGGGATAGCTCCTGCCACCATCGGGCCACTCACCTTGACGGCCGGCCGCGCGGCGCGCGCCGGCGGGCGGATGTTGATCGGCTGGGTCTCGGCGGAGCTCTTCAGTAACCTTCTGGTGGCCCATGGTGACCGCTGTCGGCGTGGTCGCCGGGTTTGTCTGACAGGTCATACCAAGGTTCGCGGGATAGAAGGTGCAAAAGGACAGGAGCTGGGCAGTCCGACAGTTCTGAGGGGAGTGCGGATGGTTGAGCACGGACACGACCCGGAACGCGGATCGCGACGCACGGACACGGTGACGGGCAGCCGCCCGCCGGCGGCCCGGAAGCGGACAGACGCCCCGCTGGCCGACCCGCTGCCGCGGATGCCCGTCCAGCTACGGTCGCGTACCCAGCCGGCCGGCCGGACCGGCTCCTTCGGCCTCCCTGGGCAGACCGCCCGGGACACCGGGGCCCGGGAAGCCGGAACCAGGGAAGCCGGTGCCCGGGAGCGCGGCGGTGCCCGGCGCGGTGGCTACAACCCCGCGCTGGACGGCATCCGGGCGCTCGCGGTGCTGTGCGTGCTCGTGTTCCACATGGACTCGCTGCCCGGCGGCTACCTGGGCGTCGACGTGTTCTTCGTGCTCAGCGGTTTCCTGATCACCGGTCAGTTGTTGGCCGAGCGGGACCGCACCGGCGGAGTGTCGCTGCGGAGGTTCTACGTCCGGCGCGCCTACCGGCTGATGCCCGCGTTCTGGCTGCTGGCCCTCGTCGGCTTCATGGCCGTCGTGCTGCTGGGGGTCGGCACGGCTGGCGAGCGGTCGGAGTTCCTCGACAGCCTGGCCTCGTCGATGCTGTACGTGAACAACTACTTCCAGGTGGTGCGACAGTCCACGGGGGCCGGCTGGCTCGGGCACACCTGGTCGCTCTCGCTGGAGGAGCAGTTCTACCTGCTCTGGCCGCTGGCGCTGATCGCCCTGTGTCGCCGGCCGAGGCTCGTCCGCCGGCTGCCCATGGTCCTACTGGGCGGGGTGGCCGCTGTCGTGCTGTGGCGCGACGTGCTGATCGCGCTGGGAGCGTCGGGGACGCGCACGTACTTCGCGCTGGACACCCGCGCGGATGCGCTGCTGGTCGGCTGCGCGCTGGCCGCCTGGCTGCGCGCGGCGCGGCGCGGCGCGGACGGTGTGGGCGAGGGTGCGCTCGTCTGGCGCCGCCGCCTCGACCGCGTCGCCGTCGCGCTGCCCGTGGCGGGTCCGGTCGCGCTCGCGCTGCTGGCCGTGGCGACGGTGACGGCGCCGACCGGCTGGGGCCCACGGCCGACCTCGCTGTCCTACGGCGGCTACACCGTCGTCGCGCTGCTCGCAGGCGTCGTCGTCCTCGCCCTGGAGCAGGGGGCGACGACGGGCTGGCTGTTCCGCGGCCTCGCCGCGCCGCCGCTCGCCTGGCTCGGCCGGATCTCCTACGGCTTCTATCTCTGGCACTTTCCCGTGGTCGCGCACTGGGGCCATGACCTGACCGGCGCGCTTGGCCGTTGGCCGGCGGTTCTGGCCATCGGCGGCATCTCGGTGGCCCTGGCGTCCGCCTCGTACTACCTGGTCGAACAGCCCATCCAACGCCGCCGCCCGACCGGATCGCGGATCCTGCCCACTCGGGTGAGCCGCCCGCCCGTGTTGGCCGCCGTCCCGGAGCCCGACCGCGGCCCGGAGCCCGATGCCGTGACCCTCAGGCTGCGCTACGGCCCCCGACCCGCGCCCGGATCCGGTCCGGGCGCGAGCCGGCGACGAGGCGACATCCGCCGCGACGACGTCGAGGGCACGGGCGCGGGCGAGGCCGGCCAGCCGATGACGGCGCGCCGGCGCGTCAGCTGACTCCGAGGCCAGCGCGGTTCAGGTCCCCGGCGGGATGACGACGTTGTGCGGCTGCGCACCCCGCGACAGCGCCTCGATCTGGCGGCGGACGAGCGCGACGACGCGTGGCCCCATCGCGGCGCTGTGCCCACCGACGTGCGGGGTGAGAAGGACCCCGTCGAGGTTCCACAGGGCATGTTCCGGTGGCAGCGGCTCGGGGTCGACGACGTCGAGCGCGGCGCGGACCCGGCCGGCGCGGACCGCGTCGACGAGATCCTCGGTGACGACCGCCTTGCCGCGGGCGACGTTCACCAGCAGGGCGCCCGGCTTCATCGCGGCCAGGAAGTCCCGGTCGACCAGGCCCGTCGTGCTCGCGTCCAGCGGTACGGCGAGCGCGACGACGTCGGCGTCGGGTAGCAGGCCCGGCAGCTCGTCGACCGCCGATATGGCGCCGTCGGGGCCGTCGCGGCGGGTCTTCGCCACGCGGATGATCTCGACCTCGAAGGGCCGCAGACGACTGGCGATCGCCCTGCCGACGCCGCCCTGCCCGACCACGATCACCGTGGAGTCCGCCAGCGACAGTGATCCGGCGTGCGCCCACCGGCGATCCGCCTGGGCGCGTACCAGGGCCGGCAGCCGCCGTTGGCTGGCGATCATCAGGCCGACGGCCAGCTCGGCGGTGGACGCCTCGTGGACTCCGGCGGCATTGCTGAAGGTGAGGCCGGCGGGCAGCGCGGCGCTGACCCCCTCGTAGCCGATGGACTGGCTCTGGACCAGCAGGGGGTGCAGACCTTTGAGTGCCGAGAGCACAGCCAGATCGGACATGTACGGCACGACGACGACGTCAAGGTCCGGCCGAGGCGGTTCGCCGGACAGGTCCCAGACCAGCACGACGGCTGCGGGCTCGGACGCCAGCGCCGCCCGGAGTTCCTCGGTGGGAACGGTCACGACCAGCGACCGGCGGTGTTGGGACACGGACGTCTCCTCCTGCTGTCGAGCGTCGTTCCGCTGTCGAGCGTCGCCCGGCGCGCCTGGCCGGGAACGCGCGGCATCGGCGGGTCAGCCGGCGACCGCGGTCCGCGGGTCGGGGACGCCGACCGGGTTTGGCCACATCAGCAGCGTGGCCGCGGCCTGGGCGACCGGGGCCAGCAGCGCGGCGGCGCGGTCGACGCCGTCCGGGCCGAGCGCGTCCCAGGGCGGACCCGCGAGGCGATCCGTCGTCGCCTCCAGGTCACCGGCGGCGGCGAGCGCGGCCTCGGTCGGCTCGCCGGCGGCCTCCAGCCAGCCGCGGGCCCGTAGCCGGTCGGCCGCCGCGTCCCACTCGCCGTCGGTCCAGCCGCGGATCTGCTGGTAGAAGGCGCGCTCGGTGCCGCCCCTGCTGACCCGCCAGACGAGGCTCTCCGGGCCGTCGAGACCCGCGGTGACCAGAGCGGCGACGTGTCCGTCGCCGCGATGCTCCCGCAGGATCGTGGCGGCGTGCCAGATCGCGCCGAGCGCGTCGTCGGGCCAGGGCAGCGCGCCGTTCGCGGCGCCGAGCACCCGACCGGCGACCGGCACCCGCTCGGCCGCCGACCGCAACAGTGCGGCCAGCTCGGCGAGGTGGCCCGCGCCGATGCCGGCGACCAGCGGCCCGAGCGCCGCGCGAGCGCCGTCGAGCCGAACGGCCAGCGCCTCCTCCGGCGAGACGCGGGTCCAGACGTCCGGCAGTGCCCTGGCCACCATCGCGGGCGCGAACCCGAAGAAGGCGCCGACGACCGGCCCCGCCCCGACCGGGCCCAGCGGCGCCGCCCGGCCGGCGAAGTACCCGCGCCAGTAGCCACGCAGCCCGGCGGTCTCCCAGGCCGCCAGGCTGGCCGGCGCGAAATAGGTGACGGCATGCACCGGTTCGAACAGCCGCCACATGCGCTGAGCCACGTTCATCTCGACCATGACCCCAGACAATTGCGCCAGTCGGCCAGGGTCAAGTCAGGAACGACACGCGCCGACGGCTGAGCTCGCCCACACCGCGGCGGCCGCGCGCCTGTCGGCCGGCCCGGCGATATCCTGGAAGGGGAACGCGGATTCGTCCAGAGGACCGCCGATGTTCGAGAGATTCACCGACAGTGCCCGGCGTGCCGTGGTCCTCGCGCAGGAGGAGTCCAGAGGGCTCGGCCACGGCGAGATCGGCGCGGAGCACCTGCTGCTCGGCCTGGTCCACGAGGAGACAGGGCCCGGGGGCGTCACCCTGGCCTCGTTCGGCCTGACGCTGGCGGACGCCCGGTCGGCGGTCGCGGCGGCCGTCGGCACGGGTGCGCCCAAGGCGCCGTCGCACATCCCGTTCACTCCGCGGGCGAAGCACGTCCTGGAGACCTCGTTGCGTGAGTCCCTGCAGCTCCGCCACGCCCACGTCGACTCCGGGCACCTCCTGCTCGGGCTGCTGTCCGAGCAGGAGGGCGTCGCCGCCGACATCCTCGACCACGTCGGCATCGACCGCGCGGAGGGCCGCCGCCGGGCTCTCGCCGCCATCGACGCCGCGGGGGAGATCCCGCCGCCGCCCGAGGCCGTCCCCCAGTCACGGTCCGCCATCGACGGGGCCAACATGCGGGCCCGGAACCTCGCCGCGGAGCTGAGCCAGGCGAGGGCGGCGAAGGACGCCGCCCTCGACGCCGGTGACTTCGCCACGGCGACCGCCATGCGCCAACGGGAGAAGGTCCTGATCGCGGAACGCGATCGGATGGCGACGGATCTCCGGACCGACGGCCGGACCTGACCGCCGCCCGACCCGCCTTCATCTCAGACCCCTCGCGAGCTCCTCCCGACGCTGGCGTTTCCACCGGGCGGCGGACGGTCCGGCCGTCCCCGCCCGATGACAGCGCTCAGTGCTGGGCGAACTGACTGTTGGTCGTCTGCACGGTCGTGGGCGCCAGGTTCACCGTGTGGACGAGCTGCTCGCCATACAGGTCGGTGATCCGGACGGTGAACGGCCCTGGGCCGAGCCCCTGGGGCGCCACGAAGTAGTTCCACATCTCGCGCCCAAGGGCGACCCACGACCCGTTCACCCGCACCTCGAGCGAGACGATCGGGTTGCGGTGGTTCCGGACCTGGATGRCCAGCCAGTACGCCGACGACCCGTCCTTGATCTGGTACTGGACGGAGCCGATGCTGGCCGGGCTGACCAGCCGCCAGGTGACGTTGACCTGCCCCGGGACGCCGCCCGCGATCCGCTCGAACGCCTGCGGGCTCAGGTCGACGTGGCCGGCGCCGCATTCCGGGCACCGGTCGGTGACCTTCACGACCGTGCTCCCGCCCGGCCCGGTCACCTCGATGTAGGCGCCGCACGCGCGGGCGTTCTCGTAGTCCAGCTCGTTCATCGCCACCACCGGCATGGCGGGATCGTTCAGCCGGTCGAACATGCAGTTGCCGCCGCCGTCGGCGTCGTAGTGYGTCGCCGGGCCGGAGTAGACGACGCCGGGCCGAATGCGTCCCGCGCCGGCCGGCACCGGTGCCGGCGCCGGCCGGGTGGTCGGCGGTGGCGGCGCCGGTGTCGCCGTGGTTGGCCTCGTCGGTCTGCTCGGCGTGGCCGACGGGCTGGCCGACGGCGACGGCGCGGTCGTGGCCGGTACGGCGGGGGCCGTGGGCAGCGCCGTGGTGGCCGTCGAAGCCGGCGACGTGACCTGGGTGCCGGTCGCGGCGGGCTGGGCCGGTCCACCGCCGGCGGCTGGCTGACAGCCCGCGATGGCGACGGCGAATGCCGCGGTCGCGAGGCCCAGCAGCGTGCGCCGAGCTGGCACGGTGACGGCGAGGGACGCCAAAGAAAACCTCCTGGCCGGGGTGCCGCAAACAGCCGGCACCGCGCTGCCCCTCCAGGAACTGGAGGCTAACCGGCGCCGGAATGCCCGTCCAGCGCCAACGGCTCGATTAGGTACAAGCGTGCCAATCCGTAGAGCGAGTGTTGTGTAATGAATGATTTCTGTCGGTTCTTGAGTGTGAATGAAAAATCGGCTTCGGGTGCGGCCGCGCCGTCGAGACCATTGCCACCGGCCTGAACGTGGAAAATCCTCCGCCCATCGAGGAGAGCTTCCCTCCGGGCGGGCGGCTGTCCGGAAGGCGTCCGGCCCGCGGCCGCTCGCCCGGAGTAACCCATTCGGTGCTCGCGTTGCTGCTACCGGAAGCACATTGCTGCTGGGCGAGGCGAAAGGGCGTGCCGGTGAGCGTCGAGACGAGGGTTCTGCTCGTGTCCGGGAGTACGCGGGGCGGCTCGACGAACACGGCCGCGCTGCGAACCGCGCGGGCCGCCGCCCCCGACGGCGTCGTCGCCGATCTCTACGACGACCTGGCGCGGCTGCCTGYGTTCGTGCCCGATGACCAGGAACCGGTCCACCCGGCCGTGGCCGAGCTGAGGCGGCGCATCGACGCGGCGGACGCCGTGCTGTTCTGCACGCCGGAGTACGCGGGATCGTTGCCGGGCAGCCTGAAGAACCTGCTCGACTGGACGGTCGGGGGCGGTGAGCTCTACGGCAAGCCGGTTGCCTGGATCAACGTGGCCGCCGAGGGGCGAGGGGGCGGGGCGGACGCCACGCTGGCGACCGTGCTGGGCTACGTCGGCGCGGTCGTCGCGACTCCCAGTCCGGTGCGCGTCCCCGTCGCGCGCAGCGCGGTGGGGCCGGATGGGTTGATCGGCGACGAGCGGGTGCGCGCCGCCCTGGCCGAGGTGCTCGGACTGGTCACGCGGCGGGCCACGACGCCGGCCTGACCGCCGGGGCGGTACGGGGCGGCGTGCGCGGCGGACGGTCAGGAGGTCGCGGTGGACCCGGGCGCCGTCGACCACTGCGTTCCGAGGACCTTGAGTAGTTGGAGTGCCCGGTGGGTGGGCGTCCCGGGGGCCGCCGTGTACAGGATGATCCAGTGGTCGCGCTCKGGGTCGTGCAGGGCGTCGCAGTCGAGGTCGAGCCAGCCGACCTCGGGGTGGCGGATCCGTTTGTGGGTGGAGCGGCGCACCTGGAGCTCCCGTTCGGCCCACAGGCGACGGAACTCCTCGCTGGCGCCGAGCAGCCGCCCGACCAGGTCACGGATTCCCGGGTCGCGCGGGTAGCGCGCCGCGGCGGCGAGCAGGTCCGCCACTGACTCGCGGGCGAACCGCTCCACGCTGGCCGGGTCGTGCCTTTCCCGGGTGCCGGCCCGGGTGAAGAAACGCCAGATGACGTTGYGTTCGGCCGGTGGGACGGCGGAGAGGTCGCCGAGCAGCGCCGCGCCCATCGGGTTCCACGCCAGGATGTCGTACTTGGCGTCGCAGACCAGGGCGGGCGCGTCGTCGAAGCGGTCCAGCAGGTGCAGGACCCCTGGGCTGACGTCGGACGACAGGACGGACGCGGTCGGCGGCTGCTCGCCGGACAGATGGTGCAGGTAGGCGCGTTCGGCGTCGGACAGGCGCAGCGCCCGGCTGATGGCGCCGAGGATCTGGCCGGACGGGCGTGGCCCGCGGCCCTGTTCGAGGCGGACGTAGTAGTCGACCGACATGCCGGCCAGCTGGGCGACCTCCTGGCGGCGCAGCCCCGGCGTGCGGCGGCGCGGTCCGGCCGGCAGGCCCACGTCCGCCGGCTGTACCCGGGCGCGCCGCCCGCGCAGGAAGGCCGCCATCTCGTCGCGGCTGGCCTGGTCCATGACACGAGGGTGTACCCGCGCGGGCCCGCGAACCATGGGACCGCCGATACCAGCCTCGGGACTGCTCTCCTCATGGCCGGTCCCCGACGTGACGGTGAGACCCATGACCTCCCACGAACCCGTTTCCCAGGCCTCCCCTCGCAAGATCGTGCTCGTCACCGGAGCGAACAAGGGCATCGGTCTCGCCACGGCGACGGCCATCGCCAGGCAGGGCCACACCGTGCTGCTCGGCGCGCGCAGCCCCGAACTGGGCGAGGCGGCGGCCGCGGCGCTCGCCCAGCAAGGGCTGGACGTCGCGTTTCTTCACCTGGACGTCACGGATGAGGCGACGATCGCGCGCGCGGCCGCGGTCATCGACGCCCGGCACGGCCGGCTGGACATCCTCGTCAACAACGCCGGCATCACCCGCGACCAGGGCCGCGCGCCCTCGACGCTGCCGGTCTCCGCGCTGCGCGAGATCTACGAGACCAACGTCTTCGGCGTCGTGGCCGTCACGAACGCCATGCTCGGTCTGCTGCGCCGGTCACCCGGCGCGGTCATCGGCAACGTCTCCAGCGGCCTGGGCACCTTCGCCGTCCTGGCCGATCCCGGTCCGACGCTGGGGAAATTCGCGCAGCTTCTCGGCTACAACTCGTCCAAGGCGGCGCTGAACGCCATCACGCTGATCTACGCGCATGAGCTCCGCACTGTCGGCATCACCGTCAACGCGCTCTCCCCGGGTTACTGCGCCACCGACCTCAACGGCCACTCCGGCTGGGACAGCGCCGAGGAGGGCGGCGCCCGGATCGCGGCCCAGGTGCTCGCCAGGCATGACGAAGGCTCGGGAGTGTTCCTGAACGAGAACGGCGGCACCTACCCCTGGTGACGCCCTCTGGTGATGCAGGCCGGCGCGTCGCCGGGGCTTGACCCTGCCGCGACGTCAGGGCGCAGAGTCGAGGTGTGGAGGGCGAGAGCGCCGGCGAGCTGACCGTCGGGAGGGTGGCCAGGCTTTCCGGGGTCACCGTGCGGACGCTGCATCACTACGACCAGATCGGGCTGGTCTGCCCGTCCGGGCGGACAGTGGTCGGTTACCGGGTGTACAGCGCGGCGGATCTCGAGCGGCTCCGGCAGGTGCTCGTATACCGCGAGCTCGGCTTTCCACTGGAGGAGATCCGGGCGCTGGTGAGCGACCCGGGCGTGGACACCGCCGGCCACCTCCGCCGGCAGCGCGGGCTGCTGGTGGAACGCGGCGAGCGGCTCGCGGCCATGATCGCCGCGATCGACAGGCAGTTGGAGGCGCGCACCATGGGCATGCAACTGACGCCCGAAGAACAACTTGAGGTCTTCGGCACGGACAAGGTGGGCGGTGAGTGGGCGGACGAGGCCGAGCACCGGTTCGGTGAGACCGACGCATACCAGGAGTCCCAGCGCCGGGCCGCGTCCTACACGAAGGATGACTGGGCGCGCCTGAAGACCGAGAGTGACGCGGCGCTGTGTGCCTGGCGTGCGGCGCTGCTGTCCGGCCTACCGGCGGATGGCCCGGAGGCCACGGCGTTGGCCGAGGAACACCGCCAGCACATCACCCGCTGGTTCTACGACTGCAGTTATGACATCCACGTCGGTCTCGCTGAGATGTATCTCGCCGACGAGCGTTTCACCCAGGTCTACGAGATCGTCACCCCAGGCCTTGCTCGGTACGTCCACGACGCCATCCTGGCCAACGCCGCCGCCCGTACCTGACTGACCCGCCCGGTCTCGCGTTTTGCGTGACCATTACCCGCATAGCCGTTGGGGGAGTGGCTTCCCCTCTGATTGCCGGCTTGTGCGCGTTGGCTGCGGGTCGCTTAGGATTCGAGCACCGCAACGTGGTCGTCTGCTTTTCCGCATCGGAAAATTCGGGGGGTGCACCCCCCGAATGCCGCGGAATGGACAGGTGTTTGAATGTGTGGTTCCGTTGAGGCATGCCCGAGCCACCCGTTCGCGAGGAACCGGATGACCGGCCCATCAGGGGATGGGGCCGGCCGGAGTCCGAGGTTTCTTTGGGCCCGGTTGACCACAACCGGCCGGGTGCGACGGAAAGCGGGCGCGAGAACTGTGCGGCGACGGTATTCGAGGGCGGCATTTCTGGCGCCGATATCCCGGGGGATGGGGCTGGCGTCGGGTTTGGTGGGCGGCATCATGTGCTGGCTGAGCTGGACGGCGTGGTCGGTGGGTTGAAGGCGTTGGCTGGGGCGAGCCTGTGGGCGCTGTCCGACGCAGAGGCGTTGGAGTTCCTCGACGCCGCGGAGCGGGCCGGCCGGCTGCTGGGCGCGGTCCAGCTCGCGGTGGTCCGGGACCTGGGCGGCCGGGACCTGCGGCCGGTGTTCGGCGATGAGGACCTGCCCTCGACGGCGGAGCTGCTGCGCTGGCAACTGAAGATGCGCCCCGCCGACGCCCGCCGCACCATCGAGCTGGCCCGTGACCTCGACCGCATCTACCCGCGTGTCGGTGAGGCCCTCACCGGTACCGCGATCAGCCGTGACCAGGCCGTCGTCATCGTCACGGCGCTGCGGGCGCTCCCGGCGGACACGCCGTGCGAGCAGCGTCACTGGGCCGAGGAGTTCCTGCTGGTCCAGGCGGAGATCCTCGACTCCGGCGACCTGGCCGCACTTGGCAGGACCATCCAGGCCCGTCTGCGGGACCAGCTGCACCCGCCCGGCTCCGAACCGCGCGACGATGGTGACCAGGCCCGACGCCGCGAGCTGCACCTGACCGATCAGCCCGACGGCACCACCCGCCTGCACGGCACGCTGGACGCCGAGGGCGCCGCCACCCTCCGCGCCGCCCTCGAACCCCTCGCCCGGCCGAAACCACTCGGCGAGCACCCCGAAGACCGCCGCACCGTCCCGCAGCTGCGCGCCGACGCCCTCATCGACCTCACCGAACGTGTCCTGGGCACGGGCACGCTGCCGACCGCCCGCGGTACCCGGCCCCACCTGACAGTCACCACCACGATCGACACCCTGCTCGGCCGGGATGGCGCCACTCCGGCCGCCACCGGGCATGGCCTGCCACTGTCCCACGCCGCTCTGGAAAGAATCTGCTGCGACGCCAACCTCACCCACGTTCTGCTCTCCCGCGAAGGCGTGCCCCTTGAGCTTGGCCGCACCCGCCGAATCATCCCACCACCGCTGCGCCGGGCTCTGGTCGCGCGGGACGGCGGATGCACGTTCCCTGGGTGCCAGAAGAATGCGGCGTGGACGGACGCGCATCACATCGTGCACTGGCTTTCCGGCGGCAAGACCAACCTTGACAACCTTGCTCTATTGTGCGGCTTCCATCACCGGACCGTGCATCGAGGAGAGTGGGTCGTCGTTATGGGATCGGACGGGCATCCGTACTTTGTCCCGCCCTATTCCATCGACCCGCGGCGTCAGCCACGAAGAAACCCTCTGCACCGCACCGTCGAGCATCTCTATACCGGAATCTGGGAACCCCCAGACGACGCCGACGGCGTTCGACGCGACGACAGACCGTCCGCCTGCTCGTGATGGCTGCTGCAGCGGCCCGCCGGCCCGCCCGTGTTGATGGGAGTCACAGTGGGCGGACCCCGCGACGGGGTCAGGCGCCGGGCCCACTGTCCCGTCCTGTCAGCTGCCGCAGGAGGTGGACAGCGTCGCCGCTGTGTACCGGGCTGAAGAACTCGGCGTCTACCCGCTCGATGGTGGCGACCGCACGTGGCGCCAGCTCGCCGCCCTGCGCGGTGACCCGCAACAGCTTCGCCCGGGTGTCGTCCGGGTCGGTCGCGCGCTCGACCAGGCCGTTGCGTTCCAGCGTGCGCAGCACCTGGGAGGTCATCTTCACGTCGGTTCCGGCGTATGCGGCGACGGCCAGCTGGTTGGGCCGCTCGCCTTGCCCGTTCAGCCACCAGACGGAGGCGAGCAGCACGAACTGGACGTGCGTCAGGCCGAGCGGCGCCAGCGCCGTGGCAATGGCGCGCTGCCAGCGCAGCGTGGCGTGCCACAACAGAAAGCCGGGGCTCTCGTTCGGATGCAGCGCCACGTTCGACCGCCCAGCCTTCCGTCACAGCTCCGCCAGCCGGATGAGCCCGCGACCGCACGACCGTCGCCCATGGCGGCGCGTCCCTCGGCTAGGGTGCGTCCGCCCGTGCCGCCGCCGGCGCGGTGATCTCGGCGAGGCGGACCAGCGCGGCGATCGTCTCCGGGAAGTCGGCCGTAATCATAGGACCGACCTGGGGTCCGAGCTCGTCGGCTGCCGGGCCACTGATCTCCATCTGGTAGGTCACCGTGCTGTCTCCGCCCTCGACCGGGTCGACGCGGTGGGTGGTACGTATCAGGACGTCGCCGAGGTCGGCCTCGTCGACGAACCGCTCCGGCTCGACGACCTCGGCCAGCCGCAGCCGCACCGGATTCTCGCCGTGCGGGTTCATGACGATCTCGCTTCCCACCGCGAACGGGCCGCTGATCTCGATCTGCTCGATGTCGGCGTTCCAGGCTCCCCAGCCCCTCACGTCCGCCCACAGCCGCCACACCGCCTCGGCCGCCGCCGTCGTTGTCACGCTGTGCTCAAAGCTCCACATGAACCGCCCCTGTCGCCGCGTAGATAACCTGTGCGCAGATTATCTACGCGCATCCTAAATATCCAGACCTCAGGGGAACCGGCCGACCGCCAGGAGTGTGTGGTGCGCTGGCGTGCCGACGGCCATGGGCTCGGATCAGTGGCGGCGGGCGCGGGCCAGGATGTCGGCGGGGGGCAGCGGCCAGCCGGGATGTTGGGTGAGGCAGAGCGGGGTGCTCACCCGCTGGACAGGGAGGCCGGCGCTGGCGGCGTAGAACTCGCCGACGCCGAGACGGCCGATCTCCGGCGCCTCGCCGCCGAGCGCCGTCGCCAGCGCGCGGGCCGCGTCGATCTGCGCTGGAGCGTTCAGCCTGCCGAGGAAGTGCGTGGCCGCGGCCGCCGAGACCCTTGGGTCCAGCCCCTTCGGGGACTGGGTCGCGAGCACCAGGCCCAGCCCGTGATCGCCGGCCTGGTCGAGCAACGCGATCGTGCTGTCCGTGGTTGGCGTCGTCAGCCCGGCCGGCGCGAACGTCTGCGCCTCGTCGAGCACGAGCAGGCCCGCGAGCGGCCGGCCAGCCGCCGAGCGTCTGCCGGCCCAGGCGAGCAGCGCCCGCTGCAGCTCGCCGACGAAGGCCTGCCGCTCCTCGTCCGTCTCCAGCCCCACCAGGCTGACCACCGACACCCGGGCACGGCGTCCCAGCGCCGGGGCGAGCAGCGTGCCCGGATCGGTCGCCGGGCCGTCGTCACCCGCGGTCAGGCGCAGCGGCCGGCCATCGTCACGGTTCGGCGTCCACACGACGACGTCGGTGGCCGCCAGGTACTCGCGGGCCAGTTCGGCGTCGCCGCGACCCCACCCGTGCCGCGGCGGCGCCGGCCAGGCCTCGCCGAGGCGCGCCAGCTCACCCGTTGGGTCCAGCACGATCGACGAGACGCCGCGCAGCGCGCACTCCTCGACCAGCCGGCGCACCAGCACCGTCTTCCCCGAGCCGGACCCGGCGAAGATCACCGCGTGCCGGCGCAGCGCCGCCAACCGGAGCTCCACCGCCGCCCCGGTCCCCGCCGCCGTCCCGACCGCCACCAGCTCGCCCGGCTCCTCGCCCGCGACCTCGTCGTCGCCCTCAGCCCCAACCTCGCCCCCAGCCCCAGCTCCAGCCGCACCAGGGCCGGCGCCGCCGGCGTCCGCGGTGCCGGGAGGCACACCGTTCGCGGACCCCGCACCGGTCGCCGTCGGATCCGCGTGCCCCAACCACCCGGTGGGATCGGCCGACCCGTTGCCGCCGGCCGTCGGCGCGGGTACGACCAGCGGGGTCCGCTGGGATTGCGGGAGGCTTGGCCAAGCAGGGGCCAGGTGGGGCGCCTCGGACGCCGCTGGCCTGACCGGCGCCACCGGTAGGTACCCCGCCGGGCCCGCGACCGGTACGAGCCTGGCGACGCCCCGCTCAGGTGGGGGTGGTTCGACGTGGCCCGCGGACCCGTTGCCGCCGGCGGCCGCTGGCCGCTCGGCTGGTACCGCCTGGCCCCGGGATCCGTTGCCGCCGGTGGCCAGCGGCAGCGCGACGGGGACGAGCCGGGCCACCCCGTCCTGGAACCCGGCCGGTTCGACGACGGCKGGAGGCTGAGCGGCTTCCGTCGCGGGCCGCACGATTTCCGCCGGGGGCTGAGGAGCCTTCGGCGCGGGCGGAGGAGTCTCCAGCGGAGGCGGAGACAGAGGGACCGGCAGTGGATCGGCGTCGCCCGGATGGGCCGCCGCGCCGGGCATCCTCGGCAGCGCCACCGGTACCAGCAGCGGCGCGTCGGGGGCCGGTTCCGCTGTCGCGGGCGGTGGCGGAGCCGACGAGGAACGTGCCGGCTCGCCGGGGACGAACACCGGCACCAGCAGGGGCAAGGAGGCCGCGTCGTGGACGTCCTCGTCGGGGCCGGCCGCCCAGGGCGTCCTTGGCGAGGCCGGCCGCGCGGCCCGTGGCCAGCCGGCCGGCTCCGCCGCCGGCCCGGTCACCGCGCCCACCGTGGGCGTCGGCGCGGGAGCGAGCACGGCGGTTGGCGGCTCCGAACGCGCCGAGGGCGGCGCGGGCGTGGGGGGCGGCGCGGGTGTGGGGGGCGTGGGGGGCAACGCCGGGACAGGCGGGATCAGGACCGTCGGCTCCGCCGCCAGCGGGGCCGACGGAGTCGGAGCGGCCGACGGCGCGAGGCGGAGCGGCTGGGATGCGGGGAGAACTGGCGCCGGCGCCGGCGATTCCAGTTTCGTGACCGGTGGAGCCGCCGTGACCGGTGGAGCCGCCGTGACCGGTGGAGCCGCCGTGACTGGCGGAGCCGCCGTGACTGGCGGAGCCGCCGTGACTGGCGGAGCCGCCGTGACCGGTGGAGCCGCCGTGACTGGCGGAGCTGTCACGGCGGCGGGCGCCGGCATCGGGGGCGGGGCGGCGGAGTGGGTCGGCGGACGCGGGGAGGGCGGAGGCAGGGCGGTGAGGACGAGCCTGGTCGGGGCCAACGCCGGCGCTGGTGCTGGCGCCGGGGCGAACGGTGAACGGCGCGGCGGGTGGATGGCCTGCACGACGAGCGGATTGGCGGCGACCTGGGCCGCCGGGGCGCCGACCACCGGCGGGTAGTGGCCTGGTGCGGGCGCGAGCTCGCGGTAGACGGCGTCGAGGGCCGACGTGAACAGGGGAGTGGAGCTCGCCGGGCGGCGGGCGAGCAGCCAGGTCTCCAGCGCGGGGTGGCGGCCGTCGAGAAGCTGGCGCAGCGCGGCGAACGTCCGCACGTCCTCGTCCGCGAGGAAATGGGTGATGCCGYCGGCCCGCTCGAACGCCTCCACCGCGTCCTGCGTCTTCGCGCCCTTGCTCCATTCGGCGGTGCGCAGCACCACCAGCCCCCGCCGCCCCGCCACCGCGGCGCCGTCGAGCCCGGCGAGGCCCCGGTCCCGGCGGCGGATGCGGCCGCCCTCGCCCGCGCCGATCCCGGTGGCGATCCCGGCCATCGTGCAGGCGCTGTTCAGCCTGGTCAGCGCGGTGCCCGGGTGGGTGGTCAGGATCGCCCGGAACGACCAGTGCGCCTCGTCACCGGTCGTCTCGTCGAGGACGCGGCGCAGCCGGGCGTGCAGCGCGGGTTTGGCGCTCGGCCGGGCGTCCCGGCTGAAGACGCGGCCGGCGGGGCCGAGCTCGGCTATCCAGGCGTCCAGCCCGGCGGCGAGCAGGTCGGGGACGGCTTCGTCCTCGTCGTGGTCGGCCAGCGCCTCGAGCCCCGGCGCACCGGCGCGCAGGCGGGCCCAGGCGACGTCCAGCTCGGCGAAGCCGACGACGAGCCGCCGGCCGGCCGGGCTGTCGAGGTCGAACTCCTGCTCCTGGGCTGCGTCGTTGACCAGGATCGCGCCGCCGACGGAGATCGGTGCCCCGCCCGCCGGGCGCGCCCCGGCCGGGCGCGCCCCGGCCGCGGGCGCAGCGCCGAGGGTCGGCGCGGCCGCGTCCTGGGCCGCGGTGTCGATGGCCGCGGCGTTCGGGGTGGCGACGTCGTCGAAGGAGCGCAGCTCGGTGTAGGTCGCCGCGGCGAGGCAGGCACGCACGTGGGCGTCGATGTGCTGGAGCAGCGCCCGCGGGGTGTAGTCGCCCGCCGCGAGCAATGCCTCGGGGCGCACCGGCCAGGTCGGGTACGGCGGGATGAACCCGATCGCTCCGTAGCGCCGGGCGAACCGGCGGGCGACGAGCTGTTCGGCGAGCTCTCCCGCGCCGATGACGCCCAGCGGGCTGACCACCCGGAACCGGTCGCGCACCGAGCGGACCGCCTGCGTGGCCACCAGGTCCCAGGTGATCGGCAGGCAGGCGAGCAGGCACAGCGTCCTGCTGGTCAGGTCACGCAGCCCCAGCAGCCCGTCGGCGACCTCGTTGACGATCGGGCTGACCCAGGGGCCGCCCGGGCCGGCCGCGTCGTCGTCCAGGGGGGCGGCGGGTTCGGGACGGTCGGGGGAGTCGGGGTGGCCGTGGGGGAGCTGGGTCTCGGCGGTGGCGGTGTCGATCTGGTCGACGGCGATGATGGTCGGGCCGGTGAGCGCGAGCAGCCGGGACAGCTCGCGGACGATCTCGGTCGCGGGCTTGGCGGGCGCGCGCATGCCGCGCTCGGCGCGCTCGTTCGGGAACTGCTCCTCCATCGACTGGAGGTAGCCGCGCCCCACGTCCTCGTCGTCGAGGTCCTCCGAGCCGAACAGGACGAGTGCCCGCAGGGTGTCCTGGCAGTCGCCGCCGAGGCGGCGGTCGTAGCTGCGCAGCGCCACGACGAAGTCCTTCAGGTGGACCGGCTCCAGCGGGATCCGGCCGGTGACCGCGTCGACGATCGCCGGCGAGGCGCCGACGACGCCGGCGAGGCGGCGCAGGAACAGCCGCAGCTGGGTCTCGCCGCCCTCGCCCTCGACCGGGCGGGTCAGGCCGTCGACGACGGCGCCGATGACGCTCTCCCAGAACGGCGCCGCGCCGCCCAGCGGGCCGACGAGGAAGAAGTAACCGCCGGCGGCGTGCACCTGCTCACGGACCCAGCCGAGCAGGTGCGTCTTCCCGGCGCCGGCCTGCCCCTGGACGACGAGGCCCGGCGGGTTGTCCTCGGGGCTCKCCGCCGCGTCCCGGATCGCGTCGAGCAGCGAGCGGACCGTGTCCGCGTGCAGCCCGTTCACGTGCACGGGCGACGGCGTCCACACGCCGTCGGCGGTGCGGATCCAGTTGAGGTTGAGCGCGGCGAAGGCCTCTCGCTCGGTGGTTGCCGGCATCCGCTCAGCCCTCGACCATGATCAGGTGTTTGGCCTGGCCACCGATCTCGATGGCCTCGCGCCGGTCGGCGCCCGTCAGCGCCTTCTGGTCCTCGTCCGGGGCGACGGTCACCCCCGGTCCGCGGTTCATCCGTCGCAGCACGGCGTCGACGTCGGTGCGCGCCAGGTCGGCCCCGAGACGCGGCCGCAGCTCCGCGAGCCGCACCCAGTCCCCGGGCCACCGGGCGAGAGCCCCGTACGCCGTCCTGATCCGCCGCTCGACCTCCTCGCTGGCCGCCGCCACTGACTCCGCGTCCGCCCCGGCCTTGGTCTCGGTCCCGGCGAGTTCGGCCTGGCCCGTCGTCGTGCCCGGGCCGGCGGGCGGGCGGGCGAACAGGTCCGCCAGGTCGAGGCCGGTGCGGTCGAGATGCCGGGCGAGCCCGGCGAGCAGCGCGTGGACGGCGCCGGGCGGGATGCCGCCGCGCCGGTCGGGCGGCGGTGCGGCGAGCTCGCGGCGGCAACGGGCCCAGCCGGCGTCGGTCAGCTCGTGGACGTAGGAACGGCCGGCCCGGCGGCTGGTGACCAGCCTCAGGTCGTTCAGCCGGCGTCGGTCGACGCCGTCCAGCGAGAGCCGGAAGCGGGCGGCCAGTTCCGGGTTGGGCAACGGCCGGCCCTCGGCCATGAGGGCGAGCAGGATACCGACCTGGCCGCCCGTGAGCCGGTCACCGGGCCGCCCACCGTCGCGTCCGACCGGCTTCTCCCCCGACATCCGCCAGACCCTCTCCGCGTGCCTCCACCCGCGCCTCGACCCACCCCGATCCGCCCCGGCACCGGTGCCAGCCCGCGCCGGGCGCGTGCGAGCGCGGCCGGCGGGTGCGCGTGGTGCGAGGCGTGGTCGAGGGGCGCGAAACGCCACTCCAGCGTTCTAGGTTGGCACATCGCCGCCGGGGCTTCGGCCGCGCCCTCCGTCGTGGCCCCGACCTTCGGGGACGGCGAATCCGGCGTCAGGCAAGAATGCGTACGAAGGCGACGTGTCCGGGTGACCGGCCGTGCGCGCTGGCGATCCGTCGGCGCGCTCGCGGGGACGCATATCGGGCCCGATGTCGAGGAACCACCGCATAGGCGCCTATGCGTCTGATACCTGGGCACTAGAGACCTGGGCATACCTGGGCACTTGAGACCTGGGCCCCCGGGAGGAGACGAGCACGCGTGCTGACGCCGCTGGGCACGGACGACCCGCGCGAGATCGGGCCCTACCGCATCCAGAGCCTGATCGGCAGGGGCGGCATGGGCGCCGTCTACCTCGGGTTCTCGCCCGCCGACAAGGCGGTCGCGGTGAAGGTGCCCTCGCCGGCGTTGGCGCGTGACGACGAGTTCCGCGCCCGTTTCCGCCGCGAGGTCGACGCCGCCCGCCGAGTGCGCGGCCGCGCCGTCGCCGCCGTCCTCGACGCCGACGCGGACGCCGAGCGCCCCTGGATGGCGACCGAGTACGTCGAGGGCGCGAGCCTCGCCGAGGCGGTCACCGATCGCGGCCACCTCGACGAGCGGCTCGTCAGCGGCCTCGCGGTCGGCCTCGCGGAGGCGCTGGTAGCGATCCACGACGCCGGCGTCATCCACCGCGATCTCAAACCGGCCAACATCCTGCTGTCCTGGGACGGCCCGCGCGTCATCGATTTCGGGGTCGCGAGCGCCAGCGGGACGACCCAGCACACCAGCACCGGCATGCTCGTCGGCACGATCGTCTGGATGGCCCCCGAGCAGCTGCGCGGCGAGCGCGCCAGCCCCGCGGCCGACGTCTTCGCCTGGGGCGCCTGCGTGGCCTACGCGGCGACCGGCCGGCCGCCGTTCCACGCCAACAACCCGCAGGCGGTCGCCCTCAAGATCCTGGGCGAGCCGCCAGACCTGGCTGGCGTACCGGCGTCGCTGCTGCCGACGGTGCGTGCCGCGCTCGCCAAGGACGCGGCGAGCCGACCGTCGGCCGTCGAGCTGCGCGACCGGCTGCTGCGCGGTGTCGCCGCCCCCGACGCGACCACCAGGGCCGCCGGCGACGACCGCTACGCGACGGCGCTCGCGAGGCTCTGGGAGCTCCCCAGCCCGCCGCCCGGCCAGCCGGGTACGGCGCCCGGCCCGCACTCGACCCCGCAGGGCCAGTACTCGCCCCCGCCCGGCCAGTACCCGCCGGCGGGCTACCAGCAGTCGCCCCCGCCCGGCCAGTACCCGCCGGCGGGCTACCAGCAGTCGCCGCCGCCGCGGCAGGCCTATGGCCCGTCGACCCCGCCGCCACCGGCCTACGGCGGCTCGGGGTACCGCGACTCCGGCTACCCGCCTGCCGGCGCGTCGGGGGGTGGCTGGCCCCTGCAGGCGGGCCGGCCGACTCCCGTGCCGCCGCCGCGTCGCCGGTCCGCCGGCACCGTCCTGCTCGTGGTCGCGCTCGTCCTGCTGCTCGGCGGCGCCACCGCCGCGGCCCTCGCGCTCGCGAACCGTGGCGGTGGCGATGGCGGTTCGCCGGACGTGTCCTCGTCGACGGCGGCCGTCACCACGCCGGCGGGCTCCGATGCGCCCACCGCCGGGCCGTCGACGGGCGGCGGCGTGGCCACGGGTGGGCAGGGCACGACGCCCGTGACCCCCTCACCGACCCGTCATCAGCTGACCGCGCAGGAGGTCGACCAGATCGTCGACAGCAAGGGCTACCAGGCTGACCTGGGCACGTTCGACCGGACCCGTGACCTCAACGTCGTCATCGGCTCCAAGGATGTCCCGGGCGGCGGCGTCGACGGAAGCGACACGACGGCCCAGCTCGCGTTCGTCTTCGCGAACGGCGAGTTCATCGGCACCGACCTGAAGGAGCCAAGCCGCCATATCGAGGTGCTCGACCAGACGCCGAGCTACGTCGTCCTCGAGTACGGCACCTACGCCGTCAGCGACGGCGACTGCTGCCCGAGCGGCACCGCCCGGGTTCGCTACAACTGGGACGGCCAGGCCTTCCGCCCCCAGAACGAGGCCAGCATCCCGACCTCCGACCCCAAGGTCGACGGCAGCCGCCGCTGACCGGGCGGCGTCACCGTGGCGCGCGCCGGCTTCTCCACCGGGCTCTGCCCCTGGGCCTTCTGCCGGGCCCTTCCGTCGGGCCCGCTGGCACGGATGGGCGATGTCCTGGAACCGACATTCATGATGTCGGGAAATAAACCGGCGCGGCGGGTCGACTGTTGAGAAGGTGAGGGGCAAAGGTGGTGCCACCTTCGTGAGGTCGACCGCGGCCCCGATCCGGCCGCGGCGCCACCTCGGGGGTTGGGGGACTAGTGCTGGCACCACTCGGCGACGCCGATCCGCGCATGATCGGCCCGTTCCGGATGACCGGTCGGCTCGGCTCCGGCGGCATGGGCACCGTCTATCTGGGGTTCGGGCCGGACGACCGCCCGGTCGCGGTGAAGGTCCCCACGCCCGAGCTCGCCGGCGACCCGCGGTTCCGCGCCCGCTTCCGCCGCGAGGTCGACGCCGTCCGGATGATCAGCAGCGGCTCGGTGGCGACCGTCGTCGACGCGGACACCGAGGCCGAGTCGCCGTGGCTGGCCACCGAGTACGTCGAGGGCGCCACCCTCCTCGACGCGGTCGCCGGCAGGGGGCCGCTCGCGCCACGGCTCGTCGTCGGCTTCGCCGCCGGCCTCGCCGACGGGCTGGTCGCGATGCACGCGGTCGGCGTCGTGCACCGCGACCTCAAGCCGGCCAACGTCATCCTCGGCTGGGAAGGCCCGAAGATCATCGACTTCGGGGTCGCGCTGACCACCCAACCCATGCTCGGCGGCTCGACCACCGACTCCGACCCCGACCTCACCCAGGCCAGGACCCAGATCGGCCAACGCGTCGGCACCCTCGTCTGGATGGCGCCCGAGCAGCTGCGCGGCGAAACGGTCGGCCCGCCGGCCGACGTGTTCGCCTGGGGCGCCTGCGTCACCTACGCCACCACCGGGCACTCGCCGTTCCATGGCTCGAGCCCGCTCGAGGCCGTCGGCCTCATCCAGCACGCCGAGCCGGACCTCGCCGGCGTCCCGCCCCAGCTGGTCGACCTGGTGCGGGCGGCGCTGGCGAAGGACCCGCGAGCGCGTCCGTCCGCGACGGTTCTCGTCAGCGGCCTGCTGCATCGCGAGATCCACACTCCCCAGGAGTCGGACCAGGCGGTCGAGACCGCGCTGGTGACGTGGGTCGAGCAGCCGCCGACCCCGGCGCCGCCCCTGGCCCTGCCGCCGTCCAAATCGCCGGCCCCGTCGGCCCGCTCACGGGCGGCGGCGGAGGCGGACGCGCTGCGGGGGACCTCTGCCGGGCAGACGTTGAACCTGCGGTCCACCCAGGGACTCGCCGGCCAGCCGCGGCAGGGCCGCCCGGGTGAGCCGTCGGGGCCGCCACGCGGCGACCGGTCCCGGCCCGCCGGCCGTGACGGCGCCCGCCCGGGCTATGCCACCGGCCCGTTGCCGGTCGGCGGCGGCCCGGGCCGCGAGGGTGACGACTGGACGGACGGGTCCGACATCCCGACCTACGTACGCCCGCCCACGGGGCCTCTGCCCCGTGGAAACGGTGGCGCCAGGACGGACGCCTTCGGCGCGGCCGCTGGAGCGGCGGCGGCGGGCTGGTCCGACGGGCGGGGCCGGCCGGGCGACGGGGCGCGGACCGGGCGGTCGACGGCGATGAAGGCGCTGCTGGCGGCCGCGTTGGTCGTGCTGCTCGCCGGTGGCGTCGCCCTCGCGCTGGTCCTGACCAGCCACGGCGGTGGCGACGACTCGGACCTGTCGGTCAGCGCGACCTCGCCCACCTCCGCCACCTCCGCCTCGTCGACACCGTCCGTCTCCGTCTCCGCGTCGACGTCCGAGGCCATCGAGTCGGTCTCCGCCTCGCCATCGTCGCGGCGCACCACCCGGCCCCCGTCCCGGCGGCCGACCGGCCCGACGACCACTTCGGCCGCGCCGGCCACGGACAACGAGACCGACACCCAGGGCCCCCGAACGACGCCTCCCATCACGTCGACAGGCACCGGCACGACGCCCGGCACTTCCACCTCGCCCCCCGGCGCGTCCCGGACCCCCGACGTCACTCCCTCGCCGTAGGTCGTTCCCGCCAGATCCTTCCCACCCGCAGGGCGAAGCCCTGCGGGTGTCTTGGCGTTCCATCGCGGCCGGTTGTCCGCCGAGGGTGACCCGTCGACGAGCGGTGACGTAAAAAATTTGTCAAAATCGATGATCTGGTGAAGGATCTCCTGCGTAGAGGTGGATGCGGCGGCTTATTTCCGGTGTTGCGTGTTCGGTGCCGTACTGCCCAGTCCGCGTTCCCGCGATCCGGGGAGGTCCCGTGGCCGTGCCCGCGTTCGTGACTGGTACCGCTGTCCGCCGCGAGCCCGCCGCGTCGCGCCCGTCGGACGGCGGCGGCGCGTGGCTGACCGGGACCGGCCGGGTGACCGTGGCGCCGCGAGACGTGCCGGCGGTGCTGGGGCGCCACGTGCTGGTGGACGGGCTGGACCTGGTCGTCGACCTGGCCGCGAGCCGCGGGCGCACGCTCGTCGACGCCCGCACCGGCGAGCGTTACCTCGACCTGTACAGCTTCTTCGCCTCCGCCCCGCTCGGCGTCAACCCACCCGAGCTGGCCGACGACCCCGAGGTCGTGGCCGAGCTCGGCCGGGCCGCGCTCAACAAGCCGGCGAACCCGGACGTCGCGACCGTCGCCTACGCCGAGTTCGTCGCGACCTTCGCCCGGGTGCTCGGCGACCCGCGCCTGCCGCACCTGTTCTTCGTCGAAGGCGGGGCGCTCGCCGTCGAGAACGCCCTGAAATGCGCCTTCGACTGGAAGAGCCGGCACAACGAGGCGCACGGCCGCCCGGCACGGCTCGGCACCCGCGTGCTGCACCTGCGGCACGCCTTCCACGGCCGCAGCGGCTACACCCTCTCGGTCACCAACACCGACCCGAACAAGACCGACCGCTTCCCCACGTTCGACTGGCCGCGGATCGACAGCCCGGCACAGACGTTCCCGGTGACCGCGGCGAGCCTCGCGGCCGTGCGCGCCGCCGAGCGGCGGGCGCTCGAGGCGGCCAAGGCGGCGTTCGAGCGCCACCCGCACGACATCGCCTGCGTCCTCGCCGAGCCGATCCAGTGCGAGGGCGGCGACCGGCACCTGCGGCCGGAGTTCCTCGCCGCCCTCGGTGAGCTCGCGCACGCACGCGACGCCCTGTTCGTCCTCGACGAGGTGCAGACCGGGGTGGGCGCCACCGGCGCCGCCTGGTGCTACCAGCGCCTCGGCCTGCGGCCGGACGTCGTCGCGTTCGCGAAGAAGGCGCAGGTCGGCGGGGTGATGGCCGGTGGCCGGGTCGACGAGGTGGCGGACAACGTGTTCCGGGTACCCGGCCGGATCAACTCCACCTGGGGTGGCGGGCTCGTCGACATGGTCCGCTCGACCCGGATGCTGGAGGTCATCGAGCGCGACCGGCTCTTCGAAGCCGCCGCGCGCGCCGGCGAGCGGCTGCTGGCCGGGCTCACGGCGCTCGCCGCCGGTCATCCCCGGCTGCTGTCCAACCCGCGTGGCCTGGGCCTGCTCTGCGCGTTCGACCTGCCCGACCGCGCCACCCGCGACGAGGCCCTGCGCCGGCTGCGCGTCGACGAGCACGTGCTCACCCTGCCCGCCGGCGACGTCACGGTCCGGGTGCGCCCGGCGCTCACGATCACCGACGACGAGATCGACGCGGCCCTCGCCGCCTTCGGCCGGGTGGCGGCGGCCCTGGCCGGTGGAGCTGGCGAGGCCGGTGTGGTGGCGGGCAGGGCGACCCCGGCCCTTCGGCCTGCGACCGAGTCGTCGCCCGCTTACGGTGGCGGTGGGGGCGGGCGGCTGGCCGCGTGCGCGGACCTGACGGGAGACGGGAGCTGACGATGACCCTGGTGCACCCGCCGCTGGTGGCGCCCATGATCGAGGGCATCGAGTCCGAGGGGCCGACGGTCGCCTCGACGAACCCGGCGCGCCACGGCGAGGTCGTCGCGGCGGTCCGCCTCGGCGGGGCGGAGGTGCTGGTCGCGGCGGCCCAGGTCGCCCGGGCGGCCCAGCGCGGCTGGGCGGACGTGCCGGCGCCGGTGCGCGGCACCGTGATCGGCAACTTCGGCCGGCTCGTCGAGGACAACGCCGACGCGCTCGCCCGGCTGGTGACCAGGGAGATCGGCAAGCCACTCGCCGAGGCCCGCGGCGAGGTGCAGGAGATCGTCGACACCTGCCGGTTCTTCCTCGGTGAGGGACGGCGACTCTACGGCGAGACCGTGCCATCGGAGATGCCCGACAAGCAGCTGTTCACGTTCCGCGAGCCGGTCGGCGTCATGATGGTGATCACCGCGGGGAACTTCCCGGTCGCGGTGCCGAGCTGGTACATCGTGCCGGCGTTGCTGTGCGGCAACGCGGTCGTCTGGAAGCCGGCCGAGTACGCCGCCGCCTGCGCCCGGGCGCTCACCGAGCTCGCCCGGCACGCGGGCCTGCCCGCCGGCGTGCTCTCGATGGTCCCGGCGTCCGGCGAGGCGACGGCCGACGGCCTCGCGCGGACGCTTGCGGCCGGCCTCGTCGACAAGGTCGGCTTCACCGGCTCGACGGCCGTCGGCCGGCAGATCGGCGAGCTGTGCGGCCGGCACCTGCAGACGCCGTGCCTGGAGCTCGGCGGCAAGAACCCGATGGTCGTCGCGCCGGACGCCGACATCGACCTGGCCGTCGACGGCGCCCTGTTCGGCGGCTTCGGGACCGCCGGGCAGCGGTGCACGTCGCTCGGCACACTGATCGTCCACGAGTCCGTCTACGTGGGTTTCCGCCGCCGGCTCGCCGTCGCCGTCGAGAACGCGCCGATCGGCGACCCGACCCGCGCCGTCCTGTACGGCCCGCTGCTCGACGCGAAGTTCGCCGCCGGTTATGAGCGCCACCTGGACCTGATCCGCGAGCACCACTCGACGTTCGGCTCGACGGCCGTCGGGCGGATCAGCGTCGGCGCGCCGCGGCGCGGGTTCGTCGGCGACCCGGCCGATGGCCTCTACTACCACCCGGTCGTCGTCGACGGACTGCTTCCCGACGACGAGCTGTTCCGCGAGGAGACGTTCGGCCCGATCGTCGGCCTGACCACCTACCGCACCCTCGAGGAGGCCATCGAGCTGGCCAACCTCCCCGGCTACGGCCTGTCGAGCGCGATCTACACCAACGACCCGGCGACGGTCTTCCGGTTCCGCCGCGGCGTGTCCGCCGGCATGGTCAGCGTCAACAACTCCACCTCAGGTGCCGAGGCCCATCTCCMCTTCGGGGGCAACGGCCGCTCCGGCAACGGCTCCCGCCAGTCGGGCCGCTGGGTACTCGACCAGGTCACCCGCTGGCAGTCCATGAACTGGGACTACTCCGGCCAGCTCCAGAAGGCCCAGCTGGACACCGCCATCCCCGAAGCCGACCTGGAATTCCGGCTGACCGGCTGACCGGGCGGCCGGGCGGCCGGCTGACCAGCTGGCCAGCCGGGGCCGGTCACTGGCACTGGCCCTGCCTGGGCCACGCTTCCCCACGAAGATCGGTGTATGAGGCAACCAAACCGCGCGCGGACACGACTAGTAGGCGGGAGGAAACCGTCGCGGCTGGTCGAGAGAAGGAGGGGATCGGCCGGTCGCCGACCGAGAGGCCTGCCTTGCGGCGACGACTGAAAGATCATCTGCTTCGATCCCACGGGTCCGAACCGGCGGGCGCCCGGCGGGCGGGACCCGCCCGCGGGCGGAACGCGCCGAAGCGCGCGGCGGTGCTCGCCGCGCTGGCGATGCTGGGCGGTGGTGCCCTTCTGGCCGGCTGTCAGCCGGGGGTCACGCCTTCCGGCGGCGGCGGGACCGTGGTCAGCCCACCATCCGGCCCGGCCGGGACGTCACCCGGGACGACGGCGACGGCCGGCGCGTCCCCCACGCGGACACCCCCGGCCACGACCACGGTCACGCCGGTCGGCACCACGGCGCCGCCGGCGCCGGCGACGTCGGTCGCGGCCACCGTTCCCGCCACACCCGCGGCCTGGCCGACGCCCACCGGCGACGTCAGCTCCAGAACCACCATCAAGGTCTCCGGCACCTTCGACGGTCAGCTTCGGCGTTACAGCGGAGTCGGCGACGGGGGGCAGTCGGAGGACCAGCCGGCCCTGTTCGAGGTGGCGAACGGCGGCACCGTGCAGAACGTGGTCATCGGTGCGCCCGCCGGGGATGGCATCCACTGCCTGGGGACCTGCACCCTGCKCAACGTCTGGTGGGAGGACGTAGGCGAGGACGCGGCGACCTTCAAGGGCACCTCCGCGACGCAGACCATGACGATCGACGGCGGCGGCGCCCGGCACGCGTCGGACAAGGTGTTCCAGCACAACGGACCGGGCACGATGGTCATCCGGAACTTCCAGGTGGCGGACTTCGGGAAGCTGTACCGGTCGTGCGGCAACTGCTCGGCCCAGTACCGGCGCGCGGTCGTCATCCAGAACGTCACCGTCACCGCGCCCGGCAAGACGCTCGCCGGAATCAACTCGAACTACGGCGACACCGCGACGCTGTCCGGAATCACGATCGTCGGCGACGCCAAGAAGAAGATCAGCATCTGTGACCGGTACGAGGGCAACGACGCCGGCGACGAACCGGTGAAGCTCGGCACCGGCGCCGACGGGACCTACTGCCGCTACACGCCGTCGGACCTCACCTACCGCTGACCGCGCGGCGAGCCCGACCGCAGGCCCTCGGCGGTCGGGCTCGCCGGCGTGAGACGACACGCCGCCTCCTCCGCGTCGCCTGACGGTCAGGGGCAGGGGTCGACGTAGGCGAGGTTCTTGACCTGGAGGGTCCACTCCGCCTGGGTGAGCTGGTTGGCGGGGTTGGCACAGGCGCGGGCGGCGATGCGGTCGGGGGAGAGATCCCAGAGCCGGGCGGTGAGGTCGGCGCCGGTCGTGGCGAGCCGGGAGCCGTCGGGGCTGAACAGGACGTCGTCGACCTTGCCCGTGTGGCCTTCCAGCGTGGCCAGCGGGGTGACGTTGCCGCCGCGACCGGCGGCGTCCCAGAGGCGGGCGGTGCCGTCGGTGCCGGAGGTGGCCAGCAGCAGGCCGTCGGGGCTGAACGCGACGTCGTTGACCGTGTCGGTGTGGCCGGTGAGGCTCGCGAGCGGAGTGATGCTGGGGCCGCGCGACGCCGTCTCCCAGAGGCGGGCGGTGCCGTCGCCGCTGGTGGTGGCGAGCAGCCTGCCGTCGGGGCTGAACGCCACGTCGCCGGCCGAGTTCACGTGGCCGGTGAACGTGGTGACCGCGGCGACGGAGGAACCACGCCCGACCGTGTCCCAGAGGCGCGCGGTGGCGTCGTCGCTCGCTGTGGCCAGCAGTCTTCCGTTCGGGCTGAACGCGAGTTCGTTGACGCCCTGGGCATGGCCGACGAACGTGGTGCGTGGGTCACTGGTCACGGCGCGGATCGAGGTGTCCCAGAGGCGGGCGGTGCCGTCGGCGCTGCCGGTGGCGAGCAGCTTGCCGTCGGGGCTGAAGGCCACCTCGCCGACGACCGAGGTGTGGCCGGCGAAGGTCGCGAGCGGCGCGATGTTGTCGCCACGGCGGGTCGGGTCCCACAGCCGGGCGGTGCCGTCGACGCCGCCGGTGGCGAGCAGCCTCCCGTCCGGGCTGAACGCCACGTCCCAGACGCCGCCCACGTGCCCGGTGAACGTGGCCAGCGGTTTCACGCCGATGCCGCGGTCGGTGGTATCCCACAGCCGGGCGGTGCCGTCGGCGCTGACCGTGGCGAGCAGTCTTCCGTCCGGGCTGAACGCCACGTCGCCCAGCCAGTCCGTGTGGCCCTGCAGGGTGGCGAGGGACATGACGTTCTCGCCTCGCCGGTTGGTGTCCCACAGGTGGGCGACGTGGTCCTTCGTGCCGGTGGTGGCGAGCAGCCGGCCGTCTGGACTGAACGCGACGTCGGCGATGGCCGCTGTATGGCCGGCGAAGGTGGTGGCTGGCTGGCCAGGCGACAGGTAGGCGGCCAGCAGGCTCAGGTGTGCCTGCCGCGTCGGTGCGGCGCGGTAGGCGGCGAGCGCGAGCCTGCGGGCGAGGCCCGGATCCTCGTCCTGGGCCTGCTGGGCCGCCGCGGCGAGCGTCTCCGAGGCCCGCCGCGCCGCCTCGGGCCCGCCGTCGCCGCCGCGCCCGGGCTGTACCACCAGCAGCGGGATCCCCACCGCCAGCGCGGTCGCCGCCGCGGCGGCGAGGACGATCAGCCGGCGCCGGCGCGGCCCAGGGCGACGCCGCGTGCCCGCCGTCGGCGAGGGATCACGCGGCGGCGGAGGATCACGCGGCGGCGGGGAATCACGCGGCGGCGAGGAGCCGGGCCATGTCCTTGTCGGCGGGAGCGGCGCCGAGGACGGAGGCAGGCTCGGCCGTGTGTCCCCACCCGTACCGGTGCCGGCGGGCCGCCTGCCCGTGCCCGCGGCACCCGCGCCGGCCACCGATCCGCCGGCGCGGTGCTGGGACGGCTCTGTCGGCGCGGACGCGGCGGCGGACGGCGAGCTGACCAGGCGGTTGAACAGCGCGGCCGCGGTCGGGCGCTGGGCCGGGTCCCGGCGCATCGCCCAGGCGACCACCGACCGCGGCGGCTCGGGAACGCCGGTGAGGTCGGGCTGTTCGTTGACCACCCGGTACAGCTGCGCGAGGGCCGGACCCTCCCCGAAAGGCGGGCGGGCGGTGGCGGCGAACACGACGACCCCGCCCCAGGCGAAGATGTCGGCCGCCGGCCCCACCTGGTCGCGGGTCACCTGTTCAGGTGCCATGAACGCGGGCGTGCCGGATCCGTCCTTCCCGCGCAGCGTCGAGCTGTTCACGGCGAGCGCGATGCCGAAGTCGATGACGAGCGGCCCGTGGACGGACAGCAGGACGTTGGACGGTTTGAGGTCGCGATGGACGACGCCGGCGCGATGGATCGCGGTCAGCGCGGTGGCGACCGCGAGCGCCACGCGTTCGAGGGCCGCGGGCTCCAACGGCCCGCTCTGGTGGATCGCCTCCTCGAGCGTGGGCCCGTCGATGTACTCGGTGACGATGTACGGCTGGCCGTCGTGGGTGCCGGCGTCGAGGAACTCAGGCGTGCAGGAGCGGACGATGCCGCGCGCGAGCCTGGCCTCCTCCTCGAACAGCCGCTGGTAGCCGGGATCGGCCGCGTACTCCGCCTTGACCACCTTGACGGCCACCCTGCGGCCGGCGGAGGTGCGGCCAAGGTAGACGCTGCCCATCCCGCCACGGCCCAGCAGCCCGTCCAGCCGGTAGGGACCGACCTGGGCGGGGTCCGCGGCGGTCAGCGGCCGTGCCCGGCCCAGCCCGTCCGGCGCCGGCGTCACCGGGGCCGCTCCAACCAGTCACCGGCGGGCAGCGCCCGCCCGCCTCGTCCGCGCAGCACCACGTCCCCCGAGAAGCGCTGAAGCCGGACAGTTCCGGCGAGCCCGACCCTACCGCGCCCGCCCGTCCAGACCGCCCGCTTATCCCCTGTCCGACCGCTGTCGCGCGCCTGACGCCGTCACCCGGCCCTCGTCGCGCGGGCCCCGGACGGACGGCGGTCGGCAGCCGGTCGGCCGACGCTCAGCTGTCCGCGGTGGGCGCGCCGGGTCCGCCGTCCAGGTCGAGCGGAACGAGCAGGTCGCGGGACAGGACGGCGGCCAGGGCGAGGGTGCGGTAGCCGGCGTCGTCGAACAGGACGGTGAGCCGGTCGCCCTCGTCGCGGACCACCTGGCCGATGCCCCATTGCTGATGGCGGACCTTGGTGCTCACCGGGAACGCGTGGCCGGCCAACGCCTGCTCGGCCGCCGCGCGCGCGGCCGTCTCCGGGCTGGGCGGTCCGTCCGGCCGGGCCGCCGCCGCGGCCTCGCAACGGTCGCAGTTGCCGCAGTCGGCGTCGTAGGGCTCGCCGAAGTAGGTGAGCAGGTAGCGACGGCGGCAGCCGCGGGTCTCGGCGTAGCCGCGGATCTCGTCGACGCGGGACCGGTCGACAGTCCGGCGGGCCTGGGCGCGCTCGGTGGCGCGGGCCGCGGCGGCGGCCGGGTCCGGGGCGTCGGGGCGGTGCTCGACGCTGCCGTCGTCCCGCACGGCCAGCGCGTCGGCCTGCGCGAGCAGGTCGACGAGCCGGATCAGCGCCGACTCGGTGAGGTCAGCCTCCTTGGCGAGCCGGGACAGCGGGACCGGCCCGTCGGCGTGCGACATGAGGACCGCGATCCGCCGCAGCTGGACCGGGTCGGGTGGGCCGGCGATGAAGAACCGGCGCAGGCCGAGGTCCTCGGGGCGGAAGAACAGGCAGGCGTTGGCCGGCTCGCCGTCCCTGCCCGCACGGCCGATCTCCTGGTAGTAGGAGTCGAGCGAGTCGGCGACATCGGCATGGGCGACGAAGCGGACGTCGGGCTTGTCGATGCCCATGCCGAACGCCGTGGTCGCGACGACGACGTCCAGCTCGCCGCCGAGGAACGCCGTCTCGGTCTGGCGCCGCCGGGCCGCGCCGAGCCCCGCGTGGTAGGGCTGGGCCGCCAGGCCGAGCGCGGCGAGCTCGGTGGCGATCTCCTCGGTGGAGCGGCGGGTGGCCGCGTAGACGATGCCCGGCTTGGCCTCGACGGCCGCGTACTCGACGAGCGCGGCGCGCTTGGCCGCGTCGTCGGTGAAGGTCCGGACGTTGAGGTGGATGTTCGGCCGGTCGAAGCCCGCGACGGTCTCGGCCGGGTCGCGCATCCGCAGCCGTTCGGCGATCTCGCGGCGGACCGGCGGCGCGGCGGTCGCGGTGAGGGCGACGACGGTCGGGTGCCCCAGGTCGTCGATGACCTCGCCGAGGCGCAGGTAGTCGGGGCGGAAGTCGTGGCCCCAGGAGGAGATGCAGTGCGCCTCGTCGATGACGAACAACGAGGGCTCGGCCTCACGTAGGAGCGCCCGGATCTCGGGTTTGGCCAGTTGCTCCGGGGCGAGGAAGAGGAACTCGCTGGTGCCGTGCCGGATCGCGCCGAACGCCTCGGCCAGCGCCCGCGCGCTGGTCTGCGAGTTCGCCACCACCGCGGCGCCCGGGGAGCTGGCCTTTCCGCCCTCGGTCCCACCGCCGAAGGCGTCGAGGCCGCCGAGGCGTTCCGTCAGCCCGCGGACCTGGTCGCGCTGCAACGCGATCAACGGCGAGACGACGATCGTCGGCCCGTCGAGCAGCAGTGCCGGGATCTGGTAGACGGCCGACTTGCCGGCCCCGGTCGGCAGCACGCACAGGGTGTCGCGGCCCTCGACGATCGTCCGCATCGCCGCGCGCTGCCCGGGGCGCAGGGCCGCGAACCCGAACGCGGCCGAGGCCACCGCGTCGAGCAGGCCGTCGGTCTCGTCACCCGCGTCGCCGTCGCCGTCGCCGCTCGCGTCCGGCGCAGGGGCCTGCGCTGGTACCGCGACCGCCGGCGCCCGTGTCGGCGTCTGTTTCGGCGCCCGTGTCGGCGCCTGCCTCAGGGCCTGTGCCGGAGCGCCGGGTGCCGTCCCGGCGGGTCCACCGCCATGACGCCACCACAACAGCCGTCCGAGTCGCACCCTCACCGTCCCGCCTACCTCTCTGAACGAGCGAAAGTGAACCCCTCGCCGACCGGTGTCCTCGTCCCGCTTTGTCCCCTTTGTTCGTACCGTCAAACGATCACGGCCGTTCGGCGGGGTCCGCGGTCCATGCCTGGCCGGCAAAGATCACGGGAAGCGGGCCAGGCCGAAGTCGCTCCCCCGGAAGATCGGCTGGCGCCGACCTCCCGGGGACCCCTGCGGCGATGATGGCGGAGCCTCGCGTGGCCGGAAGCCGTAGGACACGCCTAGGCCTCGGGGGCCGGACGCGGCGCGGCCAGGCCCGCGACGGCACCCGCGGTCTCCCTCGCCAGGCCGAGGCCGGGGGTGTCGCCGGGCTCGACCGCAAGGTCCTCGGGCACCGGAGAGGTCAGGCGCAGGATGTCGGTGACGGCGGCGCCGTCCACGGTCTCCTTCTCCAGGAGGAGGGCGGCGAGGTGGTCCAGGGCGTCGTGGTGCGTGCGCAGCAGGTCGACGGCCCGGGCCTCGGCCTCGCGCAGCAGGCGAGCGACCTCGTCGTCGACGACGCGCTGGGTGCCTTCCGAGTAGGGCCGGCTGACGACCTCCTCGCCGCCCAGGAACTGCTGATCGCGCCCGCCGTAGCCGACCGGCCCGAGCGCGGGGGAGAGACCGAACTCGCGCACCATCCGCGTCGCCAGCTGCGTCGCCCCGGCCAGGTCGCTGGACGCGCCGGTGGAGCCGTAGCCGAAGGCGACCAGTTCCGCCGCCCGGCCGCCGAGGCGGACCGCCAGGCTGTCGAGCAGGTAGGCCTCGGTGTAGAGGTGGCGTTCCGCCTCGGGTAGCTGCTGGGTGACGCCGAGCGCCATCCCGGACGGCAGGATCGTCACCTTCGCGACCGGGTCGGCATGCTCGGACAGCGCCGCGACCAGCGCGTGCCCGGACTCGTGGTACGCGACCGAGCGCTTCTCGTCGGGCAGCAGCGCGTTCGACGCGTCCCGCTGGCCGAGCAGGATCCGGTCGCGGGCCGCGTCCAGGTCCGCGGCGGTGAAGATGTCCCGGCCGTCGCGCACCGCGTGGATCGCGGCCTCGTTCACCAGGTTCGCCAGGTCCGCGCCGGAGAAGCCGGGGGTGCCGCGGGCGATGACGTCGAAGTCGACGTCCGCGCCGAGCTGCTTGCCGCGGGCGTGCACCGCGAGGATCGCGGCCCGCTCCGTCTGGGTCGGCAGTGGGACGGTCACCTGCCGGTCGAACCGGCCGGGGCGCAGCAGCGCCGTGTCGAGCGTCTCCGGACGGTTGGTCGCGGCCAGCACGACGATGCCGGTGCTGGCGTCGAAGCCGTCCATCTCGGCGAGCAGCTGGTTGAGGGTCTGCTCCCGCTCGTCGTTCGCGCCGCCGATCACCGAGCCGCCGCGCCGGCCGCCGATCGAGTCGATCTCGTCGATGAAGATGATCGACGGTGACCGCTTGCGGGCCTCGGCGAACAGGTCGCGGACCCGGGAGGCGCCGACCCCGACGAACATCTCGATGAAGCCGGAGCCGGAGATCGACAGAAACGGCACCTCGGCCTCGCCGGCGACGGCCCGGGCGAGCAGCGTCTTGCCGGTGCCGGGAGGGCCGACCATCAGCACCCCGCGTGGGCCCTTCGCGCCGGCGCGGCGGTAGCGGTCGGGGTTGCGCAGGAAGTCGACGACCTCGCTGATCTCCTGCTTCGCGCCCTCGTAGCCGGCGACGTCGGCGAACCGGGTCTCCGGGCGTTCCGAGTCGGTGATCTTCGCCTTGGACCGGCCGATGGCGCCGAGTGGACCGCCGCCGGACAGCTGCCGTCGCGTCTGCCGTCCCGTCCAGACGAAGAAGCCGACGAGCAGCAGCAGCGGCAGGAAGCTCAGCAGGACCGAGATCCAGGAGCCGCCCGTCTGCGTCCCCTTGACCGCCACGCCCTTGGACTGGAGCTGGGAGGAGAGGGCGGTCGTGTCCAGCGCGGTCGGGATCTGGCTGGTGAACGTGGTGCCGTCCTTGAGCTTGCCGTCGACGGCGCCCTTGTCGTTGATCGTCACCGAGGCGACCGTCCCGGTGTTGACCCGCTTGAGCAGATCCGAGTAGTCGAACGACTTCGTGCCGCCGCCGGACATGCTGGGGACGAACAGCAGCAGCGCCGTGATCAGCAGCCCGATCGGCAGCAGCCAGCTGCGCCAGAGCGGCGGCCTCGGCGGCGCCGGCTTGGGCGCCGGGTCCCGCGGCGGGCCCGACTTCGCCGGCGCCGAATGGTGCACGCCCGGCAGGCGGACTCGTGAGATCACGTCAGACTCCCGTCACAGCGGCCGCGGCTCCGGCTCGCGCGGTGCCTGGCACCAGCGCGCTCCGGTGCCCGCGGAGCGTCCGCGGGCCAGCCCGTTCTTCAGAGTAATGAGCCGGTATGACACCCGGGCGGCCCGAGCACCGCCCACGCGCCCGGTCCGGCGGCCCGCCCCGGCGGCCCGGTCCGGCGGGCCCGGCCGGGGGCGACCCGGCGGTCCGATCATTTCCGCGTCGGCACCGTCCGCCATCAGTCAGGTGACTGCCGCCGTCACGCGGGCATCCGTGCCCGCGAAGGTGGCGCGGTAGATCTGGGGCGCGACGCCGACGACGCGGCGGAAGTGCGGGCGCAGGGAGACGGCGTCGGCGAAGCCGACCCGCCGGGCGACGGCGTCCACGCCCAGGCCGGGCTGCTCCTCGAGCAGGCGCTGGGCCCGCAGCACCCGCTGGGTGAGCAGCCACCGCAGCGGGGAGCTGCCGGTGTGGGCGCGGAAGCGGCGGTCGAAGGTACGCCGGCTCAGGTGGACGTGGCGGGCGAGCGCGTCGACGTCGAGGCTCGCGTCGCCGAGCCGGGACAGCGCCAGCGCCATCGCCTCGGCGACCGGGTCCCCGCCCGCGCGGGCCGCCGGCACCGGGTGCTCGATGTACTGAGCCTGGCCACCGGGCCGGTGCGGAGCGACGACCAGCGCCCGGGAGACCGCGTTCGCGGCCGCCGCTCCGCGCCGCGCGCGCAGCAGGTACAGGCAGGCGTCGATCCCGGCGGCGCTGCCGGCGCTGGTGACGACGTCACCCGCGTCGACGTAGAGCACGTCCGGGTCCACGTCGACCTCGGGGTACCGCGCGGCGAGCGTGCCGGCGTGCCGCCAGTGCGTGGTCGCGCGCCGGCCGTCGAGCAGCCCGGCGGCGGCGAGCACGAAGGAGCCCAGGCACAGCCCGACGACGACGGCACCGTCGTCGTGGGCGGTGACCAGGGCGGTGACCAGGGCGTCCGGCGGCGGCGCCCCGTCGGGCGCCCGCCAGCCAGGGACGATCACCATCCCCGCGTCGGCGAGCGCGTCCAGCCCATGGGGCGGGTCGATCCGGATGCCGGCCGACGCGGTCAGCGGGCCCGGCTCGCCGGCGACGGCCAGCACCGCGTGCGCCGGCACGTCCGGATGGACCGGCCCGAACACCCTGGCCGGCACGGACGCCTCGAACATCGGCTGCCCGTCGCCGAAGACCACCGCCACCGTGTCCCGGTCACGCGCCACGGCCCGCTCCTCCCGACGACCATCCTGGCTTGAATCTATCGGACGGTGGCTTTCAAGCCACTCCTTTGCCCGAAACCCGGACGGGATGCTGCTTCCACCGCGGCCGACCGCCACGGAGATTCCACGGCCACGGAGATTTCACGGCCACGGAGAATTCACAGAACGGAGAAGGCGCGATGTCCAACCGGGCACTCATCGTCATCGACGTGCAGCGGGAGTACGACACGGGAACGCTGCCGATCACCTACCCGCCGCTGGCCGGTTCGCTCGACCGGATCGGCCAGGCCATGGACGTCGCCCGCGACCGCGGGATCCCGGTCGTGGTGATCCAGCAGGACGCGGACGCCGGCCTGCCGGCGTTCGCCGGGTGCAGCTCCGGCTGGGAGCTGCACCCGGTGGTCGCCGCGCGGCCGCGTGACGTGCTGCTGCGCAAGCGCCTGCCCGGCTCGTTCACCGGCACCGGGCTCGAGGGCTGGCTGCGGGAGCGCGCCGTCGACACGGTGACGCTCGTCGGCTACATGACCCACCACTGCGTCGACACCACCGCCCGCCAGGCCTCCCACGCCGGCTTCGCCGTCGAGGTGCTCTCCGACGCGACGGGCACGCTCGCCTATGCCAACGAGGTCGGCGCGCTCACCGCCGAGCAGATGCACGCGCGCGCCCTCACCGTGCTGCACGCGGGCTTCGCCGCGGTCGGGACGACCGACGCCTGGCTCGCCGCCCTGGCCGCCGGCACCCGCCTGCCCGGGAGCTCCGCCTTCGCCTCTGGCCGCGTTCCCGCCGCCACCTTGGGGTGACGGCGGGACGCGGCGCGGCGTCCCGAAGACCGGTGACGTCCCGAAGGTCAGTGGCGTCCGGAAGGTCAGTGGCATCCCGAAGACCGGTGGCGTCCCGAAGGTCGGTGCCGTCCCGAAGGTCAGTGGGGGACGGTCCCGCAGGACTCGAGGGTGGCGCCGCTGGCGCCGGTCTTGAACGAGGTGCTGCGCTGCTGGGCGGAGCCGTGGGTCCAGGTCTCCGGATTGACGTCCACGCCGGCCTTCTGCTCGATGCGGTCGTCGCCGACGGCCTCGGCGGCGTTCAGCGCCTCGTCGATGTCGGACTGGCCGACGGTCACGTTGCCGGCCTTGTCGGCGAGCGTGCTCCAGACGCCCGCGTAGCAGTCGGCCTGCAGCTCCAGCTGCACCGACAGCGCGTTCTCCTGGGACGGGTCGGCCTGCTGCGCCTGGCGCAGCCGTTCCTCGGTGCCAGTGAGCGTCTGGATGTGGTGGCCGACCTCGTGGGCGACGATGTAGGCCTGCGCGTAGCGGCCCTGGGCGCCGTACTGGTCCTGCAGCTGCTTCAGGAACCCGAGGTCGATGTAGACCCGCTGGCCGTTCGGGCAGTAGAACGGGCCGACCTCCGACGAGGCCTGTCCGCAGCCGGTCGAGACGGCCTGCTCGAAGTAGACCAGCGTCGGGCGGGTGTAGGTCTGGCCGTGCTGCTGGAAGTAGCTGGTCCAGACCTCGTTGACCTCGTTGAAGACCTTCAGTACGAAGCAGTCGTCGTACTGGTCGATCGCGCCCGAGGCGTTGCAGCGGGCCGCCAGGTCGGCCGCGGCAGACGCGCCGGCCTCGGTCCCGCCGCCACCCGACCCGCCCACGGGGGCCGACGTGCCGTCACCGCCGCCGAGGAGCGTCACCAGCAGGTAGATGACCACGCCGATGACGCCGGCGCCGCCGCCACCCAGCGCGATCTTGCCGCCGGCGCCGCGCCCGCCGCGCTGGTCCTCGAGCTGGGAGGTGTCGACCCGATCGTCGTCGAAATCCATGGCCTGCCTCTCGCGCCACCCGTCCCGACCTCGTGTCGGCACTGAGCTCGGCCGGAGCACCGATTGTGCCAACCCGGCCGAAGACGGGGTGAGACAGGTGAAACCGGCAGGCAGCGGACGTACCCGCGCCGCGTGGATCTACACGGGCGGCGTGGAGCTACACGGGCGGCTCGGTGCCGCGGTGTCGTGGGCCGGGCTGGTGACGGGTCGCGCCGGTGTCACCGCGCGTCCATACGGCGCAGCGTTTGCCGGCCGGCCGTGCGTCGACCGGCGCGGGTTTGGAGGTCACGGGCGGCTGCTCCTGGGGGTGGGCGCAGGTCTGGCGCGGCGCGCGGGGCGCGTGCCGGCCGTGGCCGGTCATATCCGCCCCCGGCCGTCGCAGGAGACACAGACGTCGACGGCGTGCGCGCCGCGGTGCTCGCGCTGGACATAGCCGGTGCCGCCGCAGCCGCCGCAGGTGAGCGGCCCCTGATCGGAGTGCTCGTCCTCGGGCGGAGGTCCGTACTTGGCGCCGCCGCGCTTCTCCTCGCGGCCGAACCTCATGTCGCCCTGGCGGCGCCCAGCGGGTCTCATGATCAAAAAACTAGGTCGCTCCGGACACCCTGCCAATGGGGCTGGCCGTGGTCTCGTCCACCGCCCCCCACCACGGTGGGGGCCGTTCGCCGCGTCGTCCACCGCGTCGTCCGTTGAGCCGTTCGCCGCGTCGTCTGCTGCGTCGTCCGCCACGCCGTCCACCGTGCGCCGCAGGACAGTCCTCGGAAAGCACAACGGCCCGCCCCGGCAACCGGAGCGGGCCGAGCACGTCCCGTGGGCGTGCGCCTCGACCACCAGGTTCAGGCCTCGCGACGATGGCGAGGCCCGGGCGAACCGAGGCCCTCGGCGAAGGTCAGACCGAGGTGGGCACTCCCAGACGCAGGCGCTTCGGGTTGGCCACCGGGCCCACCGCGATGACGTCCGACTCGGTCGGGGCGGTCTCGGCCGGTACCTGCTCGGCACCGGCGTCACGCTGGCCTGGCAGCGTCCACGCACCGGCCGACACGGCCGCTTCGTTCAGTTCCATCCGCGAGACCCCCTCGTTCGCTGACAATCAGTACCGCGCAGTTGGTACCGATACGGGCGCGTCACGGCGTCCGTACCAAAACGGTATCGAGCGGGCGTGGTGACGCCGAGACCCGGACGTCCGGGGCGGGAGATAGCTGCGTCACAGTCGGGGCCGCCACCGTCGTCCTTTGCTAGGCAGGAGGGCGCGGGTTGGGCGGGCAGGGGGAGGGCCGATGCTGGACACGGATCAGGCTGTCGGGCGCGAGGGGCGCTGGGCGGACGTCGACGGGCCGGTGTACTACGCCGACTTCGGCGGGCCGGCGGACGGCCCACTGGTGGTGTGCGTGCACGGGCTGGGCGCCTCGCACACCAGCTGGTGGTCGCTCGCGCCGCGGCTGGCGACGCGGGCCCGGGTGCTGGCGCTCGACCTCGCCGGCTTCGGCCGCACGCCGGTGGGGGAGCGGGGCAGCGACGTCGCGGCCAACACCCGGCTGCTGGCTGGCTTCCTCGCCGCGGTGTCCGGAGGGGCGCCGGTGCTGCTGGTAGGCAACTCGATGGGCGGGATGATCAGCGTCCTGCACGCCGCCGCCGACCCGGCCTCGGTCACCGGGCTGGTACTGATCTCGCCGGCGCTGCCGATCCCGCGGCTGCGGCCGCCGGACGCCTCGATCCTCGGGATGTTCACCGGGATGGTGCTGCCCAAGGTCGGCTCGGTGGTGCTCGCCCGGCGCCGCGTTCGGTACTCCACCGAGGAACTGGTCGAACAGGCGCTGCGGCGCACGACCGTCGACCCGCGGCGGGTGCCGGCGGACGCGGTCGCGGCGATGGTGGCTCTGTCGGCCGAGCGGGCGGCGGCGCCTGGGGCCGGCCCGGCGAGCGACGCGGCTCTGGTCGCGGCCACCCGGTCGGTCGTCCGCCAGATCGCGCGGCCCGGTCCGCTGGCCGCGGCGGTGGCGGCGGTGGCGGCGCCGACGCTGCTCGTGCACGGGCGTAAGGATCGGCTGGTGCCCGTCGCGGCCGCCCGGCACGTGGCCGCCCGCCGCCCGGACTGGCAGGTGGAGCTGCTCGACGACTGCGGCCACCTGCCACAGCTGGAGGCGGTGGACCAGACCACGGCGCTCATCGTCGCCTGGCTCGACGGCCCCGGCGCGGCGGCCCTCGCCCCGGCGACCCTGGCCCCGGCGGCTGGGGCTCCGGTGGCCGGGGCCCAGCCGGTCGGCGGGTCCCTGCCCGCCTCGCTCGGCGGTGAGCCCGCCTTCTCCTGACGAGCCCAGCCGTCCGTTCCTCGCCCGCCGGCCGCCCCCGCTGCATCGTTTTGTGGTCGATGACGGGCCTATGGACACCGTCATCGACCACGACCCGAAGATCCTTTCTGAACCGTGGTCGATGACGGAGCTCATGAGCTCCGTCATCGACCACGGTCGGCGGGCGGACGCGGTGGGCGGGGCTCGCGGGCGGTCCTGGGGTGGGGAGGATCTGGTGGGCCCGCACTTTCGGGCCCGGCAGCGGGCCGTTCAGCCGTGTGCGCCCGAGCACTTTCCGCGACCGATGGTGCCGGGTGCCGGCCGGTACGTTTCCGTCGCCGGCCCGGCGGGGCGAGGCCTTTATGGATCTTGAAAACGCCGGTCGTGTCGGCCGCTGGGATGTCAGACCCTGGGGCTAGGCTGCTGACACCGCCCCGACATCACCCCGATCACCGGACATCAGCATGATGCCCGTATTGGGTGTCTTGTCCTCTGTGCGCCGTCGTCCCGCACCTGCCCTCGGCCCGCGCCCCGGCCCTCGGCCCGGACCCCGGATGGAAGGCTTGCCGTGTCCGACTCCTTTGTGCACCTGCATGTCCACACCGAGTACTCGATGCTCGACGGAGCCGCCCGGCTCAAGGACATGTTCGCCGAGGTCGGACGTCAGAAGATGCCCGCCGTGGCGATCACCGACCACGGCTACATGTACGGGGCCTACGACTTCCACAAGCAGGCCACCGCGGCCGGCGTGAAGCCGATCATCGGGTGCGAGGCGTACGTCGCCCCCGAGTCGCGGCTGCTCAAGCAGCGGGTCCGCTGGGGCGAGCCGCACCAGAAGAGCGACGACGTCTCCGGTGGCGGCTCCTACACCCACATGACCATGTGGGCGCGCGACGCCGAGGGGCTGCACAACCTGTTCCGGCTGAACTCCCGGGCCTCGATCGAGGGCCACTACATCAAGTGGCCGCGGATGGACCGGGACATCATCGCCGAGCACTCGGCCGGCCTGATGGCGACGACCGGCTGCCCGTCCGGCGAGGTGCAGACCCGGCTGCGCCTGGGCCACCCCGACCTCGCGCTGAAGGCCGCGGCCACCTACCAGGAGATCTTCGGCGCGGAGAACTACTTCTGCGAGATCATGGACCACGGCATCGAGATCGAGCGCCGGGTCCGCGACGGGCTGATCGACATCGCCCGCAAGCTGAACATGAAGTTCGTCGTCACGAACGACTCGCACTACACCTACGAGTCCGAGCGGGAGACGCACTCGGCCCTGCTGTGCGTGCAGACCGCCTCGACCGTCGCGAACCCGTCGTTCCAGTTCGAGGGCTCGGGCTACTTCCTCAAGAGCGCCGACCAGATGCGGGCGATCGACACCAGCGACGCCTGGCGTGAGGGCTGCGACACCACCCTGCTCATCGCCGAGCGGGTCGACACGTCCGGCATGTTCAAGAAGCACAACCTCATGCCGTTGTTCCCGGTCCCCGAGGGCGAGACCGAGGAGTCGTTCTTCCGCGCCKAGGTGCTGCGGGGGATGGAGCGCCGCTTCCCGGACGGCATCGACGAGAAGCACCGCACCCAGGTCGAGTACGAGATCGGCGTCATCCTCCAGATGGGGTTCCCGTCGTACTTCCTGGTCGTCGCGGACTTCATCATGTGGGCGAAGCGCAACGGCATCGCGGTCGGCCCTGGCCGCGGCAGCGCCGCCGGCTCGCTCATCGCCTACGCGCTCGGCATCACCGACCTGGACCCGCTGCCGCACGGCCTGATCTTCGAGCGGTTCCTCAACCCCGACCGCGTGTCGATGCCGGACATCGACATCGACTTCGACGACCGCCGCCGCGCGGACGTCATCCGGTACGTGACGGAGAAATGGGGCGACGACCGGATCGCCCAGATCGTCACCTACGGCACGATCAAGGCGAAGGCCGCCATCAAGGACTCGGCCCGGGTCCTCGGCTACCCGTACGCCGTCGGCGACCGGATCACCAAGGCCATGCCGCCGATGGTGATGGGCAAGGACATCCCGCTGTCCGGGATCTTCGACCCGAACCACCAGCGCTACAGCGAGGCCGGCGAGATCCGGTCGCTCTACGAGTCCGACGCCGACGTCCGCAAGGTCATCGACACGGCGAAGGGCCTGGAGGGGCTGATCCGCCAGGCCGGCGTGCACGCCGCCGGCGTCATCATGTCGGCCGAGCCGATCATCGACCACATCCCGGTGTGGCGCCGGGACGCCGACGGGTCGATCATCACGCAGTTCGACTACCCGACCTGCGAGAACCTCGGCCTGCTGAAGATGGACTTCCTCGGGCTGCGCAACCTGACGGTGATGGACGACGCCGTCCGCAACGTCGAGCGCAACCGCGGGATCACGATCGACCTGCTCGGGCTGGGGCTCGACGACAAGACCACCTACGAACTGCTCGCCCGCGGTGACACGCTCGGGGTGTTCCAGCTCGACGGCGGGCCGCTGCGGTCGCTGCTGCGGCTCATGCGCCCGGACAACTTCGAGGACATCTCCGCCGTCATCGCGCTCTACCGCCCCGGCCCGATGGGCGCGAACTCGCACACCAACTACGCACTGCGCAAGAACGGCCAGCAGGAGATCACCCCGATCCACCCGGATCTCGGCACCTCGCTCGACGAGATTCTCGGCACGACCTACGGCCTGATCGTCTATCAGGAGCAGGTCATGGCCATCGCGCAGGCGGTCGGCGGGTACACGCTCGGCCAGGCCGACCTGCTGCGCCGCGCGATGGGCAAGAAGAAGAAGGAGATCCTCGACAAGGAGTTCGCCCCCTTCTCCGCGGGGATGAAGGCGAACGGGTACTCGGACGCGGCGATCAAGACGCTGTGGGACATCCTCGTCCCGTTCTCCGACTACGCGTTCAACAAGGCGCACAGCGCCGCCTACGGGCTGGTGTCCTACTGGACCGGTTACCTGAAGGCCAACTACCCGGCCGAGTACATGGCCGCGCTCCTGACGTCCGTGCGCGACGACAAGGACAAGAGCGCGATCTACCTGAACGAGTGCCGCCGGATGGGCATCAAGGTGCTCCCGCCCGACGTGAACTACTCCGACGCCGACTACACCCCCCACGGTGACAGCGAGATCCGGGTCGGCCTCGCCGCGATCCGCAACGTGGGCGCGAACGTCGTCGACTCGATCACCCGCACCCGCGGGTCCAAGGGCGACTTCACCTCGTTCCCGGACTTCCTCGACAAGGTCGAGGCCGTGGTCTGCAACAAGCGGACGATCGAGTCACTGATCAAGGCCGGCGCGTTCGACAGCTTCGGGCACACCCGCCGTGGGCTGGTCGAACGGCACGAGCAGGCCGTCGACGCCGTAATGGCGGCGAAGAAGCAGAGCGCCCTGGGCCAGGAGAGCCTGTTCGGCGAGGTCGACGACGACCCGACCACCTCCGCCTTCGGCGCCATGGAGTTCTCCGACAAGGAGTGGGAGAAGTCCGTCAAGCTCGCGCACGAGCGCGACATGCTCGGCCTGTATGTCTCCGACCACCCGCTGTCCGAGGTCGCGCACATCCTGACGGCGAAGGCCGACTGCACGGTCGCCGCGCTCGCCGACTATCCGGACGGCGCCGTCGTCACGATCGGCGGGATCATCTCCAGCCTGCAGCGCAAGGTCACCAAGCAGGGCAAGGTCTGGGCGCTCACGACCATCGAGGACCTCGAGGGCGGCCTCGAGGTGATGTTCTTCCCCCAGACCTACGAGACGTGCGCGACCCAGCTGTCCGAGGACGCGATCGTCATCGTCAAGGGCCGGCTCGACAAGCGGGAGGACGCGCCCCGGCTGGTCGCCTCCGAGCTGTCCGTGCCCGACCTGTCCGAGCACGCCCTCACCCCGCCGATCGTGATCACGCTGCCGACGTCGCGGGTCAACGCGCCGACGGTCGACCGCCTGCGCGAGGTGCTCGCCACCCACCCCGGCACGACCGAGGTGCACCTGCACCTGCAGTCCCCGCACCGCACGACCCTGCTGCGCCTCGACGACTCCTACAAGGTCCGCCGCACCCCCGCCCTGATGGGCGACCTCAAAGCCCTGCTCGGCGCCTCCGCCGTCGCGTAGCTCGGCCGGGCCCGTCCCCCGCGGGTCCATGGGTCCCCCTCGAGTCCATAGATCTCGCGGCTGTGCCTCGCCATGGCCGGGGTCAACCGGTGCTGAAGGTCACGGCTAGGCTTGATCCGCGGCTTTGCCGGCTGGGCGGCCGTCTGGGCGTATCCGCCGGGGGGAACGGACATGACCTTGAAGCAGTGCCCACGTCCGGAAAAGCAGGCGTACCCGACCGAGCAGGCCGCGCTGCGCCATCGCAACGACCTTCGCTTCCGCCGGGACGGATCATCCGATCTTGTGGCTTATCCCTGCGTGTGCGGAATGTGGCACGTTGGCCACAGCCAGCAGCGCCTGAACGCGAGGATCACCTCGGCGCTGAAGGGCAGACGTCCGTTGCCGGGCGCGAAGCGTAAAGCCAGATAGGCCGGCCAGTCCAGGTTTCCTGGACTGGCCGGCCTATCTGAATGCCTCGTCAGCGTCCCATGGTCAGGACGTCCCGCCGGGTGGCTGCGACCGCGTCAGGACAGTCACCCGGCTGTGCTGTCAGGCCGAGGCGGCCGGGGCGGCGTCGCCGTCGTGGTGGGGACGGTCGAAGCGCGGGCCCCGGCGGGGGGCACCGCGGCCGTCGCGAGACGTCCGGCCACCTCCGGCGGCGCCGCGCTGGCTGAAGCCACCCCGGCCGGCGTGGTCACCGCCGCTGCGGCCCTCACCGAAGCGGGAGCCGCCCTGTCGTCCCTCACCCGGCCGGCCGTCCCGGCGCCGGCTGTCGGCCGCCGGCCGTGGCGCCGGGATCGAACCCGGCTCGACGCGGGGGGCCGGCGGGCCGGCGATCTCCGCGACCAGGGGGTCGCTGGCCCTGACCGGCGTGATCTGGGCGTCCGCGCCCGCCGTGCGCAGCATCGCGCGGACCTTGCCGCGGTCGGCGGCGACGGTGACGAGCACGTCCGCGCCGTCGGCGCCGGCCCGGGCGGTGCGCCCACCGCGGTGCTGGTAGGTCTTGGCGTCCTCCGGCGGGCCGAGGTGCACGACCAGGCGGACGTCATCGACGTGGATGCCGCGCGCGGCGACGTCGGTGGCGACCAGCACCCGGCGGGTGCCGTCGGCGAAGCCGGCGAGAGCCCGGGTACGCGCGCCCTGCGGCAGGCCACCGTGGATCGGCTCGGCGGGTACGCCAGCGCGGGTCAGGTCCCTGGCGACGTGGTCGGCGTCGCGCTGGGTACGCACGAAGACCAGGGTGCGGCCCTGGCCACCGGCGAGCGCGGTGACGACCTCGAGCTGGCTGACCTTGTCGGAGGCCTCCAGGGCATGCCGGGTCAGCGTCGTGACCTGGCTGGACTCCGGGTCGACGGCGACCAGGACCGGATCGGGCAGGTACTCCCGGACGAGCACCTCGACCTCGCGGTCCAGCGTGGCGCTGAACATCAGCCGCTGGCCGTTGGGGGAGGTGGCGTCGAGGATCTGCCGGACCGCAGGCAGGAAGCCCAGGTCGCACATGTAGTCGGCCTCGTCGAGCACCGTGATCTCGACGTCGTCGAGCTGGCAGGCGCCGCGCTCGACGAGGTCCAGGAGCCGGCCCGGGGTGGCGACGACGATGTGGACCCCGCGGCGCATGAGCGAGATCTGCCGGGAGATCGACGTTCCACCGTAGACCGGGCGCAGCCACAGGCTGACCGACCGCGACAACGGGTCGAGCGCGTCGCTGACCTGCTGGGCGAGCTCCCTGGTCGGGACGAGGATCAGGCCCCGCGGGCGCAGCGGGGTGGCCGGGCCGCGCCCGGCGAGCTTCGCCAGCATCGGCAGGCCGAAGCCGAGGGTCTTGCCGGAGCCGGTCTTGGCTCGGCCGAGCACGTTCTCGCCGGCGAGGACATCCGGCAGAGCCGCGGCCTGGACCGGGAACGGCGCGGCGATGCCGCGCTCAGCCAACGCACGGACGAGCCGGGCCGGGAGGCCGGCGGCCTCGAACGACTCGACCGGCGGGCGTGGCTCGCGGGTCGGCAGCGCGGGACGGGCCGGCGCCGGGCGCCGGCCGATGCCCGCGCCACCGCGGCGCGGGCCACTCGGGCGGCCGTGCCCGCCGTAGCCGCCGCCAGAGCGAGTCCGTCCGCCTCCGCGTGCCGGCCGGCCGCTCGAGGTCGAGCCCGAGCCGGAGCCCGCGGAGTAGGAGACGAACGATTTGGAGTTGCTGGGGTGAGACAGTGGATCCACCGATCAGGTCGGGGCCACCGTGCCCATGCGTGAACACGTGCCGGCGGCCGGTATGCGGCAGGCCGGCTTCGCGAGAGATACCGAGAGGATCCTCGGGCCGACCGCGCCACCCACCCAGGCCCGGCCCCGTCAGGGACCACGCCAACCGACCACCTGGAACCACCCGCCTGCCTGACGAATTCCGTCAGACGGTGCGAGACCGGACTCCATGGCGGCCAGGAAGCTGGCTCAAAGATCCAACCCCCGAGGATCCGCCCCGTCTGCGTCCCCGGTCGAGCGAAGCTCGACATCGGGGGGTCCGGGGGTCGTCCCCCCGGGCGGACATTGCGGCCCTTGGGAAGCTGGACCCGAAGGGCCAGCGAACAAGGTGAGCCGGCGCGCGCTCGCACCGACCTAACGCCCGGTGACCGCGTGGTTCGCGGACGGCGCGGGCGCATGACGGCGTGAGCAGCCGTCAGAGTTATCACCGTACATGCCGGACCGGCCTTTCGCCGGACCGGCGCCACGAGCGTGAGCTAATCGTCGTCCGCTTGCGGCTGAACCCCACCTACGGCTAGGCGCGTCGCGCGCGGATCCCGCCGCGGCTCGTACCCACCGCGCACCTGGCGGGCGGCCCAGGCGGGCAGCGCGAGCAGGCCGAGCGTCACCAGGTAGGCGCCGGTCACGGCGTCGCCGCCGTGGTGCGCTCGGGCGAGCGCCCAGCACAGCTCCAGCCCCGCCACCGCGGGCGCCGCGACCACCAGCACGGGGACCGCGAGCGCGGCCAGGCCGCCGGTCCCGCGTTCGGCGGCGGCGCGGCGGGCGACGTCACCGAAGGGACCGGCGGCGAGCACGGCGAGCACGAGGGCCGAGGCGAAGAGCTCCGGCGGGGTGCTCAGGTGCGGGGTCACCAGCAGCCAGCTCACGACGGTCGCCGTGGCCAGCGCCCCGGCCCGCTCGCCGCCCTCGAGCACCAGCAGCGGCGCCGCGAGCAGCAGCAGGTAGTGGCTCCACACGATCGGCGACGCGAGCAGCGCCGCCGCGACCGTGGCGGCGAACATCAGCCGGTCGTCGCCGGCCCACCGCGCCCGCGCCGCCCGCCGCCCCACGGCCCAGCAGGCGGTGAGCAGGGCCACGGCCACCGAGCGCGCCACCCAGGTCGCAGGTCCCAGGCCAAGGCCCGCGTTCATCAGCAGCCCGGTCAGGCTCAGGCCGGCGGGGGCCTCCGCGCGGGCCAGGGCGTTCAGCATGTCGCCGTAGGTCGTGAGGTCCACCGGGCTGACCAGCTCGCCGAGGCCGAACAGCGCGCCGAGCGTGCCCGCGGCGACCGCCGCGGCGCGGTGGCGCCCGGTGAGCAGCAGCCACAGCGGCAGCGGCAGCAGGAAGAGCTTGCTGTAGACGAGCAGTGCCGCGAGCAGGCCGGCGGGCACCGGACGGTCCCGCAGCCGCCACAGCCCCGCGAGCCCGGCGAACAGGGCCGCGTTCAGCGTCCCCATCTGCAGTCCGATGATCGTCGACGACGCGGCCAGCACGAGCGCGTACAGGCTCCAGCGCCGCGCTCCGGCCAGCCGGCAGCCGGCGAGCACGGCCAGCACCGACAGGCCGATGAACAGCGCCTCGGCTCCGCCGCGCGGCAGCCAGGCGAGTAGGGCGAACGGGAACGCGATCAGGTACGGGTAGACGAACGCGAACCCGGAGTAGACGTCCGCGGTGCCGGGCCGCGGGTAGGGGTCGCGCCCGGCGGCGACGGCGGTGCCGGCGCGCAGGAACACGTCGATGTCGAAATGGACCAGCGGGTGTACGTAGGTCAGCCAGATGACGGCGACCAGGCCCGTCAGCACCACCGGCGCGAAGGCCGGCCACCCGGCCGGCAGCACCCGCATGGCGAGCACCAGGGGAGTCCGCCGCGACGACGCGGCCGGCGTCCGCTCGGTCGTCACGGGTGCCCATGGTGCCAGACGCCCCGCGTGGTGACCCTGCGCGCCTCCTGGCGCGGCCAGTCGAGGCCTCTCGGTGGGCCGGTGGTGGTTGGCGGTGGTTCGTGGTTCGTGGTGCTGGTGGTTCCTCCCTTCCCGGCGTGGTTTCCGCCGGGCAGGGGCCTACAGGGCGAGCTCGGTGACGAGGTGGATCAGGACGCCGGCTAGGGCGCCGACGACGGTGCCGTTGATCCGGATGAACTGCAGGTCACGGCCGACCTGCAGCTCGATGCGCCGGGACGCCTCGGCCGGCTCCCAGCGGGCGACGGTGTCGCCGATGATGGCCGCGATGTCGCCCTTGTACCGGCCGACGGCGCGCGTCGCGAGGTCCGCGGCCGTGCGGTTCACGGAGGCGGCCAGCTCCGGGTCGGCCGTGAGCTTGAGGCCGAGGCTGGCCAGGTGCGTGGTCGCCGCGCGGCGGGCCACGCCGTGCTCGTCGGTGGTCAGGTCGAGTAGGAGGCCCTTGGCCGTCTCCCACATCCGGGAGATCGCGTCGCCGGCGACGGGGGAGGCGAGCGCCCTCGCCTTGACGTCCTCGACCCTGGCCCGCAGGTCCGGGTCGGTCCTCAGCTTGCCGGCCAGGTCGGTGAGGAAGCTGTCGAGGCTCTGGCGCATCCGGTGGTGGCGGTCCGCGCGCAGCGCGCCGATGAGCTTCACCGCCTCGGCGTAGACCTTGGCCGCGACCGCCTCGTTGAGCCACTTCGGCGCGAAGCCGGGGGCACGGTCCAGCACGGCGTCGTGTACCGCGCTCGGATGTTTGATCAGCCAGTCCTCGGCCTGCTCGAGCAGCACGTCGACGACGCGGTGCTGCAGCCCGTCCTCGATCGCCCGCTCGAGCAGGACGCCGAGCACCGGCGCCAGCGGCACGTCCACCAGCCGGGGCACCACCGACTTCTCGACCAGCTCGACGATCAGCTCGTCGTTCGCCTTGCGCAGCGTCGACGCGAGCCGGGCGGCGACCTCGGCGCTGACCCGGTCGGCGTGGTCGGGCTGRCACAGCCAGGCCCCCACCCGGTTCGCCACCTCGATCTGGTTGACCTTGTCGCGGACGATGGCCTCGGTGAGGAAGTGGGTGGAGACGAAGGACTGCAGGCCGCGACCCAGGTCGTCCTTGCGCTTGCGGATGATCGCGGTGTGCGGGATCGGCAGGCCCAGCGGGTGGCGGAACAGGGCCGTCACCGCGAACCAGTCGGCCAGCGCGCCGACCGTGCCCGCCTCGGCGGCGGACCGCACATAGCCCACCCAGCCGGGCGCGTCCCGCCACAGCGAGGTCGCGATGTACACCGCGACCGCGAATCCCAGCAGGCAGGCGGCGACCGTCCGCATCCGGCGCAGCCCGGAGCGTAGCGCCGCCTGCTCCCGGTCCTCCGGCGCGCTGTCCACTCGTCCCCCCAGCTCGTCGCCCCGCGGCCGCTGGATGCGCCTCGCCGGGCACTCATGGTCGCCTCGGGCCACGATACGGCGGTGGCCGGGACGAACGCGGCGCGTCCGTCCCGGCCACCGCGTCAGGGCAGGAGGGCGTCGAGCTCAGGGCAGGAGGGCGTCGAGCAGGGGGCTGGAGAAGACGCGGTTCGGGTCGAACGCGTTCAGCGTCGCGACCGCGGTGTCGAAGTTGTCCCCGCCCGGCTGACCGGTGCGCAGCGAGTTCGGCACCGTCGTGCCGATCGCGGTGCCGTCGGCCCAGGCGGCGCTGTTCGTGTAGCCCCAGCCCTTGGACCATTCCACCCGGGCCGAGGCGTAGCTGCCCGAGTAGTTGGAGAAGACCCAGGCCTCGACCTCGCGGTAGAACTGGTTCGCGTACGGAGTGCCAGGCACGGTGAGGATGTCCAGCCAGACCGCGACGTCCCATTCCGGGTGGTCGGGCCGTGGGCGCAGGGCGGAAAGCTGCGGCGAGCCGGAGCTCGGCACGCCGACGTCGCCGGCGGCGTCGAGGCCGGTGACCCGGATCTCGACCGGCCCGTTCATCGGGTACTGCCCGTTGTTCTGGTAGGTGGTCAGCTTGTTGTTGTAGTACGTGCAGAACTCGTTGATGACGCGCTGGATGTTCGCCCTGCTGGTGAGGATCGCGTAGCCGTTGGCCGTGACCCGCAGCGTGGTCGGGCGGACGTAGAGCAGCAGGTCCTTCGACCAGCCCCAGATGTCCCAGGTGGAGGTGGTGATCAGGCCGGCGCCGACGACGGCGATCTGCGTCTGGCCGAGCGTCGGGGCGAGCTCCGGGTGGCCGGTCGAGATCTGGCTGACGAGGTCCGTGATCGACGACGGCAGGCTGTCGGAGAACGAGTAGTTGTACGGGCTGGACACCTGGCGGGAGAGCAGCGGCTTGTTCGGGCTGCGGCTCCACACCTTCAGCCACGGGGTGTCGGTGAACGGGAACCAGATCGCCTCGACCCGGCCGGCGGAGTTGACGTAGCTGGCGAAGGTGCGCCCGCTGGAGCCCTGGGCGGCGAACAGCTCCGTCCACGGCACGTTGAACCAGCTCTGGCAGCGCAGCCGCTGGTTGGCGCCGACCTGCAGCGTCACCTCGGTGAGGAACGCGCGTCCCAGGTGTGCCAGGAACGCCTTCGACTCCGCCTCGGACCGGCTGAACGTGCGCAGCACGTACTGGCTGGTCGCGGAGTTCCAGACGACGGCGGTCAGCGACGTGATCAGGTTGGACAGCGAGCCGTAGGTGGTGCCGGCGACCCGGGTCTCGCCGCTGGCCGGGACGGCGGTGCCGTGCGCGTCGATCGCGAGCACGCCGCCGACGGTGAGGTCACCGGGCGCGGGGGTGGCGGTCAGGCCGTAGCCGGCGGCCTGCAGCTGGGTGAGCAGACTGTCCATGGAGACGCCGGTCTGCGCGCGTACGGTCGCCGGCGTCGACCCGGACGAACCGGTGATCGTGACGGTGGTGAGGTGCTGGGTGGTGTCGACGAAGATGACGTTGTTGCCGGTCGACCCGACGGCGACCGACAGCGGCGACCAGCCGTGCGCCATGCCGCGGGGGCGGATCTTGTAGTTGTTGGCCCTGGCCCAGTTCGCGAGGGTCACCACGTCGGCGGGGGTCGCCGGCGCGCAGGTCCACACGCCGGTGACGTTGATCTCGCGCGACCAGTTCTGGAACGTCTGCCGGTACAGCGGGATCGACGCCGGGAAGTTCGGCGGCGCCGGCGGGTCGGCGTGCGCCGCCGCCACCCGCGCGACCGGCGTCCAGCCGACGGCCGTCACCGCCGCCGCGCCGAGCGCCCCTGCCAGCACCACGCGCCGCGTCCCCCCGCCGGCGGTTCCGGCGGCGCCTGTCGTGCCTACCGTGCTTGCCGTGCTTGCAATGTCAGACAGGCCTGACATGCCGGACAGGCCGGGTAAGCCGGCGCCGTCCGCGTCGTCGCCGCCAGACTCCGTGCCGCCCAGGTCGTCGCGCCGTCGTCCCATCGCGGTCTCCTCCGTGCTCCGAGAGCCATATCTGATGGCCCGTCAGATAGTGGGAGCACGAAGGTAAGAGCGTGCGGGGACCAAGGTCAACGGTTCCGGGCGCACGATCGTATAGCCGCTGGTCAGGACCATGGTGCGCGGCCGGTCGCCGGCCGGCCTTGCGCGGGCGTAGCGGGCCGCCGCGGCGGCATTCCTCATGGACCATCAGAAAGCGGGCACGGCCCTACTGCGGGTAGCTCCCGCTGCGGGGTCGGTTCCCGGGCGCGGCGCCCTGGCCGAAGCCCGGCGGAAGCGAGCGCCGCCGCTGGCGCATCCGGCGCCCGATCACGATCAGGTCTACGACGGCCGTGGCCCCGACGACACAGAGCAGGATGGCGGGCACCGTCCAGCCGGCGGCGGCGAACAGCCCCGCGGCGACACCACAGAACACCAGCCCGAACAACGCGAGCGCGGCCCGCAGCCGCAGCGGGCTTCGGGCCGGCGCCGCGCCGGTGAACGCGGCGAACCTGCCGACGGAGCGACGCGGCGCATCCGGCTGACGTTGGGGAGGAAGCATCCGAGTCACGTCGTCCGGTGTGCCCTGGCCGCGGCCCCCGAACCGCTTGACCGGGCCGGCGCCATCCGGGCCACGCGCCACCCGGGCGGCCCGGTGCGCCGGTCAGCCCCGGGAGCGCTGGTGCAGCTGGGCGACGACGTCGCGCCAGTCGTCGCCGCGACGGGCGGCGATGCCGGCGAGCACGGTGGTGAGCTGGTCGTCCGGCCTCGACTCGGGCGGCGGGCCGTCGGCGAGCATCGCCCGCAGGTGCGCCAGGTCCGACGGGTCCCGCTGGGCGAACACCCGCTGGTACTCCAGTGCGATCGGGTGGTTGGTCTCGTCGATCTGCCGGCGGCGGATCTCGCCGACCGCCGCGCCCATCGCGCCCTGCGTCACCAGCACGTAGGCCTCGAACGCCTCGCGCGCGCCGAACCCCTTGCCGACCAGCGCCGCGATCACGGCCTCCAGCACGTCGACCATCTGGTCCAGCCCGAAGGCGCCGCTCATGAACTGGGCCAGCAACGCGGGCGACTCGACGAACCTGCGCCGCAGGATGTCGGCCGACTCCAGCAGCCATAACGCCCAGTGCTGGCCGCGGTCGGCCGGCAGCGCGATCGTCGCCGCGGACTGCTCGGCGGCCAGCTGGAGCAGGTCGTCGCGGCCCCGCACATAGTGATAGAGCCCGGGGACACTCACCCCGAGCCGGTCGGCCACCGAGCGCAGGCTGACCTGGTCGATGCCGATCTCACCGGCGGCTCTGGCGATCATGGCCCGGTCGATCCGGGGCGGCCGCCCCACCCGACGCTCGACCATGCGGACCTCCCCGTCATCGTCGCCACCGTCGTCGCCGGCGGGCCATGGCTCCATGATCCATGACCACCGACGGCCGCTGACGGCCACGGCCACGGCCACGGCCACGGCCGTGGCTACGGCGACTCCGACGATCTACGGGCAGGACCCTAGCGCCTGGTGAGTCTGGCGATGGCGGCCTGGGCCTCGGGGGACCTGGAGGTGCGGGTGAAGACCTCGCCCTCCAGCGTCGCCGCGGCGTGCAGCTCGGCGATCGTCGTGTCGCCGTGCAGCAGCCGGCGGACCGCCGCGAGGGCCCCCGCGGGGCGGGCGAGCAGCGCCGCCACCCGGTCGGCGACCCGTGCCCGCAGCGCGTCGGCGTCCGCCAGCACCTCGGTGACGATCCCGGCCTCCAACGCCTCCTGCGCGCTGAAGACGTCCCCGAACAACAGCAGCTTCGACGCCCGCTGCTGCCCGGTGAGCCGGGGCAGCAGCACCGACGACGCCGCCTCCGGCACCACCCCGAGGTTGACGAACGGCATCCCGAACTTCGACCGGGCCGTCGCGTACACCAGGTCGCAGTGCAGCAGCATCGTCGTGCCGATGCCGATCGCCGCGCCGTCGACCTCGGCGACCAGCACCTTGGTCGTGTCGATGAGTGCCCGGATGAAGCGGTCGGTCGGGCCGCCCGGCTCGAGGACGTCGCGTTCGGCGATGTCGGCGAGCTCGTTCCCGGCGGTGAACGCGCCGCCGCTGCCGGTGAAGAGCACGACCCGGACGGACTCGTCGGCCTCCGCGCCGACCAGCGCGTCGCCGAGCGCCTGGTACATGTCCTGCGTGATCGCGTTGCGCTTGTCCGGCCGGTTGATCCGGACGGTCAGCACCCCGCCGGCTGCCTCGGTCTGCACATGGTCGGTCATGACCGTCTCCTACCAACGCTCGCGGGGCGATCCTGTGGCGGGCGCGAAGCGCCCGCCACCGAAAACCGCCTCAGTCGACCAGCTTGATGGCCTGCTTGGGGCAGGAGCGCACGGCCTTCTCCAGGTCCGGACGCAGCGACTCGTCAGGCTCCTCGTCGACCGACAGGTACTCGTTGTCGTCCAGCTCGAAAACCGACGGCACCAGCCCGACACAGATCGCGTTGCTCTCGCAGACGTCGAAATCGACAACGACCCGCATGATGACCCTCCTTCAGTCCTTCAGTGGTGATCCCGCAGTGGTGATCCGGCCGGTGCAGGAGCGCCGACGCGGCGTGCCTCTGGCGGCCCGTACCCTCATCAAACCGCATATGGCCCACCACGAGCAGGCTGCCCACGCACCAGCCTGCCGTACCCCGTGTCCGGCCGAATGATCGCCGCGCCGCGCTCGTCGCCAGCCCGCCGTTGTCTCCCGTTCGCCGGGGAACGTTGGATCAGCTCGTTTCCCGACCGCGGGCCCGTGACATGCAGATTGGATACGTTCTGGTTCATGCTGGCGGACACGGTGCGGGAGGCGGCTCGGCGGTTCGGGGACGCGGCGGCGTTCGTCGATCCCGACGGCACCCGGCTTTCGTTCGCGGCGCTGGACACCGGTTCGGACGCGGTCGCGGCCGGGCTCGCGGCTCGCGGGCTGGGCACCGGCGACCGGCTGGTCCTGCGGATCGCCTCGACCAGCCGCTACGTGCTCGCCTACGCCGCCGCCGCGAAACTGGGCGCCATCACCGCCGGGGTGAACCCGGTGCTCGCCCCGCCCGAGCAGGAACGGCTCACCGAGCTCGCCGACCCGGTCGTCGTGCTCACCAACGGCCACGAGGTCGACGAGCTGGCGGCGTACGGCACGGCGGCGCTCGAGACCGGCTCGGCGACCGCGCCCGGCCCGCTGCCAGGCGACGAGGCCCGCCCGGTCGCGATCGTGTTCACCTCCGGCACCACCGGCACGCCCAAGGCGGCGGTCTTCACCGAGCGGCAGCTGCGCGCCGTCACCCAGATCGACACCGGCGGCCTGTGGGCGGACCGCCCCGGTGAGCCGACGATGGCGACCACCCAGTTCGCCCACGTCGGTTTCATGACCAAGCTGCCCTGGTACCTGCGGCGCGGCCTGCGCATGTACATCCAGGGCCGCTGGCGGGCCCGGGACACCCTCGCGCTGCTCGCCGAGCACCGGATGACGACCGTCAACGCCGTCGCCCCGCAGCTCGCGCTGCTGTTACGCGTTCCCGACTTCGACAGCTTCGACCTGAGCGCCGTCAAGGTGATCATCGCAGGCGCGGCGGCGTCACCGCCGGCGCTCATCGAGGAGGCCCGCCGCCGGCTGAACGCCCCCTACAGCGTGCGCTACTCCTCGACCGAGTCGGGTGGCTGCGGGCTGGGCACCGCGCCGGACGCCGACGACGAGGAGGCGCTGTTCACGATCGGCCGGCCGCGCCCCGGCATCGCCCGCGAGATCCGCGCAGACGACGGCCGCCCGGCCGGCGGGGGCGAGGTCGGCGAGCTGTGGCTGCGCACCCCGAGCGCGTTCGCCGGCTACTGGCGCGACCCGGCGGCGACGGCGGCGACGGTCGTCGACGGCTGGATCCGCACCGGGGACCTGGGCCGCGTCGACGAGCGGGGCCTGGTCCGGCTGGTCGGGCGGCGCAAGGAGATGTTCATCCGCGGCGGTTACAACGTCTATCCGGCGGAGGTCGAGGCCGCGCTCGGCACCCACCCCGCCGTCGCCCAGTGCGCCGTCGTGCCCCGCCCCGACCCGGTGATGGGCGAGATCGGCGTCGCCGTCGTCGTCCCCCGCGACGGCGCCCGCCCGCCGACGCTCGCCGAGGTGCGCGACCACCTTTCCGGCCTCCTCGCGCACTACAAGCTCCCCGAGGACCTGCGCGTGGCCGCCGACCTGCCGCTCACCGCCGTCCACAAGCTCGACCGCGCCACCCTCACCCGCCAGATCCTCGAAACCCCCTGACCGGTGGAGGAGCCCGGCGCCTGACCGGGCGACCAGCCCGGCGCCGTCACCCGCTCCTGGGCACCCGGCTGGCCACGCCGTCGAGGAAGATGGCCATGCTGTGGTCGAAGACGTCGTCCGCGTTGGCGCTGATGTAGCTGCCGCCGGCGGCGCGCAGGGCGGTGAGCTGGTCGGCCGGTAGCCCGTCGAGAAGTTCGCCGAACCCGTCGGATCCCGTCGGGCCGCCCGAGCTCTGGGGGCGGTGGACCCGCAGGATCGCGTCGCTGGCCATGAGCTCCAGCATCGTGATGGTGGCGTAGCCCGCCTGGTCCGCGGTCAGGCCGGCCTCCAGGAACAGGCCAAGCGCCGCGTCGACGACCCGCAGCATGTTCGGCCCGTAGCCGGTCCTGCTGCGCGCGGACGGCGGCAGTGGCTGGTCGAGGCTGATCCGGCGAAAGTCGCGCATCAACGCCTCGATGTCGGCGCGCCAGCCACGGCCGGTGCGGTCGAGCCGGATCTCGCCCATGACGTGGTCGGCGATCAGCGCGATCAGCTCGTCCCGGCTGGCGATGTGCCGGTAGAGCGAGGCGATGGTGGTGTCGAGCCGCTCGGCGACGCAGCGCAGGGTCAACCCGTCGATCCCGCCGTCGCGCAGGACGTCCAGCGCGGCCTCGACGATCCGCTGCGAGGACAGTCCTCCCGGGCGCGGGCGCCGCCTGCCGGCGGACGCCGCCCGCTGTGCCCACCAGCGGGCGGAACCMGCCTCGGGCGGTGTGCCTTCGTACCCAGGGGGAGCCGGCGGTGCTGGCTCGGCGGGACCGGTGCCATGCTCGCGCGCCCCGGCCGCGCGCTCAGGCGCGTCGAGCCGGGTATCGCCGGACTCCACGAGTGATCGCCGCTCCATTCCACCATTCAAGCACCATCTTGACAGTCTGCGATCGACGATCGCATACTCCACGAACCAGAAGGCGATCGGCGATCGCATCAGCGAAAGAGGGCCAGCGTGACCGAGGATCTGTACTGGGATCCGTACGACAAGGCGATGGATCTCGACCCACACCCGGTGTGGCGGCGGATGCGGGACGAGCGGCCGGTATACCGGAACGAGAAGTTCGACTTCTACGCGTTATCGCGGTTCGAGGACGTCGACGAGGCCCACCTGGACCCGGCCACCTTCAGCTCCCGCTACGGCACGGTGCTCGAGATCATGACCCCGGAGCCGTGGGACACCGGGCAGATGATCTTCATGGATCCCCCTGCCCACACGACGCTGCGGGTCCTGGTCTCCCGGGCCTTCACCCCGCGCCGGGTCGGCGGCCTGGAGGGCGCCATCCGCGAGACCTGCGCCCAGCTGCTCGACCCGCATGTCGGCGGCGGCGGGTTCGACTACGTCCAGGACTTCGCAGCGCTGCTGCCCTCCATGGTCATCTCCCAGCTCATCGGGGTCGACCCGGCGGACCGGGAGGAGGTCCGCCACATGATCGACGGGACCTTCCACCACGACGAGACCGCCGGGATGGCCAACGAGATCGCCGTGGCCGCCGCCACGAAGCTGCACCTGTACTTCGCCGAGCAGATCGAGGCCCGCCGCGTCACGCCTCGGGACGACCTGATGACCGCCCTCGTCCAGGCCGAGGTCCGCGCCGCCGACGGCGGTACCCGGCGGCTCTCGACGCRGGAGGCCACCGACTTCACCACCCTGCTCACCGCCGCCGGCACCGAGACCGTGGCCCGCCTCCTCGGCTGGGCCGCCGACATCCTCGCCGCCCACCCCGACCAGCGCGCCGAGCTGGCCGCCGACCCGTCCCTGACCAGGAACGCCGTCGAGGAGACGCTGCGCTACGAGGCGCCGTCCCCCGTGCAGGGGCGGGTCACCACCCGCGACGTCGAGCTGCACGGCACCACGATCCCGGCCAAGTCCAAGATCCTGCTGCTCACCGGCTCCGCCGGCCGCGACGACCGCAAGTACGACGACCCCGACGTCTACGACATCCACCGGAGCTTCGACAGCCACGTCTCCCTCGGCCACGGCATCCACTTCTGTCTCGGCGCCGGGCTCGCCCGCCTGGAGAGCCGGCTGGCGATCGAGGAGACCCTGAAGCGTTTCCCGACCTGGGAGGTCGACCACGAGAACGCCGTCCGCCTCCACACCAGCACCGTCCGCGGCTACCAGAAGCTGCCCATCGTGATCTGAGCTCGCGATCTGGGCCATTTCATGATCTGGCGGAATCCCCGGAGTCTTTTCTCCCAAGATTCCACCAGATCATGAAAATAGCGCCGACGGCCCCGGCCGGTCAGGTTCCTGGCCGGCCGGGGCCGTCGGCGCTTTCTGGTCGTGTGTGCTGCCCGGCCGTTTGCTCAGTGCTGCGCCTGGTGGCTGGCGACATAGTCGGCCGCGGTCTTGTGGAGATGGCGGATCATGATTTCCTGGTCGTTGATCGGGAACTGGGTGACGACGCGGGACTCGAGCATCGTCTGGGTGGCCTCCAGGGTGTTGGAGTCCTGGAGAGCGAACTCCTTGAAGGTGACCGCCGCCAGTTCCTGACGCATCCGCTCGGTGGCGTTCTTCGGCGGGACGAAGTAGAGGGTGCCCTCGAAGATGTGCTTGTTGTAGGCCGTCGGCCAGTAGTGGTAGGTGAGGTACCAGCCCGGCGCCCACACCAGGATCATGAAGTTCGGGAAGAAGACGTAGGAGTCGTTGCCCCACTTGTGGTGACGGCTTGGGTTGAGGCCGGACGGCAGCTGGTCGAGCCCGGGGAGGTCGGGCCGGTCCCAGGGGCCGAAGTTGCCGCTGCGCAGCGCGCGGTCGATCGGCTTGACCATGCTGAGGTCCTTCGGCGGTGACATCCCGCCCCAGGTGGACTGCATCCCGTGCAGCCCGTCGATGTCGTAGTGCAGCCCCTCGTAGCCGTATGCCTGGATCTTGCGGCTCTCGGAGCTCACGTACTGCTTACCGTGCAGCACGGGCGCGTGGTAGAACTCGGCGAACGCGTCGATGTAGAGCTTCCAGTTCGCGCCGACCTCGGCGCGGTACTTCCAGGTCTGCGTCATCTCGCCGAACGGGTAGCCCTCGAGACCCTTCGCGAAACGGCCGAGGTACTCGCGCGCCGACGTGGAGTCGTTGTCGTCGAGATTGATGAAGACGAAGCCCTCCCACACCTCGCAGCGCACTGGGACGAGCCCGAGCGTCGCCTTGTCGAGGTCGAAGAACTCCGACTCCTGCTGCACGAACGTGCACGCGCCGTCGAGGCCGTAACGCCAGGCGTGGTACTTGCAGATGAACTGGCGGGCCGTGCCGCTGACTTCCTCGCCCGGGTTCTCCTGCCAGACCAGCTTGTTACCGCGATGGCGGCAGATGTTGTGGAACGCGCGGACCCCGCCATCGGCGTCCCGGACGACGATCACCGACGTGCGGGCGGCGTGGATCTCCTTGGTGAAGTAGCTGCCGGTCTTCGGGATCTGCTCGACGCGGCCGACGTTCAGCCAGGTGTGCTGGAAGATCGCCTTGCGCTCGACCTCGTAGTACTCGGGCGAGATCGAGTCCTCGAACGAGACGAAGCCGGTGCCGAGGCTCGGGAAGTGCTCGGTCCAGCTGCCCTCGGCGGGTTTGGGGAAGTGCGCCATCGATCTGCCTCCCGAGTCGGTCGTGGCAGCGGGCCAGCGGCCGAAAATCGTACGGTGCCGTCCGGTTGATTAACCATACGGTCCCGTACGATTTAGGTCAACCGGCCGGACGCGGACGCCGGCGCCGCTGGCTCCCGCCCGGCGCCCGCGGCCCCTGCCCGTCGCACCCGGCCCGTGCTCGTCACACGCGGCCCGTGCCCCGTGGCCGTCGCGCACCGTCGCCCGAAACGGGCGGGACCGTAGGGTTGTCGGGTGGTGTCTGAGGTGGGGAGGGAGCGATCCCGCTCAGGGCGGCCGACGTCGACGCAGGCGGCCCGACTGACCGACCGGATCCGGCGCGCGGCCGTCGACGCGTTCCTGGAGAACGGGTACGACGGCACCAGCATGGAGGCGGTCGCGCAGGCCGCCGGCGTCACCAAGGGCACGCTCTACGCCCGCTACTCCGACAAGCGCGCGCTCTTCATCGCCGTGAGCTCGTGGGCGCTGACGCGGCTGGAACGGGACGAAGGAGCCCTGGAACCGCTGCCGGACGACCTCGCCGCCAGCCTGGAGACGATCGCGCGCGCCATCCTGGCGCGGTCCGTCGACCCGGATCTGGTTCGGCTCAGCCGGATGGCGATCGCCGAGTCCGCCCGGTTCCCCGACTTCGCCGCGAGCTCCCAGGCCATCACCTGGACG